>NZ_CP150145.1:5129467-5431200 GCF_037963835.1 Paenibacillus sp. FSL H8-0332
CAACCCCGGTTAAGATCAGACCGATTGGCGAGAGGTTTCGCCCACGGTGATACGATAATAAGAAGATCAATCCTGCCGCCAGCAGGCCGCCGACAAAGGCCAGCAGTGGCAGGGCAATGAAGGAACTTTTTCCTGCCGATGCGAAAAATACGACGAAGAACAGGACAAACAAACCCGATCCTGAACTAATCCCCAGTGTCCCCGGACTAGCCATATCATTGCGCAGCAAACTCTGCATCACGACCCCAGCCGCTCCCATTCCCAGACCTACCAAGATCGACAGTACGATTCGTGGCATTCGAAAATCGAACAGGATCAGATTGTGCTTGCCGGTGCCGTTACCCAGGAGAACGTTCAGCACTTCCTGCGGTGAAAGATTCATCTTGCCGGAATTCATGCTAATGACAGCAAACATAAGGATGAGCACTATAAGCACTACATTGACGAGGATACCCCGTTGCACCGTATAACGCTGCTTGATCATTCAAATTCCCTCCTTTGCCTGCGGGCCAGGAAGAGAAAGTACGGCACACCAATGATGGAAAAAATAATGCCAATCGGTGTTTCGAACGGCCTATTGATCAAACGGCCAGCCAGATCCGCCGATACGGTCAGCAACGCACCATATAGCGCAGCTGCCGGAATAATGTACCTGTAGTCGACTCCGACCATATATCGCACAATATGCGGGGTAATCAGACCCACAAAACCGATTGGGCCAACCACGACAACAGCCAGTCCAGTCAGCACGAGCACGATAATCGTCGATAGTCCCTTGACCAGTCCGCTGCGAATACCGAGTCCACTTGCCACATCATCCCCCAGACTGAGCAGTGTAACGGAAGGAGCTAGCGCCAGCGCCAGCAGGACACCACCAACAAATAGAGGGGAGATAATCAGTAATTCCCCCCACTTGGCCCCGGCTGTACTGCCCGCTGTCCAGAATGCCAATGCCCGGCCCAGGTTGTAATTGATCGCCAAATACTGACTGAGTGCGCCAAACAGCATGGAGATGGACAGTCCTGCCAGCACCAGCCGCTGAGGTGTCATCCCACGCTTGCCCAGTGACGCGATAAAGTACGTGATCCCGGTCGCAAGTGCTGCTCCCAGACATGCAAACAGCATCATCTGCCCATACGAATACCCCGGTAGAAAGGCCAGGCACAGCGCAATTGCGAATGCTGCCCCAGAGCTGATCCCCATCAGCCCGGAGTCGGCCAGCGGATTGCGCGTTGTCCCCTGCATGATCGCACCACAAACCGCAAGGCTACACCCGACGATCAGATCGGCTACGGTACGCGGAAGACGTAGGGTTTGAATAATTTGATGTTCAGTGAGCGTTGGATCAAATCGGAAAATAGCCTCCCATGCAGTCGCTAACCTCATATCAGCGGCGCCAAAGCTAATCGACGCCGCTGACATGAGAACCGTTAATCCAAGCCCTACCACCATGTACATGGTGAAGTTCACCGCCCCACGGCGATTGTGTTCAGGCTTGTTATTCATCGTATTTCCCAATCCCCTTATTTAGCTAATGCCAGCAACTGATTGACAATATGATCGATCAATGCACTGGAGGTCATTATATCCGTGGACCAAGATAGCGATGAACCCACCGTTACAATCCGGTTATGTTGCACAGCAGGTAGTGATTTCCAAACCGCATGATCAGCAGGAACTTCCGTATCTCCTAAGGCGATCAAATAATCCCCCATGTAAGCGGGCAAGACCTCCATAGAGATCTGTCCCCAATATTTATCAGCGTCAATAATATCAGTTTGAACCTTTGACGGTGCCTTCATTTGAAGCTGATTATACATAAGCTCGCCAACCGCATGCTTGGCTCCAGCGATGGAGTTCGTTTTATCACTGAATTCTCCCATAGTAATCGTCACGTCTGAAAGGCCTGCATTCTTAAGGGATAGCTTCGCTTCTTCGATTTTGTTAGCATAAGCATCCAAAACAGCCTCAGCCTCTTTCGGCTTATTCAGAACATTGCCAATAAAATGGATACGCTCTTCTGTAGTCATATCACCATAAGGGACATAAATGGTCGGGGCAATTTTGGATAAATCCTCATAATTCTCTTCGCCCCAGGCTAATATGATCAGATCAGGCTCAAGAGTCATGACATCTTCCGGCTCCATTTTTATGTTAATTGAATCTTTAATCTCGTTAGAATAGACTGCCTCTGTCTCACCCTTTGTCGCTCTCGCCACACCTAGAGGAGTTACGCCCAAAGCCACCACATCACCAACCAGATAATCGACTACAACACGCTGAGGGTTGCCAGGCACCTCAACATCACCCTTTACTGTAGATATCGTTCTGGTCTGCGAGACTGCTTCTGAAGCCTTCGTCTCCTGTACTTCCGGTTGTGTCGTCTGCCCGGTCTCCGCAGGCGGATTCACCGTTCCCCTATTATTCGCTGGCGTCCCCGACGTACATGCCGTCAGCAGCAGCATCAGGCTCATCGCCGCCACTAAGATCATTTCTTTACTTCGTACTTGTCCAAACATGCTTGATTCCCCATCTCTATAAGACTTGACTAGACTCGCCAGTTCCCTCTCATTGTAATGAAGATGAGAATCATTATCAATACCATCAACCTGCATGGATGGTGCGTTTATTTTCCGGTAATCACTCGGCGTCATCTTGTAATACTTCTTAAACATCCGAAACAGGTTCTTCTCATCAGCAAATCCAGATCCGGTTGCTATCTCTTTAATGGTTGCTTCTGTATGCTTCAAGTCATGACAGGCAGCTTCAATCCTTCTCTGAATGAGGTACTCCTGTAAGCTCATCCCTTCCTTCTTTTTGAACAGCCTAGTCAATTGTCCACCGCTGATCCCAAACATAGCGGCAATATCCTGGAACATAATCGGCTCCCTGTAATGTTTATCAAGATATATTTTGGCAGAACTGGCTGGAAAGGGCTGGAGATAGCGAATCTCGCCACCCTCAAAATCTCTATACACCCTATGAATCAATTGATATAGAAAACCCTTAGCCTGAAGCTGATCCATCGCCTTGCCGCGGTTCCAGTCATTCAACATTTGTTGAAACCAATCGAGCAGCAAAATGGGATTACTTGGTGTATAACCAAACTGTTGAACAAATGGATTGACTTGCTCCAGTAATTGCTGCAGGTGCTTCTTGAACAAAAGAGGGGATTCTGCTTTATAAAAGACCATAAAGGTCTTCACAGTCTCCCTTTTAGGCGAAATACTGAGCAGGCTCCCCTTCCCGCCATGAACTAGACCGAAGCGTTCCATTCCAAATGTGGTTTCATTCAGTTGAATTTGCGCTTCCCCTCCACAGGCATAGATAAACATGCTGCTAGGCATTTTATACTGCTCCAAAGGGTATGCGGACGCTATATTCTGAAAGCGTACATCTATTAATGTAATGATCGAACGTGTCCAAATGCGGGCCATCGTATCGATCATCTCAGGTGTAAATACCTGGCTTGCTTCTGCTTCTGCTTGCATTAATCCGCGCTCCCTCATCTCACTTGTCCCAATTTATATACCTGCCTTTAATTGATTTTGATTATCATTATCATAATACTCAAGATTAGTATATCATCATTAAGTAACATTGGGGGAGCAGGCGTGATAAACAACCCCCAAACAAAAAAGAGCACCCCAAAGGTACTCTCTTACTCAGTATTCAGCATTTATAAACCGCCGTCTCAAAGTTTACCGCTTGCCACCGCCCTCCACTATGCGTAAGCGAAGATCAGAAATAAGAACAGCAGCATTGTACTGGCGCCACATGAATACCGGATCTTGTGGCTTGGACACAATTATGAAGTCTGCATCACTTTCAGGGAATTTGTTATGTAGCATTAAAAAATCATTCTTCAAAAGAAAGTAAAACATCTTCAAAGAATATCAATTAAGTCTCTACGATGATAAAAATTTTTAAAAAGATCATCTCTCATACTTCCCAATTGTTTTAAAAGATAAACCGGCATTACGGAGATATCTACTGATCCTGATCTAGTAATGATCAATACCATTGAAGGGCGAGACGGTTATTTTGATAACTATTAACATTTATTATCTTCCAAGCATGGCGGACTGACGATCTAGCAAACTAATTACCCGAGCACCGCCATCCATTTTAAACCTTACTGATACTTGATAACTTTTTAGATCATTATTTGAACTCTGCTCATCTATAGTTAGGTACTTTTTATTTGTGGAATCGTAAATATAGTCTAATTGTATTTCTGATAAACTGAGTGCTCCAGATTCTCCGTACAAGTTAATTAATTCTTGCTTTGACATCCCTACTTCTGCTCCTTGGATTGTTTTATACTTTCCCTTGGATTCTTCGTCAATAAAAATACATACTACTGCACCGTCTCTATACATGATTGAAATTCCAGAACTATATGTACTAAACGTGGTGGTTTTTTTCCCAGGACCAAGTATCTTTTCAGCATCCTCCTGGCTCATCCCATACTTTACAATTTCCTTTTCACTGTCCACTTTAACAATAGCGAGATCATCTGCATTAATTCCACTCGAAGATCCACAGGCAGTAATTACAGCTAAAAATAGTAAAGACAAAATGATTTTTCGCATGTCCATCCTCCGATATAATTCACGTAAAGTTTACTACAACAAAGTACCACACCGCCAATTCCTCAGTCTCGTGTAACTTACATAGGATATCAAATCCTGGGCATTACGTATGTGACGAAAATTTTCCTGAATGCAAAGAAATACCCCGCCATTGTTAGCGAGGTTGAGACATGGGGAACAGCCTGCCATAAGCATTGTACAGGATAAAGTTAAGCAGAGGAAAAGTCATAATAAACCTGCACAAAGGCCCAATGAGCTTTTATTGGCCCGCAGGCGACAGCCCTGCCGGAGTAAAATCTATTAGCAGTTCGCCGAGCGCCACTGTATCGTATTTCATCGTTATTCCCTTTCCTTTCATTACCCTTTCACACCGGACATCGTAATGCCCTGAATGTAATAGCGCTGCAGGAACAGAAACAGGATCAGGATCGGAACCGTGGAAATGGTGCTTGCGGCTAGAATCTTAGACCAATCGGTTCCTTCCACCGAGGAGAACGTGGCAATGGCTACCTGGATCATCTGTTTCTTTTCGTCATTGATAACGATTAGAGGCCACAGATAGGAATCCCAGTTGCCAAGAAAGGTCATCAGCGCAAGGGTGATCATCGGCGGGACAGCCGCAGGCAAGACAATACTGGAGAACGTCCGGGTCATCGAGGCTCCGTCGATTTTGGCCGCCTCCAGAATTTCATCGGGAATTTCCGCGAAGAACTGCCGCAGCAGAAAGATTCCGAACACAGACAGCATCGAAGGAATCACCAGCGCCTTATAGGAGTTCAGCCAGCCGAAATAATTCATCAGCAGATAGTTCGGGACCAGCGTTACTTCACCAGGAATAATCATTGCCGACATGAACAGGGCGAAGACAATCGCTTTGCCACGGAAACGCAGCTTGGCAAAAGCAAACGCCGACATCGAATTCACCAGCAGCACCAGCAGGGTTACACTCCCTGCAACAAACAGTGTATTCGCGATATAGCGGAGAAACGGGTTGCCCTCACTGAAGATAACCTCTTTGAAGTTAGCCAGCGTTGGCTGGACAGGAACGAACAAATGAATATTCAGACTGGAGGAGTACTTGAACAATTCCTCATAAGGGCGTAGTGAACCCGAGATCATCCAGAGGATTGGAATAATTGAAATAACAGCCAGAACGGTCATCACCGTATACTTGGCAATGCTTGCAAAGCGGTTCATGTGGATACCTCCTAGTAGTCTCATTAATGTTCCGCGTTCCGGAACAGTCTCATTTGCACGAGCGAGATGGCGAGAACAATCGCAAACAGAATAAAGGCGGCAGCGGTGCCGTAGCCCATCTGCATCTGCTGGAAGGCCATTTTATAGATATAATAGACTGCGGTTTCGGTAGCCCCGTTGGGTCCTCCACTGGTCAATACAAACACAAGGCCGGACAGCTTAATGGCATCAATGGTCGTCATAATCACCACGAAGGCCGTGGTACGGTTCAGCAAAGGAAGCGTAATGCGGAAGAACTGCTGTATCTTGGTAGCACCGTCTACCCGGGCCGCCTCGTATAAATCTTGCGGAATGTTGTTCAATCCGGCCAGGAAGATAATCATGAAAAAACCTACGCCTTTCCATATTCCCAGCATGATCACACCGTTCATCGCCGTATCCGGGTTGGACAGGAAATTGGTCGTGGGCAGATGAAGTGTCTTCAGCACATTGTTCAGAATCCCGAATTCCTTGTTGTAGATCAGTTTGAACACCGTTGCGGCCACTGCCGTAGAAATGACTACCGGAATGAAATAGAGTGTGCGGAACAGACCGGTAAGCTTGAACTTTTTCTGGATTAATAGTGCCAAGCCCAGTGAAATCGCGGTCTGAATCGGAATCACTACGATGGCAAAATGAAACGAATGCCTGAGACTGGCCAGGAAATCCCTGTCCGTCACCAGAGACTTGTAATTGTCGAGCCCGATGAAGCTGCGGGTCGATCCTACCAGGTTATAATTCTGAAAGCTGATCACAAAGGCTTGCAGCATCGGATAGAACACAAAGATGAGCAGCAAAGCAAAGGAAGGCAGCACGAACCACCAGGCGGTTATTTCTTCTCCCCGCAGAAACCGGCGGGGCTTTTTGCTGGATGGGGCAGTTTTGGAGGCAGACTCAGCTGCCGCTGTAACGCTTGTCATGATCTTTTCACTCCATTTCAATCCGGTTTATAGACGTACACATTCATTACGGCATATATTTGCCCACCCGGGGCAAGAGCTTTAATCTCCGTCTGGCCTTCCTTCAGCCCCTTCACGACAGCGGATGTTCCGGCATGGCTCTCCACCTGGGCAACGGCCTCATCACTCGACACCCAAGTAAGCTCCTGGGAAGCTGTTAGCGGAACCACCGCCGCTGCCGCTTCCACAGTGCCGCCAAGCGGAACATCCACACTGGATTGGCTCAGCAGGACGCGAAGCGGTTCGGGGCCGTCCGGCGCCTCATTCCGCCATACACTGGCCATCGGATACATAACGGCCTGGTCCAGCATCACGTCCCCTTGTTTCACATACAGCTCCAATCCATTGCTGGTAGCCTCCGGGAAAAGAATACTGGAAATCACCGTCTCGCCGTCTGCGCCGAACACCTCCAGCGTCGATTCATCCACATAGATATGCAGCCTGACTTTACCGTTCACCGCTCTTAAGGGAGCCTGGACCGTTTCGGCAAACCCGGCTTCAAATGAACTGTCGCCTGATCGGGTTCGATCCACCGTAAGCATTGAATTTGCGTTGTTATACGATATATTGGTCTCCTGATCTGCACCTTTTCTCAGTTTGATTCCGAATTCCGCCTCCCCCTTCACGGTGAACTCGGTATCGAGTTCATAGGAGGTCCCGTGCAGACCGGCCAGTGGATTGCTGCCTGGCTCTAGCCGCTGGGGTTCCAGCTTGACCGCTTGGCCACGCAAGGCTTCCAGCTCTTGCACCGGCTGCTGGACGAGGCGCAATCCCTCACCGGGAATGTCGCGCAGCTTCAGCTCCCGTGGCAGCGACAAATTCCCTTTCCACGGAGCGCTTGGCATCGAGAACGGATAACGCCAATTGGACATCCAGCCGGCATAGATCCGGCGGCCGTCACTCTGCGGAATATCCGAGTAGGACACTGCGGCGTAGAAGTCTTTTCCGTAATCGGTCCACAGCACTTTGGAGGGCTCATTCTCGTTCTTGAATGTCTGTCCGTCGAAGCTGCCGATGAAATATTGCGCCGCCGAGCCACGGGTTGAGCTGTTATTGCCGATGCTGAGCGCCAGCACCCACCGGGTCTCCTTGCTGCCTTCCACGGGAAGCTCAAACAGATCCGGACATTCCCAGACGGCGGCATGTGAGCCCTGATCGGCGCCGAATTCGCTGGTCATCTGCCAGGCCTTCAGGTCTGGAGAGGAATAGAATCTCACCCGGTTGTCCACCGAGACAACCATCACCCAAGCGTGCGAAGGCTCATGCCAGAACACCTTGGGATCTCTGAAGTCCTTGAGTCCCGGATTAGGAATCACGGGATTGCCCTCATATTTGATCCAGGTGCGTCCTTTATCAGAACTGTACGCCAGGCTCTGCGACTGCATTCCACCTTTGAAATGGGTGAAGATCGCAACCAGTCCCGCTTCATCGCCAAAAAAACCGCTCGTATCCTTCCAGTCCACCACGGCGCTGCCTGACCAGATCTCCCCGAGCGAATCGCGCAGGAGCGCTACCGGCAGATGCTGCCAATGAATCAGATCCGTGCTGACGGCGTGACCCCACTGGCCGCTGTTCTGGTAGAACTGGTGATATTCACCTTCGAAATAAACCATTCCATTCGGATCACTCATATTCCCGCTTTCCGGCGACAGATGATACTGCGGGCGGTATAGCTCCGTGTAGTAATTGGGATCATCAGAAAACTGAAAGGCCGCAGGTTCAGTAGAGATGACATCGGACGGAGTTTTAGCATCAGAAGTATTGCTGCTATGATTGCCGTTGCCGCCAATAGTGCACCCTGCGATAACCAGCATTACTGCAGCCGCACACGCCAGTTTGCTTACAGTTTTGCTCTCTTTATGCGCTTGCTTCTCCCCCGAAACATTCATGCTGCATGCTCCTATTCCTTGTTTGGTTGACACTATTGTAGCTGAACGGCCAGAGAAATCCTTTCAATATGATCGGCTCGGAAGTTGTGATGTTCTCAGGGGTGATTCTTCAAATACCATTCACGGTATTCTTTGGGGCTTTTGCCGCTGTTTTTCTTGAAAGAGGTGCTGAAATAGCTGGAACTGGAGTAGCCGACAAGCATGGCAATATCGGTCAGCTTCAGTTCATTCTCTTGCAAAAGCTGCTCTGCCTTGGTCATTCTCAGCCGGGTGACATAGTCGCTGAACGTTATGCCCACATGCTGCTTGAACAGCCCGGATAAATAGGTCTCATTCAGATGAAACATTTCGGCGAGGGAAGAAAGCGCCAGCTCGTAAGAGAAATTCTCCTCCACGTATTTCCTGACCGCTTCGACCATATGCTGTCCGCTGGAGAAGCGGAGCTTCTTCACTTCGTCCATGACAAGCTGCGCCAGCTCATCAATCTGCCCCCGCACACCTTCACGCGACTGGTAATCGGCAATGGTCCTCTGACAGTTCCACAAATACTTCTGCAGGGCGGAGCCGCCGAGCTCGAACTTTTTGGCGATGGAGCTGAACATCAGCAGCATCCGCAGGGCCAGAAAGGTAAAAGCAAACATCGGAGTATCTCTCTCGCTATTGAAAATAGTGTCAAGCTGCTGGCGGAAGGTGCTCATGTCCAAATTTTCAATCGCCTGCACCAGCTTCCGCTCCACCTCCGGGGTAAAAGCCTGCATAAGCTCCATCACTTGGCTCCGTTCGCCCGTTCCATCTTTATACACGGTGTTTTGGCTCCAGGACAGCATGCACGAAGCATAACCGTTCTTCAGCCGCTTGAGTCCATTCACTTCCTCGCCAATCCCCGTCACACATTCCAGCTTCAAGTAACTGGCTATGTTTCGCTTCAGCTCTTCTACGAACCTGTCCGTTCGATCGGCATACTCCGGCTCCGGCTTCATAATAATCAGCAAATACATCATCGCGGAATTGGCGACATCGCGGAATGGATAGATTCCTTTCCGCTTGGCAGCCGTCTCCCGGCATAACATCTGAAAAGCCAAATTGAGCAGATCCCGGCGCTCTTGCCGGTCCGCCATCCGCCCCGCCGGTACTCTCATCTCCACAGCGACAAACTGCAGCTTCAGATCATCCGCCGTCAGCGGGGTCAGCTGGAGCTGCTGCAGCCGTTCCTTGATCGCCGCCAAGCTGTACCACTCGTCCTTGACCATTTGCAGCAAAAAATTCTCCTGCAGCAGCCGCAGCTGCTCATTTTTCTGCAGCAGAGCCTGCCGTGAGGCCTGCAGTTTTTGTTGCTCTTGTCTAATATCTTCAGCCAGTTTGCCAAGCAGCTCATTCAGTTCTGCGCGGGCTACCGGCTTCAGCAAATAATCCTTCACTCCAAGCTGTATGGCCGATTTCAGATAATCAAAGTCAGAGTATCCCGACAGCACAACCGTCCTCAGCAGCGGATACTTCGTTTTGCAGATGCGGATAAATTCAATGCCGTCCATCTGCGGCATACGGATATCGGAGATGACGAGCTGCGGCAGCGGTCCCTGCTCCAGCAGCTGCAGCGCTTCATTGCCGCTTGAGGCCTCCGAGACCACCCGGAAGCCGGCGGCTTCCCAGTCGATTTTGGCTTTGATGCTGTTGCGGACCCCCTTCTCATCATCCACCAGCATAATGTCATACATGATAATCACCTCTCTATCAGCGGCAGCTTCAGTGTAATGGTTGTTCCTGTATTTAGCTTCGAATCAAGCACGGCTTCAAACTGTTCGCCGTAATACAGGCGGCAGCGGGAGAGCACATTGCGTAGTCCGATGCTGTCCCCTTTATGATTTAAGATTCCCACACTGTCCCTAAGCTCCGTATCGGCAAGAATGCTGGCGATCAGTTCCGGTGTCATTCCTGAACCGTTATCCTGGATCTGCAGGTGCAGGCGCTCTCCGCACACACTGGAGGTGATGGCCACCTCGGCGATTCCCCCTTTTTCCAGGCTGTACTTCACCGCATTCTCTACCAGCGGCTGCAGAATGAACTTGGCGATGAGCAGCTGATCCGCGGCGGAATCCTGCCGGACCTCCACCATCAGATGATCCTCATGCCGCAGCTTTAGGAGGAACAGGTAGTCACGGATATAGCCAAGCTCCTCGCTGACTTGTACCAGATCCGTATCTAGACTCAGCGAATACCGCATCATTTTACCCAGTGCTTCCGTGGCGTCCATGACCAGATCCTCCCGCTTCATCGCCGCCAGACCGCTGATGATCTCCAGTGTATTGTTGTAAAAATGCGGATTGATCTGCAGCAGGAGCGCTTTGTATTCGGCATTTTTCCGGCGCAGGTTGGTCTCGAATTCCGTCTCGATCAGATACTTCAGCTGACGGGTCATCTGCTCAAATACACCGGCCACATAGTCCACTTCGCTCTGCCGCGATCTAACCTTGGGCATATCCTTCATCGCCAGCTCGAACTGCCCGTTTCTCACATGCCGCATGGCCCGGGCCATGGCACTTAATGGCTTCGTTATGCCGGTAGAAAGCCACAGCGCCACAATAATGACAAGGATCAGCAGCACAAAGCTAGCAAGGAGCAGCGTTTCTTTGAGCTTGGTGATGGTGGCATACAGCTCCGCCTCCGGCACCTCGCCGACGATCAGCCAGTTCTGTGCAGGCAGCCTGCGGTAAAAGAACAGATAGTCGGTCCCCCCCTGGTGAAGCGGGAAAATGCCGCTGGTCTGTCCGCCACTCTGTTTCTGCACAGTTGCAAGCCCGTCTTTAAGCAGCCCCTCAGCTCCTCTCAAATCCTGATTGAGTACACTGAGACCTTCAGCCGTCAGCAGGAAGGCTTTGCCGCTTTTGCCGAAGCTGATTTTATCCAGATCCTGGCGCAGCAGCACCGTAGGATAATTGAGTTTGATTACTCCAACATCCTTAAAGGACTGGAGCTGCACCAAAGGAAGCACAAGGCTATTGATCTCGCGCGATCGTATGCTGTCATCGGCCTGATCCTTGTCCTTATGAGCCTGCGTCCAGCGTACGTCCTGCTCCTTAAACTGGCTGTACCAGCTGCTCTTCAAGTAGCCCAGGTCCTGTGTCCATAACCCGCCCTTTCCCTCCGCAAAGGTGGAAATGGAAATCACATTCGAATTATTGATCGCATAAGAGGACAGCAGCTCCCGCATTTTTTGCTTGGCCAGATACTGCTCCCCCTTAGTGCTCTCATCGTTCAGGTCGGCGGTTATCCATTCCTGTGTGATGTCGCTGCTCAGCACCTGGTTGCCCATATCCTCAATCTGCGTCAGCAGTGTGCTGACATGGGAGGCAAATTGGTCTATGGTTTGCAACGTGGACGTCTGGGTAGATGTACGGATCTGCTCCGACGATTCCTTGCTGAGGATGAAGACAACCGCCGTAATCGGAAGGATCAGCAGGATCGAAAAAGCCCACATCAATCTGCTGCGTAACGAGTAGAACATGACAACCGCACCCCTTGCTACAAGTGGAAACGGCTTAGCCGCCCTTTGGATAAAGGGCGGCTGCCGTTTCTGTAATGTTTGGAAATTGTATTATTTTTGCGGCAGATCTGCATATGCCTTGTCAATCTTTTTGATGGCGTCGGCAATGGCTGCATCCGCGTTGCGTCCGGCGATGGTCACTTCCTCAATCATCTTGTTTACCGCTTCGGACATTTGCGGGAAGACCGGTGTAATCGGACGCGGTCTGCCGAACTTCTGATTCTGTACCACAAAGATATTCTTCGGATATTGGCCCAGCTCAGGGAACTCTTTGGCTACTGAATAGCGGGCCGGAATATCTTTTGTGATAGAGCAGTAGGTCTTAGCCCCTTCAGAGCCCGTTACCCAGTTTACAAACTGCCAGGCCGCATCGGCATTCTTACTCTTCGAGGAAATGGCCAGCGACCAGCTTCCGTTCGCGACAGCCTGCTGGGTTTCCTTCGGAAGTGGCGCGATATCATAATCTTCGCCTAATTTGAAATTAGGGAACTTGTCGGCATAATTACCCAGTGACCAGGAGCCGTCCACCGTCATCGCCAGCTGGCTGTTCGGGAACGGGTCTGGCGGGTACTCCAGGGAGGACACTTTATCTTTATTATACAGGTCGGAGAAGAATTGCAACGCCTTTTTGGTCTCTGGCTTATCCAGGTAACCTTTGGAAGTTGTTCCATCCGGACTCATGATCTCGCCGCCAAACTGCCAAATTATCGGATATTTAAAGTAGGCTGCTGTTCCTGCATTACCGAAGCCTTGCGCCGGATCAATGCCGTACACGCCTTTGGCCGGGTCGTTAAGCTTTTTAGCTGCATCCAGCACCTGATCCCAAGTCCAAGGCTCTTCCGGGTTCTTGGAGGGAAGAGGAATTCCCTTCGCTTCAAACATTTTTTTATTATAGAAAAGAGCAATGGAGGATTCGGTGAGCGGAGCCATGTAAATCTCATTATTATAGGTATACGTGGCAATGGTCGATTCCGGAATATCCTCCAGATTACCATCCTTCTTGAAAAAGGCGGTCAGCGGCTGTAAAGCACCCGCCTGGGCGTAGGAAGCCATATTCGGGCCGTCGACGGCCATAATATCAGGGGGACTGCCCGAAGCAATGGATGTTCTCAGCTTGGTATCGTAATCGGCATACGGAATCGGGCTCATCTCAACCTTGATATTAGGATGCGCTTCATTAAATGAGGCCACCAGCTTGTCATAGGCCGAATTCTCGGCGTCATTGCCCGAGTTTCTCCAGAACGTGAGCGACACCTTCTCTTCTTTGGGTGCCGACGAAGCTCCCGCCTCCGGCTGCGCGTTATCCCCTTTGCTTCCACATCCGGCGAGCAGTCCGCATGCCAACATCGCGCTTAGTACCACTTTACTCTTACTGTTCAATAATGCTCTCCCCTTTCATCTACTGTCTACGCTTACAACTGAATATTATCAAACCTGCCCGATGATAAAATTCATTATCCTCTGCACTGAACTTTTAAAATGTTCGGTATTTCTATCAAAAGCAATCACTTTTCATCATATGTTCTTCTCTATACTGGCCGGGACTTACACCCACAACCTTCTTGAATACCTGGCAGAAATACCGCTGGTTATCATAGCCGACACTTTGGGATATTTTGAAGATTTTGAAGCTGCTTTCTCTCAGCATCTTTTTCGCTGTCTGAATGCGCAGCAACGTGATATATTCCAGAATGGTCTGTCCGGTCGACTTGGAATACAAGTTGCTTACATAGGAAGAATTGAGCCCGAACCGTTCGGCCAATTGATCCAGCCCAATATTTTCATGGTAATGGGCTTCAAGATACGCTTTGATTTCCTGAACCACTTTTTCCTTCATGGTAGTCTTGGTTATACTCAGATAAAATTGCACACTCTTCGCTAAATCCTGCAACTGTTGCTGCAAAGACGCCCAGTCCGGCGTGTCCAGTATCCTGTCCATCAGCTGCGGGCGGGCGCCGATCACTTTCTCAATCTTGATTCCATAGTCCTGTTCAATCAGATCGAGCATCCGGTTCCCCCACTCTATGCCTGCCTTCTTAAGCAGAACAGGAGCCATCAGCCGTCCCGTCCCCCATTCCATCCAACGTTCAAGCATCTCCTCGAACTCCTTCTGTTCGTAACGGACGAAGGACTGGAGGTAGTCAGACCACTCGCTCAGCCACTTCCAGGATACGCGGGTAATCTCCTCTACGCGGCCCCCCTCCATAACCGGAACCCCAAAGAACACCCCCATTTCACATGCCTTGTCAGCGGCTACAAAAGAGAGATTTGCTTCTATAATTCCAGCTACAACCGGCCCCAGTCCAAACGACAATGAAATATCGTCCGCTGAGCTGTCCTTCGAGAAGGCTTCGGCTGCAGCCAGCACAATTTCTGTTAACGGCTCATTGTCCTCCATGGCCGCCATACACAATAAGATGACTTTCTGCTGCTCGTAGAGCAGGTCCACAACGATTCCGCGATTCGTCAAAAAGCTGAGGAGCGCATCCGTAGCGCCATTATTCTTCATTCGTTCAAGCCACAGCGTCTGCGTACTTCCAATCACGAGGACCGCAAACTGGTTATACCGTTCGTAGGGCGTCTGATCGAACGATGAGCGTTTGGCATGGACGATTAGATCTGTAAACGCCGCCCGGTCCAAGGTTGCCACATTCCGAAGCTCAGGGCGATTCTCCGTGGCATCCGCTGTACGTTCAAGACGCTTGAGCGCTCTTGAGACCGTCTTGGCTACTTCCTCCAGCTCTGCCGGCTTGATCAGATAATCCACAGCCTCCAGCTTGATGGCTTCTTTGGCATATTCGAACTCGGAATACCCGCTAATGATGATACATTCCGCCTTACGGCCTTTCTCCTTCAAGGCACGGATCAGCTCCAGCCCATTCAGGCCGGGCATCCGAATATCTGTCAGCACAATGTCCGGATCGGACTGAAGAATCCGTTCCAGGGCTTGCTTGCCGTTAGTTGCCGTCCCCACGATCCCTATCCCATACGCGTTCCAGTCGATCACAGCCGACAATGTCTCCACCACCAGCTGTTCATCATCCGCTATAAACAGTTTATACATGATGTAATCCCACCTTCATAGCCGGTCTTCATCCATGATTCCGATCCTTACGGTAACTTTGGTTCCAGTGCCTGGAATGCTGTCTATGCGCAGCCCGTGGTTCTGACCATAATGCAATTGAATCCTCTCCTGGATATTCCTTAATGCATATCCCTTAGGCTGCGTAACCGCAGGATCAAAGCCTACGCCGTCATCCTCGACTTCGAATACAAGCGTCTCTCCTTCGATACGTCCCCGAATGTAAATATTCCCTTGGCTCTCCTTCAGCTCGATCCCATGAAAAATCGCATTCTCCACCAGCGGCTGTAACAGGAGCTTAAGCATACGGATATGCTCAATTTCCGGTTCAAGCTCAATGGTCACCTCGAACTTTCCGTTATAGCGGATATTTTGAATCTCCAAGTAATTTTTCACCTGGTCGATCTCATTACGGACAGTGGTAATGTAGTCCCCATTATTCAAGCTTAACTTAAACATGTTAGACAGCGACATGACCATTTTCGAGATGTTTTTGGCACTGATTCGTTCAGCCATCAGATAGATGGAATTCAGCGTATTGTACAGAAAGTGAGGGTTGATTTGACTTTGCAGCGCGTGCAGCTCTGCTTCCCGCTCCTTCAGCCTGGCTTCTATTAATTTGTCCGATAATTCAGAGTTGGTGCGGAAGGTCCTTAAGAACTGATTGCCTATTTTCCCGATTTCATCTTCCTCCTGAAAGAGGATTCCTTCGATCCTCTCCCGTTTGGCAGCCTTTCTGGCAACGGAGGAGAGTAAAGTCAATTGCTTCGTGATACGCTTCGAGATTAAATACGAACCATAGGCAGCCAGCAGGAAAGCCACCATTGTC
Organism: Paenibacillus sp. FSL H8-0332; assembly: GCF_037963835.1. Taxonomy (NCBI): domain Bacteria; kingdom Bacillati; phylum Bacillota; class Bacilli; order Caryophanales; family Paenibacillaceae; genus Paenibacillus; species Paenibacillus sp. FSL H8-0332. The sequence goes on from NZ_CP150145.1 coordinate 5,145,599, forward strand.
AGTGTTAGCGTAATATTACGTATCCAGACAATTTCCGAGTTGATATTAGAATACGGGATCATGCTGACCACTTTCCACTGGGTTACCGGATTAGTATCGAAGGTGATGACATACCGCTCTCCGCCCATCGTCTCGATGCGGGTGCCCCGTTCAGGCAAGCCGTAGAGCAGATCCATTTCTTTGGGAGGAAGCTGCTTCAGGTCGGCAGTGCGGGAGTTATAATAAATGACTTTATTTTGCTCCAGGATCATCAGATTCCCGTTTTCCGCATTGGAAATATTTCGAAACATTTCATCGAAGACCCGCCTGTCGATTGAAATAATTAACATGCCGATCGGTTCGAGCGTCTCCAGGTTGTTTAACTGTTTACCATACAGCAGCAGGTTCGGAGTATCCTTGACAAGCCGGACTTCATCGCTGTTCAGCCACAAGCCCCGCCCGCCCATCCCTTCCACCTGTTGATACCATTTCGTCCGTGAGACCGCCTGATAGATATTGTCGTACGTTAACCTGTCCCATTGGTTTGTGGTAATCAGTTCCCTTTGCCCGCTGCCCACGTAAACGTAACGTATATAGGATTTGTTGTTGGTAATATTGACGATCAGACTGCGGGTCGCATTTTGAAGGTCATAGATCTCCTTGAAATCATTCTTGCTATAGGCAAGGAAATTCTGAACGTCACGGGAGGACAACATCAGCTTAGAGATCGCCTCCACATCGTTCACGAACGTCTGGATATTCCAATTGATGGAGCCCAGCAGATTGGAGGTGGTGTCGGACATCTTGTTTTCGATCACTTTGCTTAAATAGACGAAGGTTAAGGAAGCAATCAGCACAAGCGGCAGCAAGGAACAGGCGATGGACAGTATAATGATTTTGCTGCGGATGCTGATCGACAGGAACAGCCGGTGTATTTTCATGAGATCCCCCTGACCCTGCAAAGTTGCAGCCTGGTACTTTCAGTATACCCTCTGGCCAAGGGATGCGGGAGATCAACCTTTCGTTGCTCCTGCCGTCATGCCGGAAATAACACTCTTGTTGAACATGAAGTAGACCACCATCGTCGGAATGGTCGTGATGCTAATGGCCGCAAAGGTCGCTCCCCAATCCGTCAAACCGTACTGCCCGATATAATCCATTAAGCCAACTGGGATGGTCCGTGATTTCAGATCATGAATAAACGTATTGGCGAATATAAATTCATTCCAGACAAATATCAGATTCATAACGACAACTGTGACGATCGTATTCCGGGATAGAGGGAAGATCATCCGCCAGAACACCTGGTACACACCGCAGCCATCCATGACAGCGGCCTCCATGATCTCATTCGAAATGTATTTATAGAAGCTCACGAACAGATAAATCGAGATCGGCAGGGCAAAACCTACTTGGGGCAAAATAAGAGAAGCGAGCGTATTGATAATTCCTATTTTGTTATAAAGAATGAACAGCGGGATGAGCACGACCTGAATCGGGATCATAATGCCGCACAGAAATAAGAACAGCACACTTTGACTCCATTTAAACGACATCTTCTCGATCACGAAAGCAGCCATGGCACTGAATAAGATCACAAGCACGATGGTCGTCACGGCGACTATGATACTATTGGAAAAATAAGTCCCCAGGTTCCCTTTGCTCCACACATTGAAATAATTATCGAAGGTGTATTGGCTTGGCAGGCTGAGCGGATTATCCCCTGAGAAATCGTTAGGCCCCTTAAAACTGGAGATGAACACCCAAACCAGCGGATACACTTGAATGACAAGCAGCGCAAAGGAAACAACTAGAAGAACCGCCTTGGAATATCCAGAAATTTTCATCATCAGGTCTCCTTACTGTCCATCATCCGTCTGATAAAGGCAACTGCAATGAGGCTTTCAATGACGATAAATACAGCCATCGCGCTGCCATAGCCGAAGTCCAGACTGGAGAATGCGGTTTTATACATATAGGTTGGCAATAATTCTGTTACGCGGCCAGGCCCCCCGTTCGTCATGATATACGGGATGTCGAACCCTTTCAGCGCCCCTGTAGTCGCCATAATGATTGAGACCATCAGAACCGGCTTAATCAGCGGCATTTTGATCGAACGAAACAGCTTCCACGAAGAAGCTCCATCCATTCTGGCCGCCTCCTCGATATCGGCAGGAATGGAAATTAACGCACTATACAGGATAATCATATAAAGACCGATATAACGCCAGCCTTCGGGTACCGATACCGCAGTCAGAGCCCAATTGAGGTCGGACAGCCAAGGCTTGCTCCAGTCGCCAAGACCGATCTGCTGCAGGCAATAGTTCAGGATTCCGACCGGCTCGAACGAGTACACATTTTGGAACAACTGGGCTATCGCTACTGAGGTGATGATGGCAGGGGCAAAAAATAAGGTTTTGAACAACTCTCTCCCTTTGGTGATGCTGGTCAGCAGGATGGCAACCAGCAAACCGAGCAAAACCTGCATGGCTACAATAATGGAGACATAGATCAGATTGTTGCTGAATGCCTTCCAGAAGGTCTTATCTCCGCCGAACATCTTGGTGTAATTGTCAAAGCCGATATAGAGCATATCGGATACTCCGTCCCAGGAGAAGAAACTGAAATACATCGACCAAAGGATAGGCGCCAGCACGGTGAGCAAATACACCAGTAATGCAGGCAGCAGAAAGACGAGAGCGGCTTTGCGGTTGCGCAGGACTTTATCCATAGGCTTGCTCATTCCCTAATTTTAGTTTTTTTATTGTACTTACAGCAGCCAACCGGCTTGCGGCTGGCCGCCTTGTTTAGAATCGCTACTTGAAGTATTTCGGCGCGTTTTCTTTAATCGCCTGATCCATTAGTTCGGCAAACTCTTCCGGAGTATGGGCTCCCAGAGCCAGGGCATTCAATTCATTGCCGAGCAGCTCATTCGTGGCCGGATCAAGACGCGTATCCCACGGGACCGCAAACACGTTGCCGGATTTCGCGATTTCGTCCTGAATTTTATAGAAGAGCTCCGGCATCCCCTGTTCTTGATCAAGTGAATAATTGAAAGGCGAGAATTGGCCTTTTTCCGTATAGGCCTTAGGGTATTGCTCCAGAAGGAATTTGACGAATTCCTTCATCGTATTATCGAAAGTCTCCTGGTTGAAGGCAACGCCGATGCCCGAGTTGATAAAATAATCATTGTCCGCCGTTGTGGCGCCTTCCATCATGGGAAGCCGGAAAAACCCGATATTGTCCTTCATTTCCGCGCTTACTTTATCATTTACGAAGTTCATGGTCTCCCATGAACCCATGTAATACATGCCGGCTTTGCCGCTCAGGTACAAATCTCGCGCTGCGGTGTAATCCGTTGCAGTGAATCCTTGCTGAAAGTACCCTTTGGTGCCCAGGTCATGAACAAACTTAATCCCTTCCATGCCGGCCGGGTCCTTGAAGGATGCTTTGCCCTGCTTTACATTCTCGATGAAATCATTGCCTGTCATGCGGAACGGTTTGTACGCCAGGTACCGGAGAACCGGCCATTTATCCTTGCCGTCGACAGCAATCGGCGTAACCCCGCTTTGCTTCAGCTTCTCGGCAACCTCCATGAACTCATCGAACGTCTTCGGCGGATCCAGGCCAAGATCCTTGAACATCTTGATGTTGTACCAGAATACCTCGATGCCATATTCCAGCGGGAAAGTATACATGCTGCCGTCTGCGAACTGCTGATATTGCAGGGCCACCGGACGGAAATCCTTATATTTCCCCAGCTCCTCCAGCAGTTTTTTCATATCGACCAGTTTACCTTGCTCCACCAGCTTGGAAGCATAGGCATCCGAATCTGTATCGAACATGGCGGGCATCTCATTGCTGGCAATCAATGTCCGCAGCTTCTGCAGGTAGGACGGACGATCCCCCGTGCCTTCCAGAACCAGCTCGAATTCAGGATGCGTCCGGGAGAACTCCTCTGCAATCTCCTTTACAGTAACAGCCGGAGGGCTGTCTACGCCGCGGGCCACGAACCACTTGTATGTTTTCTTGTCCACCTTCTGCGGATTTGCCGATCCGGTTTCTGAAGCGCCCTTATTCGTATTTGTGCCTCCGCATGCGCTCACCGTCGCCGCCAGGACAACCAGAGATAACGAGAGAGTCAGCCTTTTGACATAACGTTTCATTTATAAGACCTCCTGTTAGTTGGGAACTGAAAGGGATGCCTGTTCAAAATTCGCCCGGCCTTCCTGAACAAAACAGCCCCAGTTGCCGGTTTTTAAATTATACAAACGTGTAGTCATGGCGACCTGATCGGCCAAGTATACGACGCACACCGAATTCTCCACAACGATCTCGAGATTATAATTCGTGTCGGCATGCAATTCTACGGGCACTTCCAGCTCCACCGCATGCGGGTGGTCTCCTTTGATATGCCACTGCATTTCCCCCTCGATCCGGCGGGGCCACATGTCGAACACCAGGCGGTTATGAAGGGGTTCAAGGCGAATATAATAGGCATCGTTATTGTCCTCACTTGCACGAAGCATAATACCGCAGCTTCTCGTTCCTTCGGAGAAGGATAACCGGGCCGAAATTTTGCAGGTTTCCGGCATGGAACCCGCAGATATGCAAGAGAAGGTCTCGTCAGCCTCCGCTGCTATCCCTCCCTCTAACTCTTTCCAATCTCCAAGCCGGGAACCCCACACGGCAGCCTTCTCCTTGGCAAAATGACGGGAGACTGTCTCCGGGATACGGACCGTCAATGCTCCATCCTGTTCCTGAACGAGTTCGTGCACGACCAGATTCCCGGCCCATTGCCAATCACCGTAATCATCTCCGTTTTCTTTGCTGGGGTCCCAGCCAAACGCATAGCGCTTGTTTCCGTCACTCCATGTTTTGGCGGCATAGAACGCTCTGGCGTCAAACGCATCGTTTCTCGGCGCCGTCCAAGGTCCGCTTAAAGATTTACTCATGCGGTAATGGGTGACAAACCGTTCCGAGAACGTGGAGTAGACCAGATACCACCATTCGCCGATTTGAAATAAGTCAGGGCATTCGTGCGTCACGTACAGGTTCGGATTCCAGAACGGTTCTCGGATTTCCCATTTCTTGAGATCCTTCGAAGCACAGAGTCCGATGCTTCCCCGGCGCCGGGAAGGACCTTCTTTGTTCCTGGCGGCGAGAAGCATCCAGTACTCCCCCGCCTCTTCGTTCCAGAATACAAAGGGATCGCGCCAGTCATGCCTTTCATATTGAATTCCGTCGGAATAGAAGGTATCCTCGGGGATTTTCCGCCACTGCTCCATATCCGTGCTCACGGCGTGCATGACGCATTGGAGCGGCACTCCGTTCTCTACGAATTCCGGATTCGGATTGAGGCCGGTGTAGAACAGATGATATTCTCCCTGGGCTTCGATGATCGAGCCGGTGTAACAGTTGAGATCCTGCTCGCTCACACTTCCATGCTTCAGCATTTCGCCCATTTCTTCGTAGTGTACGAAATCACTTGTGCGGAGCTCGAACCAGGAAGTTCCCTCCCCATGATTACTCTTGTTCTCCCTCCAGTCATGAAGATAGAACAAACGGAATGTACCGTCTTTATAGTAGGGAATGAGGTCTCCCACCCAGGCTCCTGCAGGCCTGTAGAACAAATTCGACACTGTTTGCAACCCCTTTCTTTTAACGTGCCTTGAGTATATAACATTAAGAAAGCGCTTTATATTCCAAGTTCTTTATCCTTTGTTCAATATTTTTGGCTTTCAAAAAAACCTCCGTCTGCCATCACAAAGTGGCAAACGGAGGTTCTTTTGAATTATTAAATGCTGGACCTTACATTTGTACGTGAATCCAATGCTTGTACTCCCAGTGCTAAGGACCCACACAAGCCAGCATTATCGCCGAGCTTAGGGGCGACAATATAATGTTCGATATCCGATACAATAGGCTTGGCACTCACGTATCCATTTAGAATGCTGCCTACCTGCTCGCGGATCATCGGGAATAACTGGGCTTGCTTCATCACGCCCCCGCCGAGAATGACTTTCTTAGGGGATAACGTCAGGATGACATTCGATATGGCCTGCGCGATGTAGAATGCCTCCATCTCCCATGCCGGGTGGTCTTCCGGCAGTGTATCACCCTTAGCCTTCCATCTTGCTTCCAGCGCCGGGCCGGCGGCCATGCCTTCCAGACAATCGCCATGATAGGGACAATTGCCACCAAAGTCATCGTTCGGATGCCGTCTTGTGAGGATATGTCCACCCTCTGGATGAACAAGTCCATGTACCAGGTTACCCTCGGTATAGACGCCGACTCCTACGCCAGTCCCGATCGTATAGTAGACACAGCTATCCAATCCTTGTGCTGCACCCCATGTGGCTTCGCCCAACGCGGCAGCATTGACGTCCGTATCCCAACCGACCGGAACATCGAAGACGGATTTTAGCGTACCCACGAAATTATATCCGGACCAGCCGGGTTTTGGCGTTGTCGTCACATAACCGTAAGTCGGACTGGAGTGTTCGAGGTCGATCGGACCAAACGATCCGATTCCTATGCTATCGACTCTCTTATCGCGGAAGTAGGCGATGACATTCTCCATCGTCTCCTCGGGTCGACGCGTCGGAAAATGAACCCGATCTTCAATCTCCCCTAATTCATTCCCGACACCACAGACAAACTTTGTTCCGCCTGCTTCAATTGCCCCGATTCGCATGAACTTCCTCCTTGACCTCATCTCTCCATATGCTTCCCAGCTCATTGATCTGGAGCGACACCAGCTTTACATTTCCGCCTACCGCGTAGAGCTCAAGTCCGTTGCTTTCGGAAGCGGGGAAAATCATGTCCGAGATGACTGCTAGACCCTCACCACCGAACACTTCAATCGAAGACCAATCCATGAAGATGGACATGCGTACACGGTTATCAACAGGCAGCAGCGGTGCCTGGTGCTTAGCTGCGAAGTCCGGATGGAAATTCGTAGTGCCTGAATTCGTGCGATCGACAAACAACTCCATGTTCAGGGTATCGTACCCGACCACCGTTTCTTCATCTGCAGACTTTCTAACCTTCATTCCGAACTCCGTTGCGGTTCCAATTTCGAATTCCGCGATTAATTCCGCTCTATCTGTGGTGATGTCCGCCAGCGGATTCGTATCTGGAACCAAGGTTACATTCTCCAGAGCCATAAGCGGTGAACCTGTCTTTCTCAATTCTTCTACCGGTTCTTGCACCAGACGAAGGCCTTCCCGATAGGTTCTCAACTTCAACTCTCGTGGAATGGATGCATTTCCCCGCCACTTGTCAGTCGGAAGCGTCCCGGCATACCGCCAGTTGTTCATCCAGCCGATCCAGAGCTTGCGGCCGTCTCCTTCCGGTATATCACTCCAGGTGACGGCTGCATAGAAATCGGACCCGAAATCAATCCATTTCACATCATGAACCGAAAGAATAGGCTCGTCGGGTGTAAATGTCTTACCATCGAAGCTGCCGACGAAGTACATCATACCGGAGCCTCCTGCCGGTGGTTCAGGCTCATTCGGGTTCACTCCATTACAATCGCCTACACTTAGAATGAGCACCCACTTCTTCTGATTGGGATCACCATCGACATGAATCGAGAATAGATCCGGACATTCATAAACGCCGCGATGTGTTCCGATGACGTCAGCGCCAAATGCACTGGCTAATGCCCATTCCTTCAAATTTGGAGAGGTGTAGAATTCCACACGGTCTTGAACAGCCAGAGTCATAATCCAACTAGATGTATCCTCATGCCAGAATACCTTCGGATCGCGGAAATCAAGCGTCGTCTCCGGGAACAAGACCGGGTTCCCTTCATATTTCGTCCAAGTCCGTCCCTTGTCTCTGCTGTAGGCGATGCTTTGAACCTGCGGCTTACCTGGCTGCGCCTTGTTGTCGTTATTCGTGTAGATCGCCACAAGCCCTGAACCATAATCATCAAAAAAACCACTTGTATTCTGTGTATCGACTACCGCGCTTCCAGAGAAAATCGCACCGTCCTCACCTGGCGGCAAGGATGCTTCAAGCTCCTCCCAATGGACCAGATCGGTGCTTACCGCGTGCCCCCAATGCATTCTACCGAAATCAGGTTGGCTTGCGAACGGAGTGTGCTGATAAAATAGATGGTACTCATTCTCGTAATATACCATTCCGTTCGGATCGTTCATCCAGTTCTTTTGTGGCGAATAATGATACTGCGGACGGAACTTCTCTGTATAATTCATGTTTCTCCCACTCCTCCAGAATAATAATAGCCGGAGCATGGCCCAGTGCAGCATGAACTCACGCTCCGACGGTATGCATTATAATGTAACTGGCTATTTCCCCGCTCTGTCGTAACCTGTTTGTTTGATTTTCAGCCAATCCTGCATGCCAAGACGATCAAGCTCTTTGATGAATGCGTCCCACTCTTTGTCCACGTTCGCGCCTTGCATCCATTCCGTACGTTTCTTCAGAATATAAGGCCACAGGTCAGCTTCGGTTTGGGTCAGGCGCTCCGATTCCTCTTTTGAGAAAAATACTCTTGGATACATATTCTCAGCTTTCATGTCCGGCACATAGATCTTCTTCAAAATATCAATGCGATAGGCCGCATCGTCCGGCATCGTTGTTACCTTACCGTAATAGGAATCGAGAATAGCTAACGGTCCACCAGCGCTCGTTTTGACACGCAGTTCGTTCGGTGAAGCACCGTTCAGCGGCAAGTGCTTCAGCATTTTAGTAGCTTCGTCCATTTCAAAAATATTCTGCTGCGCTTCGTCGCCATAAGTTCCCCAATTGTTCTGTACAGACTGGGACGGATCATACATTGCGTCTATCCATTTAATCGTCGCTTCGATGTTCTTGTTATCGGCGGTGAGCACCATTCTGCCGCGGTCAAATCCCATACCGTTCGCACGGGCTACATTCTTCCAGCCGTTCGGCCCTTCCAGTGCCGGCATCGGTTCAAACGGACTGTCCATGCCGCTCACATTCGCCTTGTCCCAAGTGAAGTACAAACCGTAGCGGTCATCTTTAGCTTTGGCTATAAATTTGTTCCAGTCTTGGGTAATGAATTCGGGATCGACCAGACCCGCTGCGTACAGTTCCTGGAAGTACTTCATGCCTTCCTTATAGCCCGGCGCCAATACAGCATTGTTCACTTTGCCGTCATTGTCGACCAGCGTTAGATCCCCGTTAAAGCCAGCTCCGAAGGAACCGAGAAGGAAACTTAAATCCTCGTTGGCCCCGTCATCATTAATAAAAGAAATCGGAATCTCGTCGGCTTTGCCATTGCCATTCGGATCCTTCGTTTTGAACGCGATCAACACTTGCTTCAGTTCTTCCGTCGTCTTTGGCATTTGCAGGCCAAGCTTATCCAGCCATGCCTTGTTAATCCACGGAATATTGTTGACAGAGTGAATACTCTCCTTGCCTTCACCAAGCTCCTCGATCCAAGGGAATGCGAGGATGTGCCCGTCCGGTGAAGTCATCATACCTTTGTATTGGGGCGCCTGCTCCAGCACCTTACTGAGGTTCGGCATTTTCTCAGGCGTAATGTATTCCTCGACAGGAATGATTGTGCCGTCATTGGCCAATTTCAACAAATCGAAATCACTCAAGCCGGCGTTGAAAAGCGCATCCGGAAGCTCACCTGTGGCCAAAGCCAGATTCCGCTTCTCGACATAAACATCCTCCGCATAGACTTTCCAGTCAATATGAATGCCGGTCTTTTCTTCCAGGCGTTTGAAGATCAGCTTCTCATTCGGGTCTTGAGGAGCAAGCGGTGAGTTCGGCGTCATGAAGGTTAGGGTTTGATCACCGGAATCCCCCTTTTCTTTGTCGCTTCCTTTATCGCTGCTGCATCCCGTAATTGCCATAACAGCCGTCAGAGAAATAATGGATACTGTTTTCTTAATATGTTTCATACTAATTCTCCCCTTTGTTGTCTTCATTTAAATAACTGTAGGCTCTCTACTTGAGGGAACCGACCATGACACCTTTTTCGAAGTATTTCTGGAAGAAAGGATACATTACAAGAAGCGGTAGACTGGAGACTACGATGGCTGCATACTTCATCAATTCGGACAATCGTGCTAACTCAGCCTGTTCCTTAATAGAAGAGACAATATTCGGATCAACCTTGTTCAGAATCAGAATACGCCGAAGTACGAGCTGTAGCGGATATTTATCTTGATTCTCCAAGTAGATCAGAGATTGAAAGAAATCGTTCCAGTGACCCACGAAAGCATATAACGCAAGGACAAACACGATAGGCTTGGAAAGCGGTATGATAATGCTAAAGAAAATTGTGAAATCCGAGGCACCGTCAATCTTAGCCGCTTCATTCATTTCCTTTGGCAAGCCCCGGAAGAACGTACGGGCCAGAATAATGTTCCAGACGCTCACTGCACCCGGGATCACGAGCGCCCAGATGGTATCAAGCATGCCCAGACTCTTCACCACGAGATAAGTCGGGATCAGACCACCGCCAAAGAACATGGTGATAATGAAAAGCGTCATAATCACTTTTCTTCCTACGAAGTCGTCGAGCGCCAATGGATATCCTGCAAAGACGCAGACAGAAACCGTTATCACTGTGAAAACGGAGGAATATAGCAACGCGTTCAGAAATCCACCAATGATTTTGTCATCCGATAAAATCATTCTATATCCCTCAAGGCTATAATCTGACAAGTCGAAGGATAACCCCTTATTCAGAAGTGCCGTCGGTTCCATGAACGAAGCCACGACCATATAAATCAGCGGACCAATAATCGCTACAACGAGGAGAACTAGCAGGGTGAAGATAACACCGAGCACGACCTTGTCCATCTTAGTTGGTTTAATACTGTCCATGATGATCTCCTTTCCTATACAATTCCATCACCATCGTTAACCCGTTTCACGATAAAATTCACCGTAAACAGCATAATGAGGTTAATGACGGTGTTAAACAATTCCACGGCAGCGGAGAACGAATAGTTCGCCTGCTGGAAGCCGATCCGATAGACATAAGTACTGATTACATCCGATTTCTCCATGTTCATTTCGTTCCACATCAGAATGGCTTTGTCACCGCCGCCGGCCATAATACCGCCTGCCGCGAGAATGATCATAATCGCAATAACCGGCCTGATCGTTGGTAAATCGATATGCCGGATACGCTGAAGCAGGCTTGCACCGTCAAGTGTCGCCGCATTGTGCAGTTCCGGATCTACACCGGCCAATGCAGCCACATAGATAATGGATGACCATCCAGCACCCTGCCAGATGCCCGAGAGGATATACATCGGACGGAAATATTCCGGTTCTGACATGAACGAGAGCGGCATCCCGCCAAAGGCCACCACTAATTTATTGACCGGGCCTGTCGGAGAGAATAAGACAAAGAGCATACCCACAACAACAACAACAGAAATGAAGTTCGGCGCATATAAGAACAATTGAATGTTCTTTTTCATCGCGGCCTTGCGTACCTGATTCAACATTAATGCCAGAATAATCGGCACCGGGAATCCCAGTAAAAGACCGTAAATGTTCAACTGAAGTGTATTGAATAACAATTGCTCGAAATTGGGTGCATTAAAGAATCGTTCGAAGTGATGAAACCCAACCCAGTCACTCCCCAAAATACCCTTGCGAAAGCTGTAGTCTTTAAAAGCGATCAGAACACCATACATAGGGAGATATTTAAAAATAATAGTCAATACGACTGCGGGAAGCACAAAAAGGTAAAGCCAATAATTGTTCTTGATATACCTGAGTTTCTCCATAAGTCCTATGCGATTCCGGGCTTCCGGTCTTTTATTTTGTGTAATTCCAGAAGTTTGTTGCAACTTCTCCTCCCCCTCAATACTCATTTGCAAAACATAAATGTGATTTTGGATACTTCTCGCGCGAAAGTAAGTGCTTCCATAAGTCACTGTCAACGGCTTAGCAAATTCAATTTACAACATCACGATTACTTCGTCAAGACTTTTCATGAATAAAAAAGTAAACATATGCACACAACAAAACACTATTTTATTTTATTAACGTAAAATTCATTGGTTTTCCAGCATTAAACAATGAAATAATAGCTTTTTTATTATGAAAAACCCATAACCAGGTGAATGTTCATCGTCCACTTTTATTGTTCATTTGTTTACTTTTGCACAAATTGTAAACCGTATTAATCTTTCTTTTTACTTTTTCTTCTATTGTTCATTTGTAACAATTAAGTTGACAATTTCATTAATTTGTACTACGATTATTTTGGTCAAGAATGCAATACTTCTGCTAAAGGAGCCCTTCTCTTTGAACAAAGAAAAAGTAACCATTCAAGATATAGCCGATTCGCTTGGACTTTCTAGGAATACTGTATCCAAAGCATTAAATAATAATCCCTCTATACCGGATGAGACACGCAGTAAAGTGGTTAGGAAAGCTATCGATATGAATTACAAGCAGTTCGCCTTGTTCGAACAAGAAGGCACTCCTGCCAAAAAAACCGGTAATATCGCCCTGCTTACAGCAAATATGCCGAACAATTCACATTTTGGCACATCACTGCTAAGCGGCCTCGAACAAAAAATCAGCTCCGAAGGCTTTAATTTGTCGATACATATCGTACGGGAGAATGAACTCGATTCGTCGGCTCTTCCTGTCAATTTCGACAAAAGTAAAGTAGATGGCATTGTCTGTATCGAATTGTTCGACAAGAGCTACTCGGAGTTTATTACGTCATTCGGGATCCCGACATTATTCATTGACGCTTCAGCAGAACTGACGTTTTCTGAGATGAAGGCAGATCTACTGCTGATGGAGAACATTCATAGTACTTCCAGTCTCACGAAGAAGCTCATTGATGAAGGAATTACGGAGATCGGGTTTATCGGCGATTCCCGCCATTGCATGAGCTTCAACGAGCGTTGGGACGGGTTCACCAAAGCCATGAATGCCGCCCGGATTGATCTTGATGAATCCTTCTGCATTCTCGAAGACGACCGGTATATCGCTGACTATATGTGGCTTAAGCAGCGACTAGCAAGCATGACGAATCTTCCACCCGCGTTCGTATGCGCCAATGACTACATTGCGATTAATGCCATTCGAATCTTAAAGGACCTGAATATTCAAATTCCTGGTGAGGTTAGAGTCTGCGGATTCGATAATTCCCCGGAGTCGCGAATCGTCGAACCCCACTTGACCACCGTTCATATCCACCGGTCCGAAATGGGCTTCCTTGCCGCCGAGATGCTTCTGTCCAAAATCGAAAACCCCGGCAGACCTCCACTGGTTACGCATGTGAAGACCATGCCGGTTTTCCGTCAATCGACGGGGCATGAGGAGTATTGAATGTGTCGTAAAGCTTAAAACAAGGAACCCTTCCAGCAAATGCTATGCTGAAAGGGTTCCTTGTTTTTGATTCCATGCAGCAACTAGCCGCTGCCTACAATTGAAACGCCACCGTAACCTCGGTACCTTCACTAAGTGTTAATTGAATGTATTTCCCGCGTAAGTCCTGTTGTACATCCGCTCTACCCCCGTTGATCTTGGCCTCAGTCCAAGATAGTCCTGCCCTTATTCGGATGGCATTCTCATTCTTGCTGGAACGTAGTACTACATGCACCGTTTTGGCGGTAAGATTCCAGGATAATGCCTTGACTTCGACCCAGGTTCTGGCCATAAGCCCATGTATAGAACCCTTTGTCCAATCGGAAGGCAAAGCCGGAAGGACCTCTATTTCACCCGTATTCGAGAATAGCAGCGCTTCATTAATGGCTCCCACAGTACCGAAGGAGGTATCCGTGCAATAACAATTACATCTTCTGTTTGAATCATGATCTGTCATTAAGGAGCTGTAATAACCCGCATCCCTCATCATGGGAAGAAGTGCCGCGAGCACTCCGTCACCATTGTTCAGCCTGGCTTGAACTAGCGCCTTATGCATCCAACCATGCCCGGCGGTATCGTCGGCAGTATTAAATCGTTCTCTATTGTCAACCGCAATCTTTGCAGCCCGCTTTAACTCCGGATCGGTTTGTGTTTCATAGGCTGGCCATGCCACATAGAGATGGCTCAAATGCCGATGATTGTTATTTTCCGTGTAATCACTCATGGCCCATTCGCGCAAAGCACCATCATAGTCATATTTATAATCCGGCAGCAACCCAAGCAATGCGGTCCACTTAGCTATGGCTGTCTCATAACCATCGCGCTTGACTGCCTTTTCCAGGGAGATAACCATAGATAGACCATCCCGTGCAGCTGAAATGTCCATGGTGGCATTCGCCGTGATTGTGCTGTTATATCCGATGGGGTGATTCTCTGGAGAATATGTGGGAATAATCAGGTATTTCTCTCCTGAATGCAAAGTCTTTTTGTCATCCTGGTAGCATGCCTTGCCGTTGACGTCCATGTAATATTCCGGTGTGCAGAGCTGCTGCCAAAAGTTTGCCTGCTTGGTAAGCAAGGGAAGCAGAATATCCTCTGCAAGATCCAGATAGCCTTTGTCCAACAGCTGTGTGAACTCCTCATCACTCATGCCTCCATCTTGTACACTCAGGATGGTCTGTAGTTCATGAATGCGCATATTCTCATGCAGCGGTATCTTTTGGTTGCCGTAACACTGCCAGTATTCATAGATGGGCAGAAGGCACCAGCTTGCCCCAGCGTTCCAGTATTCGAACGGATAATCATTGTCATATTCCACATGCATCCCGCGGTCGCCGTCAGAGTTAACGGAAACCTGCAGTGCATCGTGCATCCCGTACGCCATCCGCGCATTGTATTCAAAGTCGGGAGTGTTTCTCAGGAAAAATGTAATATATCCGAGCTGTGCTTGCGTTAAATGGCCTGTATTCATGGAAGCAACCTGCAGGTTCACATTAGCATCAAGCGTATAAATACCACGCCAGCCAGGATTCCACTCCCCGGTCCACATTCCATATAAGCGTGGTGCACTGGTACCGCTGCAACAGATCATGGCATACCGTCCCTGGTTATACACCTGCTCCAGAAAAGCATGATTGACTCTTTCCGGAGTTGATTTTTGCGTAGTGATTAAGGTCTGGTTGTCTGAATTTTTGTAGTGCTCATCGCCATCAATACTGAAGCTCACTGCATTAAACTCTGCTGAATGCTTCCTCGCATGGGCTGCCAGAGCCGCATCATAATTGAATTGACCGTCTGAGGCCAAATATTTGTGCACAACCGCATTGATATCTTGATAGAGCTGGTCTACGATATTGTATTGTGTCATTTCAGCAAATTCTTCGATTCTTCCCATAGAATGAGTTCTGCTTGAGCGCGTAATTAAATATACGGCATCAGCGTTCATAATCTGAATTACCGGATTGGGTTCTCGCCCAACATTGATCCGTTCATGACTGCCAGCCATCAGCATTCTCGTCCGGGTTCCGTTGACAACAACAATTTGAGTCAAGCCGGCATATCCGCCGTAAGCTAGTTCACTTCCCTGATACACAGGATAGTGT
Source organism: Paenibacillus sp. FSL H8-0332 (assembly GCF_037963835.1). NCBI lineage: Bacteria > Bacillati > Bacillota > Bacilli > Caryophanales > Paenibacillaceae > Paenibacillus > Paenibacillus sp. FSL H8-0332. Next base: position 5,161,042 of record NZ_CP150145.1, read on the forward strand.
GCAACCTGGGCGAGATAATTCGCACCGGAGTCCACCAGCTTCTTATATTGCAGCTCCTTCAGCTCGATATGGCCTTCGTTCGCTCCGCTTATTGTGGAGATGTCATCAATGGAGAGGGTTAGATTAATTTTTGTGCCTATAGAAGATGCTGTGATCTTGGTAAAAGTCACATTATCCTCACGGGACGTAAAGGAGGTGCGGACCCATTCCCCATTCTCATCGCTGTAGCGTATCCCAGTCTCTGCTGTTTCATAATTCGTCCATCTCTCATAACCACTCAGACTTCCTTGGGAAGGTATACTGAACCGGAGTTGGTGTCCAGGATGGTAGCTATAATAGAAGGTTCTTCTCCTTGTGGCTCCGGTTTTATTCGTAACCTTCCATTTATCGTTCTGCTTAAAAACATTCTGTCTGGCATCAGCCAGCTGCTCCGTCAATTCTTCCGGAATCACTCTTGGATCCTTGGAAGGATAGTTAAAGGACATATTCTGAAAAATAAAACTGTCCGTATACGGCGAACCTGAAGTAATATATCCGTTCTCCCCGTTTCCGCTAACCATCCCCTCCCGCCATGCATTTCCGGGATTAACAGCGGGTACTTCCGTGTAGGCGTTCGCATAATTTCCTTTCTTATACAAGCGTATTGTTTCAGGTAAACTGGTCATAAGGTCTCCTCCTGATCTGTTTGGGCTGCAGTTATTAACATTACGCCGAATTTCAGTAATAATTATATCAATCGAGACTGGGATTCGTTATCCTGAGAGATGACAAGGAAGAGGGAAGCATGTCGCATTTTTACAAGGGGAGAGTTAGATCGCATGAAATTACCTCATATTAACACCGGAAATCTGGATATCAAGCTGACTCTTGGCGCAGTAGTATTGAACGTATTGTATGTTAGGTTCGGGTATTTCCACAGTCCTATGCCTGAACACAGCCATAGCCAGGGAAGCTACGAGCTGCATTTTATTCCAACCGGCCAAGGTATTCTGAATGCACAAGGAAACCGTTACGCAATCACACCCGGCACGTTATTTGTAACCGGTCCAGATGTCGTTCACGAGCAGATTCCGGATCTGGAAGACCCGATGGCGGAATACTGCATTTTCTTTGAGATATTGCCCAGCAATTCCATATCGCCGAATGTCAAACGTTCCTCCGCAAGCGAGCCGTCTCTCCCCGAATTGTTGGTATCCACCCCCTTCTGGATTGGGCAGGAGGATGGAAAAACGCTCAAATTGTTCCAAATGCTTGCTGAAGAGCTTTCCCTTCAACAAATCGGCGTCCATCATATGGCGACCAACATTCTTGAGATGATTGTCATTTGTTTGTTAAGACATTACAGCGAGAATCACACGACCCTACCGTCCCTTCCACTGAAGACTCTGGATGACAGCAGACTGCTTATGATTGAGAACAGCTTTTTATACCGCTACAGCTCCATCAGCCTGCAACAGCTTGCTAACGAACTGGGGCTAAGCACAAGACAGACCGAACGAATGGTTCATAAGCAATACGGCATGTCCTTCAAAGATAAGAAGCTGCAAGCACGAATGGTCGCCGCTTCAAGGCTTCTACTCTCAACGGAAACCTCCATCGGCCTAATCGCAGCACAAGTCGGTTTCGCAACACCGGAACAATTCAGTAATGTATTCAAAAAATATTTTGGAATGACAGCCACTGCATACAAAAGGAGGCGTTGAAACGAAGCTAACACCAGTTAGATTACAGCATTCTTCGAATGATTTAGCATCTCCACCGGTTTCATTCCTGTACAAAGATGCCCTTTATCTCTTCAATGAATTACAGTTTTCGTCTCCTGCTTAATTCGATTCTTCATTTACATTATCTTTTTTCAGTTCTGTACTAGAGTAAAGGGCTGGTGTAACCCAGCCCCTCCTCATCAAACCGTACGTGAGGTTTTCCCTCATACGGCTTTCCGATGTTCGTCATTCATGGGCATGCAGATTACAATAGCGTTTTGAGTCCACACTTATTGGCCATATACTTGACCTCCGGGAATACACTCATCCATCTCCTCCGGTGTCTCTTCTTTGCATACCACCGGGTGAAACGCTGCAAAATATACCAATCCAGTTTGGCTAACCTCTTTTGGCTGTAGTTCGTGTAGTAATAATTTCTCCATCCCTGTATCTTTGGATTGAGCCATTCCACGTGTTCCTCAAACGATTTCCAGCGCATTCCGGGCGGGGCTAATCTGTCTTTGACCACGCCTCGGATTCGTTCCTCTGCTTTCTTCGTTAGCCACTGCTGAGTGGTATAGTACACCTTTCCTTGAGAGGTTTCTGCTTTTGTTTTCCGGTGATGCATCCCTAAGAAGTCGAAGCCTTCGTCTCCTGTCCATAAGCCGACGATGCGGGTTTTAGTTGGATGTAGGGTGAGCTCCAGACGTTCCATAATTCTGCGTATGAGTTCATACGCATGTTCGGCGTCCTTTTTCGTTTTACAGACCACCACTAGATCGTCTGCATACCTTGTCAACTCTCGTACTCCACTTCCGTGTTTCTCCCACATTCGGTCAAAGTAGTTCAGATAGATATTTGCCAGAAGCGGAGAAATCACTCCACCTTGCGGTGTGCCTAAATCGGTTCGCCTTACGTTTCCTTCTTCCATAACCCCCGCGTGAAGCCACTTACGTATGAGTTTCAAGATCCGCCTGTCATTGATGCGCATTTGGATCAACTTCATGAGCTTCTCTTGATTAATGTTGTCAAAGTAGCCTTGGATATCGACGTCGACTACCCAATTTCCTTTGCGGTTGCAGGCTTTCCGGATTCGCTCCAGCGCTCCTTTGGCACTTCGTTTCGGACGAAATCCGAAGGAGACTTCTTCGAAATCTGCTTCAAAGATCGGTTCAATAACGAGTTTGGTTGCCATCTGCACCACTCGGTCGCGCACGGTGGGGATGCCCAGCGGTCTTGGTTTCCCGTCTTTCTTTGGGATATAGTGCCGCCGTACAGGCTGTGGGTGGTAGTTACCATCCTTTAATGCTCGCTCGCAGTCTTTGAGAAATTGCACTTCTCCTTGTTTCTCAATATCCGCCAGCGTCACCGCATCTACTCCGGCAGCCCCTTTGTTCGCTTTCACCCGTTTCCAGGCTTCGCATAGCACATCCCAGCGGTAGACTTTGTCGTACAGCGCATGGAATTTACGCTTGTTGTTCTCCTTGGCCGCATGACCTAGCTTTTCTTGGAGTTCTTGAACTTTTTCCTTGGGTGTCGTTAGCCTACTGGCATTCACTCACTCGTACCTCCTCCAAAAAAACACAAACAAAGCAGGGCTCCTTCCCTACCTAAGGTTATGTTGTCCTTAGGTTCTTCGGTACTATGAGCCCCTCGGACTCCCTTCCCACAGACGGTTCACTTCGTCTTCTGGACTTATAGAGCGTCTCTTTACGGGTTCCTAAAAAAAAAAATTCTCCCGTGTGGGGGAGGGTCTCCCCAGTTCACTGCACTATCTTTCAATCCATGCCGTTCCCCTTACGCCGGAGGGTTCTTCACTGTTGTTCCAAGTTCTGCACAGTTTCCTTGGCCTTCGTCTATATTCACGAGACTCGGCATCCTCTTTTCCCCTTTGCAGGGCCTTTTTGACGACTCGGCAGGATTCACTTCATGTTGCGGCCTGGATTGTCGCTCGCCCTGTCTCAGACAGGTACTTTTGTCGATGCGCTTTTACACACAGATTTCGCCATGTGCAAGCATCCTAGCTACCAAGATGGCTTGGCCCCTCCTTGGGTTGGACTTTCACCAACTAGATAATGCGTGCCTCTGGGCACGCTGTATAGAAAAGACGCATTCAGTTGAATGCGCCCTTCACTATGAATATGGATGCCGAGGACGGGGGTCGAACAAGTAATGTACTCACTTTCCGCAGGATTTTAAGTCTTGAAGTAGCTACTTTAGCCCCTTTTCTACACCACAGAAAGATCGCACATAAATCCTTTAACCACGCGGGTTAACGGCTGTTTTTTGTTCAAAACACTTCTACGTTCAGGGAATGGGATATGCAGCCATGTTAGCAAAAATGTTAGCAGAAAGATTCAATTAGGTGCATTGTACTTTTGCTCTTTTTTCACATCCTATTCAAATATTTTTTGAGTGATGTCCAAATGAGCACACTCGAATGTAATCCACAGACATATGCTAGCTTCTTCCCTAAGAGAAAAGCCCAATAGTTACTTTATTACTTTATAAACAATAAAATGGCCTCATTATCTAATTTAATCACATAGGAGCTAATGAATATCAAGGTATTGTGAATCCAGATCAAAACGAATTATGTACATGGCTAAAACTTGTACTTTCACCGCACATCTTACCCCTATGATTAAATTTTTGATTTTACAATTTTATCTCCATTAACAAAGTATACTGATAATGAATCTTTCAAATCCAAATATACCATTTTAACTCCACAATCTACCCAATCTTCTGTATCATTGGAGTATTTAGGATTAAACAATAATATTTCTTTTTTATCACTCTTATTAATTTCAAAAGTTGTTCTAGAAATTTGTCCAAAATAACTAATATTTTCGAAATGCACGATTACATTAGGAATAACTTTAGAGTCGTTAAAAACAAACATGATCTCATCCCACAAATTTTCGAAAGGCGTGTGATGAAAACCAAAAAGACTCTTAATTCTTATTAACCAAGCAATATCTTTAAAATATGCAAGAGTAATTCCTAAAATAAATGAAACGAGTAATAATATAGGGAGATAAATAATCAATAATTTAGATGATTCAAAAGACCATTTATGATTTGTAATATCACTTAAAAGTGTATTTACGCTTTTATTGTAAATATAAAGCATTAATGTTGTATAAATCCCATGAATAAATAAAGTAAACGCTATACTAGAAACAGTCATATCAAAAGCATTCTGTTTTTTAGTTGGTATAAGGTAAGTAAACGTCTTTATAGTTATAAATCCAGGGACAAGAAGGACCACAATAAATACTAACTGCGCAAATGTTGGAGTCATTCATTTGGCTCCTTATCGTTCTCAACTGTAGTATCTTTTTCCTTTTTAAGATAAGGTCGTTTAATAAAAATAAGCTTTTTTTCTTGTTCCTCATTATCCTCTGTTACGTCAAATTTAATGCTTGAACCAGTTGCATGTGAACGTTTTTCTTTGTCATCTTTCACACTCGTCACCCTCATTCTGCTTCGATTTTTATATTGATCCTTTGTTGAATTTCATTTGCAATTCTTATCTTAGAATAAATTTCTATATCTTTTTTTATAGCCTCAAATGAAACAGTTAAAGAATAAGGTACCTTAGCGTCAGGTTCAGTATTCCAACCGACGTGACCAATTACTGCAAGACAAAAACCGCTAGTAAACTCATCTGCCTTAATTATTGTCCAGTCCTTTTGAAGCGTTCCACTACTCCGACTAACTCCCTTAATCTGTCCATGCCTTTCTTGCTCACCTATAAACCAAGACATAGAGCTAGCTTCAACTTCATCTTCTGTAGAGATTTCATCATCAGATAGTTCAGTCACTCTTTCAAGAAATGCATCCATAGACTCATTTTTTTTACTTGTTTTCCAATCAAGCCATGTCGATAAATATCTTCTTTTATTTCTTCTCGTTCTTCTTGGCTGTGCTTTATAAGATAGTGTAACATCAATTCTAATATCATAATCTCCAGCAGGATTTCTAACATCTTCTGGAATTTTAATCTCATAAATATGTACTTGTCTAGCTTTTATGTAAGTAATTCCATTCGTAATAAGCGTGATTCTGTAAGGTGAATTTCTTGTTGCTCTATCAATGTCCGGTATTCCATAACCAATATGTCTTATTACATTCAATTTATTAGGACTCTTCTCAGCCCAATCTGGCCATTTTGCCGATTGAATTAAAAGTGCTCTATATAAAAGAGTAGACTCGTTGGGAAAAAGAGAAGCAATTTGTGCTACAATATGAGTGGCTTTAGGAGCTGCAAAGGAAGTCCCAATACCATCTCTCCCTATCATACTGCCACCAAATTTAGTAGATCTAACAAGTTCAGGGCTTAAGTCTTTCTGAATAGTTAAACTCGGAGGAGAGCTATTATCATAAGCGAAGTCTCCACCATATTCTACAATTTCTGGTTTTATGACATTCCAAATTCCCAATCCTGAACATGAAAACGCGGAAGGTTTGGTTCTACTTGCATATGAATTTATAATGCCCTTCATTTCTCCAAGAGCTACAGAACCCACAGTAACAGCCTGTAAACTTTGGCCAGGGTCTGCTATTCTACTTGAATCTTCCAATAAGTATTCTGGATATAATCTACCTGCAATATGATGGTCAATAATTCCAAGTCTTTGATTACTTGTTTTTTTTGGTCTATATCTATCAAGATTACCTCCAGAAATAATAAAAAGAACATCATTGTTCCAAGATATATTATCAATAGAAGAAGCCCATGAACTCATGTGAACCAGCCTACATGGGAAGAGAGAGTTAATTGATTGATTGTAAATCCTAGTTCTTCCTTCACCATTATAATAATAATCTACAATTTCCTCTAAAAGTCTTGGAGGAAATAAATTTCTGGGAAGATTATTATCATCGTCAAGAACTCTAGCATTTTGAATCCAGCATACAGGTGTTACTTTAGGCAATACTGGTAAGCCATTAGGATATAAAATTGCTCCTGCTACTCTAGTTCCATGACCGCTTGGCTTTACTCCATCAGAAACTTGAGTTGGTGAATCAACCCAACTTTTCGATGATATGTCGTGTATTGCTTTACGTAGCAGTATATGTCTTTCTTGAATACCACTATCGATAACACAAACGTAAGGTGCTTCTGCTTCAGGAGCAGTTATTATTAGTTCCTCAGTTTCATCTTCATTTTCCTCAACGTCAGAAAAATAAGGTAATCCAGTATCATGAACTTCGGCTACATCAAAGCAAAATGGATAGTTTAAAACTATGTCACGCAATCCTTTACCAGAAATTGAAATTCTACAAGTAAAGCTATCAGGAAGTTGAGAGGTGCTTTCTGAACAGCCTTCATATAATTCAATAAGATTCCCTTTATATTTTGACACAATTGATTTTATTTGTTCAGCTCTTTCAATAGCAATCCTGTGCCAGTTATTATAAGCAATCTCTCTTTTCTTTTCCCATTTCTGTAATGATTTTTCAAAATTTTTTAATTTCAATTTATTGGGATATGCTGGAATGATCTCTGTTCCAAGACATGCTATACCTAAATCGATAGTAAATACATCACTATCCTTTATTTTCGGCCATTCTTCATAAAGTTCAGGTGAAAGAATATTTTCAGGTTTCCATCCAACTCCGTAGGATATTTCCCATAGACCAGCTGCCTTATTTTCTTTTTTTGAAATAAAATTTTGAATTTTTATATTCAAATCATGAAGAGTGACGTCTGCCGAGGCACCAAGTATGAATCCTTCTTCCAGTTCACTAATAACCTCTACTCCAAACACTCGCAAATCTTCAAGGGGCAAATTAACAGGATCAATTTTCAAGTAAAGAGAAATTGCTTCTGGTAGATCAGGAAGATTGCCCTTAATCCTATCGTTTTTTGAATCTTGAAAATCTTTCTTTATGCTCAACAAAGAATTATTTAGAGTACCTGCATGTTGCATTCTGTTAACTTTATTGTATTCTGTTATAGGATTTTCTTTTCTACCCCCACCGGGAGGTTTTTTTGGTTTCGCATCCTTTATAAGTTTTATTGCTACATGTGAAAATTCACCAGCATTCCTCATCTTGCTCCTCCATTATCAACAATTGCCTGAACCAAATCTTTAGTTGTAATAATGTCTTTACCTTCTATAATTACTTTTTTTGCAGCATCTTTACTAGATCTTACCATCTGTGCAGAGGAAAATCCATTAGCTTTTTCAATAACATCTTCCCAATTAATTTGGTGAGCACTTATTGATGTTAATGTCATTTTGACTAATCTAATTAATTCGTCAGGGCCTGGTTTCGGTATCTCAAAAACATCGTCGAATCTTCTCCAAACAGCTGGATCTAATTGTTCATCTAAATTAGTTGCTGCAACAAGTAAACCTGGGGCATTATATTCATCCAGAAGTTGTAAAAAGCTGTTTACTACTCGCTTAATCTCACCGACTTCTTGACTTGTCTTTCTAGATTGTGCTAACGAATCAACTTCATCGAAAAATAAAAGGCATGGGGCAGCAGTAGCCACGTCCATTATTTTCCTTAAATTAGTAGATGTTTCACCTAAATATGAAGAAACAATTGAGTCAAATCTAACTTTTATAAAAGGCAACCCAGTATTCCACGCCAATCTTTGAGCCCCAAGGGTTTTTCCACAACCTGGTAATCCATAGAGTAGAATCTTTTTTCTTGGTTCTAATCCATACAAGGCTAACCTATCCCGTGCTGCATACTCTTTTTCTATTCTGATGAATCGTTCTTCAATCTCACTCGGAAGTACCATCTCATGTTCCAATTTATCTGTTTCAATGTAAGTCCCTAATGGAAGATCCTGTCTATTGCTATTAGGAAGTGTACTAAGCTTTTTCTCAGAAACTCTGTCACTAAAGTCATTGGCTTCATTATTTGAGGAAACGTCTTTATTAACAGACAAAATAATATTCAAATCTCTTGCAAGGTTAGTATGACCTTTTTTATTTTCATCATCTATTATCAATTTAGCAATTTTACGGAGGTCTTCTTTATTCCCATTTGATATTGTTTTAAATAATCTTTTTAATAACGCAGCATTCATAGAAAACATGCTCCTTAAAGTACATTTTTGAACAATTCACTTTAACTGTACATTTAGTAAAAATGAAATCGTATGCTATAAACAAATCCCCCTCCTTAATAAGAAATAATTAAGTTGTCCCTAAATAATTCTTTACATATCGCTGATTTTTAAACTTAAAAAAAGTAGAAACCTTTAAACGTAAAATACTCTCTCTTACTTATATATTATAACCATAGAAGACAAGAAGTTCTTACAAAAGTTTCTATCACTAAGTTGGATATTTAAGGAAAGAGGAGAGCAAAATGAAAGAATACTCATTTAACGAGTTGGAGAATTTATTATCATCTTCACTTTGTGAAAAAAAAGGCAGTAATCTAATAAGGGAATTACTCGAGAGATTTCCAACTCTTTCAGAATTTCTTACTGTAACAGAACAGCAACTCTTAATTATTAAAGGTATTGGGCCTACAAAAGTACGTCAAATTTTATCCATAATCGAGTTAGCAAAGGTGCTGAATACGCCTACTCAAAAAAAGCATCATATAAGATGTCCAAAAGATGTATTTGATTATCTAGTATCAGATTTTAGATTCACTTCAAAAGAACACTTCATTTGCCTCTTCCTCAATACCAAGAATCGTCTTATCTATAAAGAAGTCATCTCCATAGGCTCACTTAACGCCGCTATTGTCCATCCTAGGGAAGTATTCCATGCAGCGATAAGACGCTGTAGCGCCTCGCTCATTTGCGCTCACAACCACCCGAGCGGAGACCCGGAGCCGTCCATAGAAGACGTTAATTTAACAAAACGACTCATAGCTGCTGGGGAAATCATAGGAATAGAAGTCCTTGATCATATAATTATCGGTGGTAATCGCTTCTACAGTTTGAAAGAACATGGGCATTTCTAAAGTTCACTAAACAGCTTTTATTAGCATGTCCTTCAAATAATCAGATGTAAAAACCTCTCTTAAGTGTTTTTATCCACGGTTTAACCACACTCCGTATCAATTCTCTACTATAAGCATTGATATCCATACTATATCCTGTTGAGACTCCTACCAAAAAATTCTATCGTTTGATTAGGGGTGAAGGGAAATGAACAGCATCGAATCAATTGGGGAAAATATCAAGATTTTACGGTTAAAAAATGGTTTCAGTCAGGAGCAGCTTGCACTAAGTGCAGGGGTAAACACATCTTACATTGGGCAGATCGAACGTGGAGAAAAGAACCCTACGATCAAAATACTAGAACAAATCTCGGCTGCTCTGGAGATCACCTTAGTTGACTTATTGACTTTGTATGATCCGAAGGGAGGTGTGAGAAGCGGTTGCCATCCGTCAGCTTTAACTATAACCCCTGAAACCATTAAGCAGTGTCTATTGGAAGTATTGATGGACAACACAAATATGATTATTGAAAACAAGAAAGGAACTTAATTGGAGGAAAACAATGACGAACTGGGCTTCAGGCAAGCGTACATTTGCCCAAGAACCTAAAGTCTTGGATAACCCTATAAAGGGTTATCCTTCTAACTTCCAACCTCCCAGTAGCTTCGGAGATGCCAATCTTGTACCGAACTCATCTACGAAATAAACAAAAACCCTATCCTCACCCGTGATAACATAAATGGAATCCAGTATCACCTGCGAAATTAAAGTTCCGTAAGATTCAACAAATCGCTCTTTCTGAAAATCTTGAGAGTAATACCATGAATCTGAAACTGTGACGTCAATCTGACTCCAGCTGTTATCACGCGGTTTTATCTTCAGAATTGCACCGTCTGCCTCTTTATATATTTCTTTCAGCTTTGCTGTCATTTTCTCAGCGCTTTGTTTCAACCTGTCGAAGGTATACACGACTTTATTATTGTTATCTACCACTTTATAAACAAAGTAGTTTGTGCGCCCTTCGTTATAGGTAAGGCTAGCTACAGCACCTGAAATGGACTGAGCTTTTTCTTTGGGAACTTCCTTTTTCCCCTTGTTCAGAATGATTTTAATTGTCCTGTCCTCATCAGATATTAAATAGTAGTTAATCAGAGGATACCATGACGTTTCACTGAAATTGTATTCCATTTCATTGTGCAACGTATCTGGAGTAAACAAAGGGATGCCATCACTGCTGCTCCTAAGATTTATTTCTGTTTCAGGAGACTTCATACCATTTGTACCAAAATAAACGCCCAGGAGTATTACCACTAATACACCAAACAGTGAAATCCCTTTTCCTTTATTACTCTTCATGTTCACTCTCCTAAGCTCGCATACAAAAGTGTAAGAAAAAATAAACAAAAAGAGCACCTACATAGGCACCCTCCCGGCTAATTCCCAATAATATCCTATTCCCCCGGCACATACTCAATCAACTCCGACAACCTACATTGAAACGTATCACAAAGTTTAAACAGTGTTTCCAGCTTGATAGTCTCCAGATGGGTTCCTCTATACAGCTTATTGATTGAATTCCGGCTTAACCCTGATTTCTCCATTAATTCAGTAATGTCGTCGATCTGATGCTCGGCCATTAGCATTCTTAGATTACTTTTCAACAAGAAGTTCCCCTCCAGCTATTAGTATGATTATTACAGACCACGGATTGACCTTACAGAGTTAAAATTTAACTTTACAATTAACTTCACAGAGTTATATAATAACCTTATAAAGTTAATTATTTGGAGGTGCATGGTTTGTATGAATCTTTAGAATCCTTAACCGACCCACTAATCCGTATCCGGCTTGAAAGGATGTACCGTGAACTGTTGGACCATGATCCTATTTATAAACAGCTTCTTCTAGAAAGTAGTGAGTGCTTCCGGCAACTTAGGATTGCTCTGCCAGAGGAGCAGCAAAGGACTTCATTCCTGTACGAGGATGCCCAATTATCACTTCAAGCCATTCTTGAGCGCTCCATCTATCTGCAAGGATTCAAAGATGCCCTTTATGTCTTCAATGAATTACAGATTTCGTCTCCTGCTTAAATTCGATTCTTCATTTACATTATCCTTTTTCTGTTCTGTATGTATAGAAAAGGCGCATTCGGTTGAATGCGCCTTTCACTACTATTAATATGGATGCCGAGGACGGGGGTCGAACCCGTACGGTAGTCACCTACCGCAGGATTTTAAGTCCTGTGCGTCTGCCTGTTCCGCCACCCCGGCATGTTATTGCGCGTTCTAACGCGACAAGAAATATAATAGCATGTATTAGGTGGATACGCAATAAATATTTCCTGTTTGTCCCTGTCCGCAAAAAAAATGGGCCCGGTCAGCCAAAGCTGATACGGGCCTTGCGACTCAATACTTGACTAGTGACGATCACCGGTTCTGCTTCGCATGCCAGCCAGACCCAGGAGACCGACGAGACCGAGCCAGCCCCAGTTGGAGCCTTTACCGGTGTTGCTTGTGGTGGTCGTACTCTGCGCCCGATATCTGCCGGTAGGCATGTCGTTGGACAGCGGGGAGACAGAGCTGTTGTCTCCGGTACGGATTTTGTCCTTCATGATGGATTCGGTCTTATGCATGGAATCTCTGGTCTCATTCATCATGGTGTTGCCCCGGCCGTCCATCATCCGGTCATCCATATTCCCCATGTTGCCCATCCGGCCGTCAGTAGACATGTTGTTCATGCCCGGAGCGGTGGTGCTCATAACGCCCGGAGTCGTAGTAGTCATACCGCCGGGCGCTGCGGAGATGCTACCTGCTCCGAGCAGACTCATGGACAGGACCGTACCGCAGGCAAGGCTTGTAATCAGCTTGTTCAAAATGTTGTGCCCCCTTTATGGATGTGGTTAATCGCTGATAATTTCCCCATCCGGGACAGCATCTATGCAGAGAAGTTATTCCTTCACAATGTTCACGGTCTTGCTGGACGCATTATACGTGACCTTGGCTCCAAGTGCTTCCGCAATCGCACGTACAGGCGCATAGGTTACCGCATCGTCCATGACGCCGGTCGTCAGCTTCTTTCCATTGAGCGTAATATTTACCGGGATATCCTTGTTCACCTCTGGCTCACCTCCGGTTATACGGTTTAGTGCGGCTGCACTCTGCTGGGCAGTAGGCCGTCTGCCTGCCTTCAGGTCTTGGATGCTAAGGCCGAAGCTCATTTGCAGATGAGCGTAATCCTTGAAGGAGGTCCAGTCCCCGCCCCATTCGAACCCCAGCTTCTTCCCCTCCTGCACCACCTCTTGCCAGTCTGCTACCTTGTCGCCATCCCCGTCACGTTTCATATCCCAGGACACATTCCTGCCGTCCGGCAGGAGCAGCGCAAAGTCTATTGCCAGTCCGTAATTATGGTAGCTGTCGCCTCCCCGGGCATTAGTCACTATGTCGCCCTTCTTCGTTCTTCCCTGAGCATACAGCTCATTCTGCTGCGTTATCGTACGCATTCCCTGCGTAATGAGGATCGGTACCCCCCGGTTATAACTCCGTCTAATCAGCTCATTGGCCCCCGCCAGCACAGCCGGATGCAGATTGCCAAGCTTCCCGGCCGATTTACTCTTCACTTGTTCAAAAGTCAGCATATACTCACCCCCTTATATAGTTAATGCCCCCTTTTCCCGTATTGCTTGTATGAATAACCTATATAGCCCGTAAAATTCGGATGTACTATCCGTATAATCAGAAATAAGACCCCCGGTATTCCAGGGATCTTGTTCAGCCGGATGGATTCCGCCATAACAGGCCAGAATAAGTTAGCGGACCTGTAGGTCTCAATACATGAAAGGTGGTTGAACATGGATATTCACAGCGACAGCTACAAAATAGCCGCACTTAGCGGCCAGGAGGATGTCGTGGAGGTGATCCGTCAGGCGGAATCGCAAATTGCCCGAATGACCGGGAACCCGGAAGTGACGCTGATTGCCTATGAGAAGACGGACCAGTCCAGGAACGGGAGTAACTAAGGACGCTGCTTACAGGCAGAGCCTTCATCCCTCAGACAATATAAGCCTCCACAATGTCATCTACGAGCAGCCACTTCCATTCCTCCGCCCACTGCAGCTTGAATTCCCGCGTGTGGGTGTGAATGGAGGTCACGAACCCGCTCAGCTTCCTCTGCTCCAGAGGATCATACAGCACTAGCGTTACCCGCACATGACTCCTTAGCGATAAGGCCAGTGTATGCTCAATCTCCTCCAGCTTCTGCTCGTCCAGAACCGGCTTCAGGCTATGCTAGGTCTCCCGTTCGTCCCTCCTGATCCCGCGCTTATGCTCCGTCAACATGATTCGGCTGCTCTCCCGCAGACCGCCCACTTCAAGCTTTTTGCCCATTGCAATTCCCCCACTCCGTGTGTGTATACCCCGACTGCATCATCTTGCTGCCTATGTACCGAACGTATGTTTGTATTATATCCGCAATTCTTCTTGTTAGGCAAGCAGAAATTAATGTCAGTCCAAGGACGCAGAAGGAGGGCTTTCGCTGATTAAATAAGGTTGAACTAGCACCACACCTGCATTGAAACAGCCATACTGCGGTTCTGGTAATTTCGGTAATTAGATGCCATCATTAAGGTGAAGAGTGAGAAAAGGAGTGGAGACGAAATTTATGATTAGGGCTGCAAATGTGGAGGATCGAGAGGATATTTCCAGACTATTGACGCAGTTAGGTTACCCGGATACCAGGCTTTTTATGAAAGAGAATATAGAAAGACTTCTTGCTGACCCCAATGAAGAGTTAATGGTCTATGAAGCGGAAGGATGTGTTATCGCCTGTCTTTCCCTACATTATATCCCGCAACTGGGCATGAGAGGAGATATCGCCTCCATTAGTTATCTGGTTGTGGACTCCTCAGCTAGAAGTAAGGGAATTGGACAGGAATTGGTGGAATCCGCTTCAGCTTCTGCCCGCCAAAAAGGATGTGCCAGTATCCAGGTTCATTGCCATGCCAGAAGAATAGAGGCTCATACATTTTATGAAAGACAAGGCTTCAAGGAGGCCCCTAAGTACTTCTCAAAAAGGTTGGACAAATAATTCAATCGTCAGCAAAAAGACGCCTACAGTAATGCTGTACAGCGTCTTCATCTGAATCCTTTTGCCTATAACAAGTCTTGTCTCTGCTTATTTCACTGACGTAGTCCCTGCGCTTCCAGTACCCGGTTCCTGCTTGACATCTGTGCCTGCATCTGACACGGTGCCTGTCACGGCTTGCTCCGGATCAATCAGTCCGGCGGCTTCTCTGGCTTCATTCAGCTTGGAGATGCCGTAGAGCATAGCTACGTCCGCCTGCTGATTCATCGCGTCGAATTCCTCGGCGGTCACATCGGGCGATACTGCGCTCTTGGAAGCCTTCTCCTTGATCTGATAGGCACTCTGGAAAGCGATCACCGAATCTCTAAGCAGCTTCTCGATCGTATCCGGCAGGCCACCCGCAATCTTGATATCGCTCACATGCTCTGCAAGCTGAGATGCGGTATCCTGGAAGCTGTCCACAGCCTTCTGGAATTCTTTGTCTGTCGCTTGTCCGGTGGAATAAGAGGTTAGCGTGGTGTTGAAGTTCTCTAGCGAGGATTTGCCCATTTCGTCGAATTTCGACATTTCATTGTAAAAGCTCTGTACCGTCTCCTGTACCTCTTCCGGGGACGCCGGTTCAGCACTGTTATTGCCGCAGGCACTGAGTATCATGACGGCCACTAGCAGTCCTGCAAGTAAAGCTTGTCTCATAGTTAATATCCCTCCACTTAACAGAATAATATCGATTTTTGTTAAGTGCAAATGAAATTAATGTAAAATTCGGCGTAATGAAACATATGTCAGCGGTTAAGCGTATTCACAGGGGGAAAGGGCGGTCAAGAACCCGTTGATGACTGGCAATTCCTGTTATACTATAATGAATTTATCCGTTCAAGGAGAGGAAGATCTACTTATGACTTATTGCACAGCATGTGGTGCGGAATACAAGCAAGGTGCCAAATTCTGCGGGGAATGCGGGGCAGGTACAGAAGAGGCCGGTTCTCCGGCAGCAGCACGGCGTCCGGCGGCTGGCCATAGCTCCGGTCCCGAAAAAGAATTATGGCAGGGCAAGCCTGCCGGCATCTCCGACCGTCTCAAGGGGCTGATCGGGCTGAATACCACCAAGTATACGATTACGTCCCAGCGGATTATGGTGAAGAGCGGACTGATCGGCAAGGATGTCGAAGAAATCGAGCTGCTGCGGGTCAATGATTTCTCCGTCACCCAGTCGGTGTTGCAGCGTATGCTGGGCATCGGGACGCTGATCATTTTGTCGGATGATGCTTCATCTCCACAGCTCCCCTTCTATAGAATCCGTAAGGTTCAGTCTGTCAAGGATATCCTGCGCCAAGCCGTGCGTGACGAGAAAATCGCCAACAACATCAGCTACCGCGAGCAGATCTGACGCTTCGTTGCACTTGTTAGGGAAGATAGAGGGCTCCTGCCGGAATTACGCCTTTGGCCTGGCTGGGGCTCTCCCACATCAGTACCGCCCGCGCATCCCCCTGGTTCTCATAGTACTCCACCTTCAGCTCATGCAGCTTCCCGGCAATCAGACTCACTGTGCCTTGCCGCTCCTGCCCGCTCTGCTTGATCCAGCTGTCAATAATCAGCTTCCCGTCGATCCATACCCGGATTCCGTCATCTGAATACGAATAGATCGTGTAGGTCTCACTGTAGGCAGCGCTTATTTTGCCGCTCCAGCGTACGGAGAACAGATCTGCGTGAACAGCCGGATCAGGCGCCGCCTGCCTCCAGGCGAAGTTAATATTGGCATCTGTCCGGGTGAGGGCAGGCGTACCGCTAAGCGTAATATTGTTATAGTACTGTCCATAAAGGCCCGGCTTGGGGAGTACCCCTCCTGAAGAAGCATACGCCGCAGCCTTGGCCGCATAATCATCTCTGGAGAATACGGCACTATTCCTCATAAAAGCCTGAATCACTGCATCCTTATTGCGCTCGTACAGCATCTTGCCCCAGGTCATCTGGTAGCTCCATTTGTTCTGCGTGCCTGCCAGCACAGCTGGCGGAGGAAGCTCCCCGTTCTCGCCGATGGCGATCAGCTTGCCGCGCCCCAGGTCCCAGAGTGTATCATGATGGCCCCCCTTGTAATCCCCCTCGAAAATATCCGCCGCCAGCACATCCACTCGGCCGCTGCCCGGATAATACTTCGCCGGCTCCTGACTCCACTGGTTCTTGGCATTCGGACTCCATACCCACAGCAGATTGTGCAGCTTATGATAGACGGTGTACCGCTCGAACATGATCTCCCAGAGGGTCACGAAGGAGGACTTCTGCCCCCACCAGAACCAGCCGCCGTTCATCTCATGGTACGGTCTCCAGAGTACGGGGACACCGGCGTCATTGAGCTTTTTCAGGAAAACAGCTACCTTATCCAGCTCGGCAATCATTGCCGTATACTCTGGCGTTCCCGGTGTGATGTACTTGCTGAAATTAGCTTCGCTGAGGCTCATGGAGACATTCGTCCAAGCCGGAGCCGTTCCCGGCAGGTTAGCATGATAGGTCATCGCTACGATGCCCCCGGCCTTGTGCCAGCGGATCGCACTGTCCGTTACTCCCTGCCGCTGACTGCTGATGAGCTTCTCCGTCTGATTGCCGATCGGCCCCATCTCATAACCGTGTAGTCCGGCATAGCTTCCAGCCGTATTCTTCAGCTTGTTGTTGATATCATCCGGGCTCTCCAGGTAATCATGCTGACCGCTGATCATTCCCTGGCCCTGCAGCCAGTACAGCGTCTCCAGCAGCTTCCGTGCGGGCGCCCCCAGCTCCGCGTCAGCGGGAGACATCTGTATTTTGCGAAAAGCCGCTTGCCACTGCACATCACCAATCAGCCGTGAGGCCGAATCCAGCAGGTCCCTGAGGTTACGCTGTTCCACATTTTCCACCATCCTTTTCTTGTGTTTGTACATATTATGACGAATCGTGGAACTTCAGCACGGCAAATGCACAGAATTCGGACTGTCACAATCCGGTATTCTTACGCTATACTATTCTGGGCACAGGCATTATACCCATACCCACTTACAAAGGAGCAGATATGAAAGCCAAAAAGTCCATCATCAGTCTCATTATTATTGCCCTGATCAGTCTGTCCGCCTACCTGCTGGAGGAGAACGGGCAATGGCTGCCGCAGACCCCTTCTGGTCATACTTCAGAGGTCGTGAAGCTGAAGTTCCCGGCAGACCGCTACCCGGAGACCGCAAAGCACATCCAGAAGGCCATCCGCAAGGGAGAGTCAGCCGTCTGCACCATCAACCGCAAGGAAGCGGAGGAGAACCGCAAGGCGTCTCTGAAGGGAGTCCCCACCAAGAAAGGCTATGACCGGGACGAATGGCCCATGGCCATGTGTGCAGAAGGCGGAGCCGGGGCACATATTGAGTACATAACACCCAGTGATAACCGCGGAGCGGGAAGCTGGGTCGGCAATCAGCTGGAGGCGTTCGCAGACGGTACGCGTGTGGAGTTTATTTTCAGATAAGCCGGCATGTGGGGGATGTTGTTCAATTTCACTGCGATAAAGCGTAGAATGAAATGGGATAATATAACTTAGATGGAGAGCCGGAAGTGTTCTATATCTGTTATCGGGGCAAACGGCTGTACGGCCCAATGTCCGAAGCTGAAGCCTTACAGGAATGGTTCGCGCTTGCAGGAACAATCAAGGAGCTCTATATCATTGAAACCGATTCAGCTACAGGCAGAATCAAACGCCAGATCGGGCCAACGGTCCGTGCTCATAAGAAGAAAAAGAAATAGCCCTATCCGGCACAGGCCGGACAGGGCTACACTAGCTATAGGCTGTTTCTAGAACAAACAGGCTTTTGTGATGATAACCAGCAGAATGAACAGTACCAGAATTGCACCCGTCGAAGTCCAAGGGCTTGCTACCGGAAGGATTGGAGGTCCCTGATTCACTCCACCTACGTTATTTCCACAACCGCAACCATACTCTGCTCCCATAATTAATTCCTCCTCTTGAATATTGAATACAGCACAGAATATGTGGAAATCCGCTCTGTTGCATGGGCCAATCGGCAAAGATATACCATTCACCTAACGGACAGGCGTCTAGGGGTCGATATAGAGTATGAAGCAATAGCTTCAAAACAAATGGAGGGAGGAATGCCGGATGGATATAGCTGCACTATCCGTAGTGATGAGCCAGTCATCCTTACAGCAGGCCGCAGGGCTGCAGGTGATGAGCCTTGCCAAAGAGCAGGCGCAGAGCAGTGCCCAGGATATGGTTCAGATGCTGAGTCAGGCCACGCACCCCACCTTGGGAAAAACACTTGATATTCGGGCGTAATTCCTTTATGCTTACATACATAGGAACACCCGTTCCATATTTCAGCCGGTGAAGAGTGCGCGCTGAACTGCTGCTTAGCCCTTACGGGCTTTTCTTTTGGCCAATAACACGAACATACGATCTTATATATGAGGTGATTTATTATGCAAGGCTATTATCAGATGACCGCATTAGAGAAATGGACAGAGGATCTATACCAGCGTATTGGTGTCAGCAAGCCGTCCGACATTTCCATTGATTACATAGCGAAGCGGCTCAATATCTGGGTACACTATCTCGATGTCCGCAGCAAGGCGATTGAGGCTACAGCCGGAATGTACAGCATGTTCATAGACAACCGTCTCCCTCCCGAGCTGCAGCGGCTGGAATTCCTACACGAGCTGTGTCATCTGCTGCGGCATGCCGGCAAGTCCACGCTTATGCCCGGAGTGTTCACGCAGGCGCAGAGAGATGAATCCGACCGGTTCATTCTGTATGCCTCCATGCCCTATGTCATGATCTCCGCCAATACGCTGCCCGAACTCCGTGAAGATGCCATTGCCGAGCTGGCTGTAGCATTTCAGGTGCCAATCCCCCTCGCGCTCCAGCGGATCGACCAGATCCAGCGGCGTATTTTCCAGGGGCAATTAATGGCTGTTATGGAACGTAACGAAGACAGAAATATAATCCACAGACATATTCGCTAAGCGCTGCGGGGATAATACAGACTATAGATCAGAACAAGAGATTCTACTGTAAAGGGGAGCAAGATCAACGTGGAAGCCCTGAAAGTCATTCAATTATTGCTGACTCATCCTGAATACAGCGTGGATGCCGTTCATCCTGAAATTCCGGATTTTGTGGGTATCGAGACGATTGAAGTGGACCACGTAACCCAGACCTTCTCCATCCTGCTCCAAGAGCCTAAGGAATACGGCTGAGAGCAGGATTCTACAGTATAACAATTACATAGAACAGCCCCGCTAACACGAACCGGTACAGCGCGAACCATTCCAGGCGCAGCCGCTTAATCAGCTTGATGAACGTGACTACTGCAATCATGGCTACGAGGAAGGACGTCACGAACCCGATCAGCATCAGGGTCAGCGTATCTGAACTGAGTAGATCCCTGCTGTCATAGAGGTCCAGGAGGCTTGCTCCGAACATCACCGGCACGGAGATCAGGAAGGTGAAGTCCGCAGCGGCTTTCTGGCTGGTCCCCAGCAGCAGACCGCCTGAGATCGTCGAACCGGATCTTGAGAACCCGGGCCACAGCGCCAGACACTGGAACAGCCCGATGCCGAAGGCTTGGGTATAATTAAGACCGTCTACCGTCTCTGACGTTACGGATCTCCTGCTGCGTGCAGCGAAGATCATCAATAGGCCACCGGCGATCAGACCAATGAGGACCGGCTTAGGGCCGAATAGCTGGCTCTTGATCGTGTCTTTGAAGAGCAGATACACCACCAGTGCCGGAACCATAGCCAGGATCATATGGATGGCATTCAGTCCCTTGCTCTTGGAGAAATCCAGCTTCAGCATATTTATCCCGATGTTCACATACTTTTTCCAATACAGCAGCAATACGGCCATTACCGCACCCAGCTGAATTACGATTTTGAAGGTAACCGCAGCCTCCCCCTCGAACTCCAGCAAATCCCCTGCCAGGATAAGGTGCCCGGTAGACGAGACCGGTAAGAATTCAGTCAACCCTTCAATAATCCCTAATATAATTGCTTTGATAGCTTCTGTCATTGGTGAATAGCCCCTTTCGGAAGTGAATCAATATATTTCCAGTATAAGAGGCGGAGACGGAATTCCCCATCGAATGAGCTAACAATATGGATGTTGATGTGACATAAGTGTCACGTGGGACTGGAGTCTCTTTAGTTAGTGGTTTGAGGGGCGTTCCTGTGATTTACGTGATAACCATGATAACCCCCACTCTATGATCAGGCCAAAGGCTAACCAGGAGACAAAATGAATCCCATACAGAATGAACTGGAACGCTTGCTCATTCTCCATAGAATAATGCAGTGTTGTTAGTTCAGGGTTAAAGATTAGGAGCAATGGACTGGTCAGGAACAGCAATAAGTTCTTGTCGTCTTCTCCTGACAGATTATAGAGACAGACCAGCAAAGACAGCACGGGTAGCCAGAAGCTTAGTTTTTTGAATATCGCCTTCATGGAAGACCTCCTCATTTACAAAATCATACTATCTACTTCCATAAATGTGCAACTTCACGCAATGGGCTTTCGTAAATGGATAAAGGAGCTGGTAAAAATGGTTGTTATTTTCGCTGTTCTTTTCATACTGCTTGCGATCCTGAATATCTTCTTCCCGGCCATGGGCTGGCATATGCGTTACGGCTGGATGGTCAAGGGCGGCTCCGGCCCCAGTGAAGCCTACCTCATAATGAGCAGAATCACTAGTGTGATCGTTCTTATTATCTTTTTCTTGTTCTTTTTGCCTTCGATGTTTGGTTAGGGGGATAGCAACAATTATTGAGCATTTGCGAACGCTATAAAATAAACCCGCCGGGCTTAATGAAGTGCCGGACGGGTTTATTATTTGCAAGTGTTTGAGAACGGCTTATAAAAGGCCCTTTTAAAGACATAAGAAATCATCCTAAGGTGCTTAATTAAATTTCTCAACTAATCATGTTCACAATTCCCCATTCCCACTGTTAACTGGTAAAAGCCCGTCAACCAATTAAGGTTGACGGGCTTTTGAGAATAGCACAGAGTTCTCTATACTATATTCCAAATAACAATGACTCATTTAACCCATGAGATCTTCCTGAAATTAACGAATCCTCTTGGTCTACAAAATAAAACTGTTGAATGTCTAGTTCATATTTGATTTCATTAAGGACACTCTTTATACCAGGAACCCACAACAAGGTATCTTGGCGTATGTAATTCAAAACCAATTCGTAACTGTGCTCAAACTTCTCAATATTTAGGCTATCATCCTTTTTCAGTACTGTGCGTACCTTTTCTGCTAATTCCATGTAATCAGCATCAATATGCTCTTGTCTACTAATAGCTACTGGTTTTAATTTTGACCATGCGTAGGCTCCACCAGCTACCACTTCTTCCGACCCTTCTACATATTCAATGCATGAATCATCATTAATAAAATCATTAATCCGTTCCTCTAAATCTTTAAAAGCTTGAACGAGCGTTATTATTTTTTTCATAAAGAACTCTCCTAACAAATAGTCCGTTTAATTTTTTCAATTAGCTATTACACTCTGTTACTTTTGCGAATTCAGTATATCGCATTTTGAAACTTAAATACAATTAAGAAAAGTTCACTAAATTCACATCATTATCACTGACAATCGGTTTGAAAAAAAGGTCAGGTTGGTATTGTATAAGTAAGACTTGTGAAGGAGTTGCCTTTGCATGAAACCAATTGAGATTCGCTCTATTTTAGAAACAGTTAATCCTTTACGTTTTCACTTAATTAGTGGTGAAAATTACTCCGGAACATTTACTAAAGACGAACAAACTGGGCGCTTGATATCTTAATTAATTTTGGTGTATATCCTTCCACGATGCCCCCATCAAGCCTTCATTATCTTCTCTTTTGGTTTATAATTTATGCTAAGATTAGAACATACGAGTTTTTTTGTATGTTCTAATCTTATTTTTTAGAGGAGATATAATGAAACATAAAAGAATAAGCTTACTTGTTCTGGTTGTAGGTACGCTCTTTGTAGGATTTCTGGCTGTACGTTATTTCGGGTGGACAAACAATCCTGAAAAAGCAACTATGCCTGAACCAAATATTGAAGTTCAAACGAAGATAGTGGAAGGCGTAACTTTTGCCTTACGAAATGCCAATTATGCTGAAAATGAAATAAAGGTTGGTTACGAGGTAAATGGAATTGCTATTATCAAGGACTATAATATAATCTGCAAATTCTATAATAATGGGAAAGATATAACAGATTCAAATACATCTGGCGGGGGATTAGTAAGTTTAGGCGATAAGCATTATTACCTGACAGGCATAGAGAAAGTTAGCAATGATGCTCTGCCCGATCTGCTAAGCTTAACGGTCGAGATAACGGCGGTACCTTCTGATTCCCGCTTAAACCATATTACTGCATCATTTGACTTGTCCTTAAATAAAGAAAAGAATTAAATTCACAGTGTATGAGTGTTCACACTGCATTGAGGAGTAAATATTCTTAGAAATTAACCCCAGGAGATCATCCTGGGGTTTGTTCTGTAGCTTTGTTCATTTGGATACTTTAGCTCTCTCTTTTAAAAGTCCCTCAACCTCACTTACGTATCGCGTCAGCTGCAGACCCTCTCAGTTCGCATTACTTCCGCGTCATGAAAAAAACAGTTTCTTATAACCTCTGCAATAATATTGGTGATGAACAATAAACTTCGTTTGATCATCCTCTCCCAAGACTCGAATGTCGCGTTGTTTCGATTCCAGGCGTAACTAGTTTAAATCCCTTATAATCTGGTCTAGTACGTTCTGCCTTGCAATAAGGCACTCTTTATTGGTTGGGACTCGGTCCGGCTCCAGACGAAACCACACTCACACCTGGGATTAAGATAGCGTTGCCGCTAGAATATCCTTATCTCACTCAAGACCTTGTATGTAGTGCTCATATATTCACTTCCTTTGTTGCTCAATTAAAATTCGTTTCTCAGCTTTAACATCCTTCTTGATTACTTTATCTCCATTCATGTAGTTATCCCAGGAATCAAAAATCATATGTGCATCTGCTTCTATGATATCCTTCACCTTATCGATCTGCCCCGTCTTAAATAAATCCATAATTACAATAAGATCTTTTCTATTATGAAGTTTCACACCGTTATACCCAGCAAGTTCTTCGCATGCAACTGTATATTGATTTGATGCGATCACCATAGCCTTCTTGGCTCGGTAATACCTCATTGAGCTATACACCTCTTGTACAGCACCTAGCCCTACCGAATAGGAATAACGTTTTGCTTGAACTACATTTCGATACCCGTCTCGATCAGTAAAAACTAAATCAGTCCCGAAATCTCTGCTTCCTTGAGTCTTATATGCGTCCTTATATCCCAAGGCCAAAAACAACCGGTATAAGTATTCCTCAAACTCCGAACCATCTGCCATTCGATCAATATCTTTTATTGTAATTTTCAATGGATCAATAATTTCATTATGTGAGTACTGTGGTTTCTTCTTAGACAAAGTAAATAGCACTATACCAGCAACAATGATTACGATAAGTATTGCTGCATTAAAAATCCCAAGCAATTTTAATCCCCCTAAATATCAATTTACCGACATTGAAATCTCCTTCCAATATAAATGATTTGGAACATTATGTATATATAGTTAAAGAAAACTTCCCTTAGCGCAAGAAATACCCTACCAATAATGGCAGGGTACGGCACTTCCGTTATATCTATTTCACTTGACTGCAACAATATGTAGAGGCTATTGACAAACGTTGATCTATTCTAAATTTCATGCACTGATGCTGATGAAGGCTACCCCAAGGCCCACGCATTACGAGTGCGACCCAGCATATATTTATTAGGTTTTCCTGGGGTCTGTTGGGCAATAAATCGCGTGTTTTAAGCGTATAGTTACTTCTAAAGTTTGTTTGATATTTGGTTGTTGTTAGAAGATTGGTCAGAAGTTTTGTTAGAAGAAAAACCGCAACGTAATGCTACCTTAATACCACGTTCCCGCTGGAATAATACTGAGAATTAGGCCAGCGTATCACTTCTTCCTAAGTCTCCTTTTACATGGGCGTCCTTGTGTTTACACGTTTATTATAGACGTCTTTAACCTTCCATTGAAAAGAAGGACGAAGCTAATTGAAAATTTCTTATGCTTGGCTTCTTTAGGCTCCAGCCCATTTTTGCAGGTTTTGCACTCCTTTATATAGGCAGATGCATATACTAAAGTACACACAAAATCGTAAGAGGAGAATGAGTATGTACCATAATTCATGCCATCAGTATCAATTGCATTACCCTATGCATAACAATTGGAATAACAATTGGAATAACAACTATCAGACAAATCAGCCTCAACATTATTATAATTGTTACCCCTATGGAATAATAAACTTAAGAGATTATGGACAATGTCCACTTGTAGTGAATATTGACCAGGTAGCAAAGCAAAACCAAACTTACCGTACCGCTTTATGGACAGGGAAACATTTTCAAGTGACTTTGATGAGTATTAATGTTGGCGATGATATCGG
Source organism: Paenibacillus sp. FSL H8-0332 (assembly GCF_037963835.1). Taxonomy (NCBI): domain Bacteria; kingdom Bacillati; phylum Bacillota; class Bacilli; order Caryophanales; family Paenibacillaceae; genus Paenibacillus; species Paenibacillus sp. FSL H8-0332. The sequence goes on from NZ_CP150145.1 coordinate 5,186,284, forward strand.
TTTAGAAGTCCATCCGACAACAGATCAATTTATACGTATTGAAGAAGGTCAGGGACTTGTTCAAATGGGCGATAGGAAAGACAATTTAGATTTTCAAGTGATGGCCTACGATGACTATGCAATTATGGTACCTGCTGGAAAATGGCACAATTTAACGAATACAGGAAACAAACCACTTAAACTATATGTTATCTATGCACCGCCTGAGCATCCATATGGTACAGTTCATGAAACAAAAGCAAATGCCATGTTTGCAGAAGGTTAGAACGTTCAGATATAAAAACAATCTTATTTTGTCCTGGCCAGAGCCTGCGGCCAATCTATTCATCTTATCACAGCATACGATTAATTCAGATAAGTTCTGATGCAAATATGGTCAAATCATTACTGAAGGAGAACTAAACCCCACTGAAAAGTTCCTCCATTACAGTATTTACATATCATTGTAAATTACCGATAGTTCGTAAGCGTCAAACAGCCCACACCTTGACACCAAGATGAGGGTTGTTTGACGCTTACTCTTTTATTAATTCATGTTATTATTATACTTCGAGCGCATTATTTTGAATTGGAGGGTAATTTATGAAATGGTTGGCAAAATCACTACTTGTTCTACTTCTAGCTCTTCCACTATGTTATTCCGGGCAAACTTACGCTGAGGGTGCTCCTGTAGAGAAGCCTTTACCACCTGAAAACAAATTTGTACTGGATTGGTCTCTACCCATGTTTGAACAGGGAATGTCGCCGGTTTATTTCGTCTCCAACACCATCTATGTCAATAGCAGGTCAGATGTTTATTACAGTGTCCCTATTACAATCGCCTCGGGAGATACATATTTTATCGGGCATAATAATAAAGACATGGATACACGAAGTATATTTGTTGTAGGCAATAACGGCAAAGTGAAGTGGCGCTATACGCCTCCCGGTAAGCTAAACGCAATGATTCATCCGTTCGTTGACCCCGAAGGTAATGTATATCTGCTGGTTCCTCCAGCCAGGGGTAATGAGAGAAACTACCAGACAATCAGCCTAAGCAATACAGGTAAAGTTCGTTGGTCTACTGCTATTGATGCGCTTGGAGCATATGACTTTATGCTTACGAGCTCAACTTTCGCAGCCTGAAATCGGCAAGTACGCCTTGATGTAATTGGGCAGAGCGGCGATCCAGTGCTGGAGTTGACTTTTAATCATAGCGGATAGCTTTTTGCCGACTTGATTGGCGATCTCGTTCATCAATTCCACCAGTTGTTGTAAAGCTACTGCCCAATCCAAGGTACCCACTTCATCGCAAAGCAAATAAAACAGTCCACCGAGCGTCCGTTGATCGGTACTTTGCCGATGCTGCCAAGCCAGCAGTATATAACGGGAAAAGACAATGGTGGTATGGCTAATGAGCAGATCGTACGAACGACCTTGGAACTCTTTTTGCAGGCGTAGCAAGGATTTCGTGCATTTAAAAAAGACTTCGATATCCCAGCGTAAAGCGTAGATTTGAATGATTTCCGGTGCCGTCAGTGTGAGATCCGTCGATAGAATCGCGAGCCACTCGTTTTTCTTGGAGCGATGGCGAACAAAGACCACAACGACCGGAATACCAGGAACCAGTTCCGTATGAATCTGACGCAAAATATTCCGCTGCTTCCCTTGCACTTGTGTAGCGGATCGGTAAAGACCTTTGAGATCGACCCGCTTGCCATGAACGAGATATCGCTTGTTGTCGTTTTTCACCATGCCAATGACATGAAGACCTCGTTCCACCACTCGCCCGATTAAGGGCGCATGAGTGAACCAGCTATCCATGAGTACGTAAGTCGCAGAAACACCCGAGGCGATGGCCCGATCCAGCAGTTCAGAAACCAGATGTGGGGCCGAAAGAAGAGCTTCTTTTCGGCGTTTGTACCCAGAGGATCGCTTATCGATTTCCGGATGAATACCGGTTAGTCCAGCCTTCACGGAACTGAGCAAGGCGAAGTCCAAAGGGAGAAACGTATGGCCGTCCGACCAGCCTAAAGTCAGCATACGAAATCCCTTATAATAAGCACCGGTGGCGTGATCCTTGAACCGAGCCAGAAGTTCTACGGCTTTGCTGCGATTTCGTTCAAACATGGAATCGTCGACGATGAACACGGAAGTTCGCGTGACGGAGGTCAAGGTTTCGACTCGCTGAACGGTGTCGCTGCTGAGTGAAGTCAAGAAACGCCGCCAAGCAAATTGGCTGTGATTCAGAAACCGGTAGACGGCATCTTTGCCAGGAAACGCTTCACCTTTGGAACTTTCGAGCAGACGAAACCAGTTCTTCTGATGAAAAAGCAAGACAAAAACGAGCATAAATAGATGGGAACAGGTATAACCAAACGTCTTTTTGAATCCTGCTTTTCTCAAGTGCTTCAAGACACCGAGTTCCTGAAAAGCAGGTCTCATTTCAGGTGGGAGTTGATCTAGGGACGACTTTTGTTTTATCATGGAAGGGACACCTCTTCTGTGGTTTAGTGGATCTCGACAATCTCACTTTACCAAAGGAAGCGGTGTTTTTCTATGTTGGCAAGATCGCTACTTAAACCAGCTTCACCTTAACACCGGCTTGGGGTCAACTCAATTTTGACTCTGCGAAAGTTGAGTTACGAGTAACAACAAAGAGCTTATTTTTGCTTCTCTAGATAAAAACCTCAGCCTATCCACCGCCACTGGCAAAATCCAACCCCTTCCTAAAGAGCTGGCGGCTCCTAAGTTTTTCGCCACTGAAAGCAAAAGCTACTACGTATTTCTGGACAACCGGAATAAAAAGACCGTATATGAGGTGTACAATACACAACGTAAGCTGCTGTATAAGGTGAAAGCTGATAATTATGATCCTAATCCTACCAGAGCAAAAACCTCATTGCGAATAATGGATGACAGCTCGCTTCTTATCTTCTCTCATTATTATGACGATACCACGTTAAAGAAATACGATCAAAAAGGAACTTTGCTCTGGAAAAATACTTATCCAAAACAAGTACTAGAAACCCCCAAATTAATGACCAGAGATGGACATATCTATCTGCAATACGAGAACAAAGCTTCCAGGACAGAATATATCGTAGCCTTGAACCCTGCAAACGGCAAAGAAATGTCTAAACTGACCTTCACAGGTTACCTAGACCAAATGCATTTCGGCTCTTTCGAGGCAGCCAATATGCCAGCTTCCAGACTAGAGACAAGGGGAAGTAATAATATGGCTGCACCTGCAGATCTCAATCTCTATGTTAGGGGCAAGGAAACTGGAGATGTTCAATATGATATGTTAAAGCTGGATACTGAGTTGAAAGAGGTTGACCATTATGAGCTGCGCGAGAATTCTTATCTGGATAACTCCTTAGAAAGCACTATTACACAAGCGCTGCCAGGGACAGTATCCAGCAAATTTCATGTTCTTTCCTCCAACAATGACTCCTTCTATGTCTATGTCCATGGTAAAAAAACTGCGGACAGATATCTAATCAAAGCACATAGGGAGCCGGTAAAGACCCTCAACTAGTTCTTCTGATACCCACTCCATAGACTAACGCCCTACATACAATATGGGGACCTGGCTGCATACATGCAGTTAAATTGTTAGCTCAAAAGGAGCTGGAATCAGTGAATTCAGGAACAAGGCTTACCGGACGGGTTATCTACAAAAGGTGATCCGGGCTATGAAAAGGCACGCAAAAATTGGGACCCGCATACCGACAGATTCCCGAAAGTGTTCAAATTTTCGGTATGCACCAAAAAAGGGTCCCTTCTACGGTTACCCAAATTAAAAAATATTTAGGACCCGGGGGAAATCAGTTTTTCTAACATTTCTCCTTTTCCTAGCTCTCTCAACTTTTCGTTCAATTTGTCCCGCCGTTCCTGAAGTTTAATCGGTTGTACAAAAGTAAAATCAAACAAAGCATCAGCACTCCCCCCCCATTGTCATACCGGAATATGATGCAAAATAGTAGTTTTTATAATCTCCGTTATCATAGTAATGACCGAGACTAGGAACACCGCCTGAATCGCGAGCACTCATATCGTTTCCGGCTTCTTCATGCCGATCCTTCTCATTCAATGCCTTCTGCCTGCCTTGAACGATTCTTCTTCCGTTCCTGTTCCGCCACGTATGCCAGGAGGCTAAGGAACTGATCCTCCATAACCTTTCCGAAGTCTCCCATGGTCTTAAACTTTCGGGAATCGAACGGTATCTCGTTATCCAGGCATACAATGTCTGCCCCGATCTCTCGCGTGATATACTTCCACTCCGCAATGATGCCATCATAATCTCTACCTAGCCGATCCAGGGCATCCACATAAACCAGATCACCTTCCCGCAGCATGAGCTGCATCGCCTGGTAACGTGGACGATCAAAATCTTTGCCGCTCTGCTTATCCACAAAACAAACCGTTCCTCAATACCTAATTCCCGGAACTTCAAAAGCTGACGCTCTACATTTTGCTCCTTTGTTGAAACTCTTCCATATGCGATCTTCAATGGTCCCCCTCCTAATAGAACAAACGTCTCAAATGATCCCTTGAATCACTGAGACGTTCCAAAACTGATTTTATGGTCTTTTGCAACGAACTAATAACCAGTTATTCCGCTGTCTCAAAAAGCATGCTTTTTGGAACTGTTCCTTCATTTATATTTAGAAGTCCATTAAGATTCTGGAACTACTTTATAATAAACCGCCTCAATACTCCCCTTAATTGGAAGGACACAGGCTCCAGTTTTTTTAGACTGGAAATTATTTTTCTGGCCTGATCCCCCTCTATTTCTTCAAGTGTTGTATAACATTCAAACCGTTTTCCCATACCGTAATTCCCGTATACACAGCGATCTTTATTTCAATCACTCCTCGGTTATTATGATGTTGTCTTTGCCAGCGTAAGTAACACGAGCGATTTTATTGTCTGCATCTTTTATCTTCACGGTGTACCTATCGACTAGCTTGATTTCCAGTAACTCCGTTACGAAACTTGCTTCCAGCAATTTCAGAATATAAAACTGCTCTAAGGTTTCAGCTTTGATCATCTCGAATTCTCCCTTTGCTTTATGTGTTTACTGATCAGTGTCTTCGGACTGCGTAACTACTACAACGTATCCCTTACACTTGCTACTGGATTGTCCTTCGCAATCTGCTCAATTTTGCTGTCCAGTTCCTATCATGCTGCCTTTTTGCCGATTTGGGATACTGATCCCTTTTGTTCACAGTTCATTCATTAAACTAGGCAAATGCCCTAAGCATTCCGCTCTTGTACTTACATATTTATACATGTACTTAAATTAATAGAAAAAAGGAGTTTTATTAATGAACTATTATTATGGGAATATCCCCCCGCGTGTACCTTATACACCCGTTGGTTGTGTTGGAAAATGGACCTTAATAGAAATGAATAATGGAGCAGTATTTCCAATGCTTATTTCAATTGCAGATCCTGCGGGAATGACTGTAGGGCAAATACCTCCATCTATGTCAACAACATCATTTCCTTCAAGCTCAATTAAAAATTCTGTTTGTCTATAACTAGAGTTTAATTAGAGGCACCAAGAAATCATTTTCTTAGTGCCTCTTGTCTTTAATGGCTTATACAAAAATATTCCCTGCTGCGTATTCTGCGTCAACCATACATCAAATCGGTCCTATTGAAACGTCTGTTTATAATCCTTGGAATCGAATTTACCCGTTTTCCGATCAACAGCGACCAGGCCGATATCCGTATGAAAAACATGGCATCGATCATTCGAATGTGCATAATGGACTTCTTTATAATCTGCCTTCGTTAATACACGACACAGAATCATTTGTTCAACCAGCCCCAGCTGCATAATTCACCTCCTCATCCGTTGACTTTTCGCAATCTAGCGCAAAACCTCAAAGTGCAAATTCACCGCGCGATTATCAAATTGCCGGACTGCTGCTGCGATAACTGCACGTATCGTGCATACTTCCGGGGGCTTACCTTCCCAGCCTCGATCATAGTTGGCCAGACGTTTACTGAACTCTTTTTGCCGATTCGGATACACGGTCAACCGACTGATTCGACCTTCGGATATCCCATACGAGGATGGCTCAGAGAATACATGTGCTTGTACATAGAGACCTTGCACCTCTCCTTCAAAGACGTCCCCTGCGTACAGGGGACGTTTGTGTTCCAGTGGCATTATTGTTTATCTCCTTTTTCAAAAGATGAGCATACGTACATTTGAGATAAGCATCCTCATGTACAAATCTGAGCATTTGCGCAGCATTGAATACGGGACAATCAGATTTCATGCGACTCATCCTTTCTGTCCTTGAGTTGAAATCCATTCGAATCCTGAACAATCTCTAGATAATCCGCAGGGACTGGGCTAGTAAAATAAGAGCAGTTTTCTTCACCTGATAATACTTCGCTCGGTACCAATTGAATTTGTTCATGAGGTATTCGTCTAACTCTTCCTCCCGGCAAAAATACTTTGCTTGAATCAGCAGCTGCCACTTGTGATATCATTCATGACTCCTCAGAAAGCTACATAACGAATCAAGCCAACTTACATATTCGCGCTTATTACAATTGGGATGGCGACTGCCATACGGAATCGGGGTTACTGGCTGAAGACATCATGAGTAAGGTGTCCATGCGGAGTAAGGTAAATGCAAACGAACAGAAAGAAATGCAGTTCTGGACCATTGAAGAATTCACTCAATTTCTGTAATCCTCGAAGCATCATGTTCATTACATTGCCTTTTCATTAGCCATATATACTGGAATGCGGCGAGGTGAAATTCTGGGGCTGCGGTGGAAAGATATCGACTTTGAGAAGAAAGAGCTGAAGGTTATTCAGACAGCGAATTGGACACGGGATGGCTTGGTGATCCAGCGGGTCAAGCTCTTTCAGAATATTATTGACGATCTTCAGAGCGCTATTCACAAATCGAAGCCTACAAGAAGGATTACGGGGAAGCCTACGAGGACAAGGACCTGGTATGCTGTTATCCCGTAGGAGGTTATATTAAGCCGAAGCAAATCACAGAGGTAAATCCGAAGGTTGCCGCCGAACGCCTGGGCATGACTCCAGCGATGTTTAATGAGAGGTACTCCCATCTGTTACCAATCATGCAAGAAGAGGCCGTTGACAGAATTGAAAATGAACTCAATAAATTCGCAGAAAAGCAGCTTCAACCTGGGGAATGAAAGTCTCCGTTAGCAAATCCGTTAGCAAGCTTAAAAATATGGCCTTTCCCCAATCAAACATATTCGTTACAACGAGTCTATTAACAGCAAAAAACCCTTACTAGGTAAGGGTTTCAGTGAAGTGGGCCCTACAGGACTCGAACCTGTGACCAATCGGTTATGAGCCGACCGCTCTAACCAACTGAGCTAAGGGCCCGGACTAGGATATCCGTATTATACGAGTGCTGTCCGGTGTAATAAGGTAATTGCGGGGGCAGGATTTGAACCTGCGGCCTTCGGGTTATGAGCCCGACGAGCTACCGGGCTGCTCCACCCCGCGTCAGTTAATAATTATTCAAACAGCGACAATAGATAATATACAATATATCCATGGATAAAGTCAAGGATGATTTTGGTTTTTATAGCTAAGGCAGAAAACGAACTCCATAACGCCCCTTGCGCGAACGGTATATTTCCACAAAACTCGGATCATGATAGCCATAGATCCAGCCGTCCTGCTCCAGTCTTTTGGCAAGGCAGCCCGCTTGAAATCTGGTCCTGAATAACTTGGCAAAATAGATCCAATTCATGATACCCTCTTCTCCTTCATCACAATAATATTATGTCCCGGTGCTATTTATCATGCCCAGTTTTGCAAGAAAATTAGAGGATTGCTTCGCGGAGCGGATGGCAATTTCTGCCCGTATTTAGGTGACTGGTTGAAGGATAACGCTTGGATATTGGAGTGTGCAGCTAATTAGGGGCTGTGGAGATAATGAGCAGTTGAGGGGAAACAGTTGGATTTTGTACACTTGCTTGACTGGAAATCGTCTCTTCAAAGGAAATAATTGCATTTAGGTCATCTAATTCTGGCGGTATCTGCGTTGAGCCCAAAAACAAATTAATTAAAGCAATAAAAAAGAAGCCCATCCCCCAGCATAGGGGGACAAAGCTTCTCCTCATCTTCTCATTCTCTACGCTTACCTATTCTCTACGTACCCTCAACCGATCCTCTGCTTCTTCTCCTAAGCCCTACACGCCGAACGTAGCAGGGTCCTGGCGCCAGGATTGCAGCAGCGCTACATCGCTCTCAGCAATCTTGCCTTGAGCCAGCGCAACATCGATGAGTGTGCTGTAGTTGGACAGGCTCTGGAGCGGAAGCTGTGCAGCGGCGAATGCTTCTACCGCGCGGTCCAGCTCGTAGCTGAAGATGGCCAGGACGGCCAGCGGGAGGCCGCCTGCTTCCTGTACGGCCTGCGCGGCCTTGATGGAGCTGCCGCCGGTGGAGATCAGGTCCTCGATCACAACGACCTTCTGGCCGGGCGTGATCAGTCCTTCGATCTGGTTCTGCTTGCCGTGGCCCTTGGCTTTGTCCCGGATGTAAGCCATCGGGAGACCGAGCTTATCGGCCACCCAGGCCGCATGCGGGATACCGGCGGTTGCTGTCCCGGCAATCACCTCGGCGTCCGGGTAGCTGGTTCTGATCAGCTCTGCGAAGGCCTCCGCAATGTAGTTGCGGACAGCCGGGAAGGCCATGGTCAGACGGTTGTCGCAGTAGATCGGCGATTTGATACCGGAGGTCCAGGTGAACGGCTCCTGCGGGCGCAGGGCTACGGCTCCGATCTCCAGCAGATGACTTGCGACCTGTTCACTTCGATTCTCTAATATGCTCATGCTTGGCTCATCTCCTCAATAATAGTCAGTGCTGCCGCACGCGGATCTGCCGCTGCTGTAATCGGCCGGCCCACTACCAGGTAGTGGCTGCCTTGGCGGATGGCTTGTCCGGGCGTCATTACCCGGGACTGGTCGTCCAGGGACGCCCCGGCAGGCCGGATGCCCGGGGTAACTGTACGGAACTCTGGTCCGCAAGCTTCGGCAATCACCACGGACTCCTGCGGGGATGCTACAACTCCATGCAAGCCAGCCTCCGCTGCAAGCTTGGCGTACCGTACCACCGCATCAGTCACCGTTCCGGCTATGCCGATTTCGCGGTTCATTACTTCCTGGCTGGTGCTGGTAAGCTGGGTTACCGCGATAATCAGCGGCAGTTGCAGCGCTGGCTGAAGGCTGACGGCCCGGGCTGCCCCTTCCACCGCAGCAGCCATCATGGCAGCTCCTCCGGCGGCATGTACATTGAACATATCCACGCCGAGCTGGGTCAAGCTCTCCGCCCCGCCCCGAACGGTGTTGGGGATATCATGCATTTTGACATCGAGGAATACCGAATATCCTCGTTCCTTCAGCTCCCGGATGAAGTCAGGACCAGCTGCATAGAACAGCTGCATGCCCACCTTCATATAACAGGGGATGCCTTCGAGCTGTTCGATCAGCGCCCGCGCCTGGTCTGCATTCGGGTAATCCAGGGCGACCATCAGCCTTCCGGCCATTTCCTTACGCTTTTCTGCTTGTAGGGTGTTATCAGGTTCGTGTTGTTGCTGCTCTGCTGTCCCGTCCATTCGCTTACCTTCTTTCCTGGTCAAAGTGGTCTCCTAACCAACCCTTTCAAGGTCCCGGGCATAGGGGAACGGTCTGCGTTAACGCAAACCGTCCCTGTAGCAGCCTGTTACAGCTGCCTAACCCTCTATCTTATTGTCCGACAAAAGCAGGCATCGGCTGGGACGAGAAGTTAATCGTCTGCAGCATTCTCAGCAGCGCCGTTACCGTATCGAGCGAGGTCATACATACGACGCCGTTCTCTACCGCTTCACGGCGGATGCGGAATCCGTCACGCTCAGGCGTTTTGCCCTTGGTCAGTGTATTGAAGACGAAGTTCGCTTGACCGCCGCGGATCAGATCCAGAATGGTCGGCTCACCCTCATCCAGCTTGTTAACGTTCATGACGTTCAGCCCGGCCTGCTCCAGGGCCGCTGCCGTACCGCCGGTGGCGATGATTTTGTAGCCCATGGCATGGAAGCCCTTCATCAGTTCAACCGCTTCAGCCTTGTCTTTGTCGGCTACGGTTACGATGATCGCGCCGGTAGCTGGAATCTTCATGCCTGCGCCGATCAGGCCTTTGTAGAGCGCCTTGGCGTACAGCTTGTCGCGGCCCATGACTTCACCGGTAGATTTCATCTCCGGTCCGAGCGTAGGCTCTACTCTGCGCAGCTTGGCAAAAGAGAACACCGGCACTTTTACCGACACATAATCGCTCTCCGGCCATAAGCCTTCCGTATACCCATCTTCCTTCAGCTTGCCGCCAAGGATGATCTTGGTTGCCAGATTCGCCATCGGGATGCCGGTCACCTTGCTCAGGAACGGAACCGTACGCGAGGAGCGCGGGTTAACCTCAATGACATACACTTCATTCTGATAAATGACGAACTGGATGTTGACCAGTCCGATGGTCTTCAGTTCCTTGGCGATCTTAATGGTGATCTCGGAAATTTTCTGCTTCAGGCCCTCATCCAGATATTGCGGCGGGTAGACTGCGATGGAGTCACCGGAGTGAACCCCTGCGCGTTCCACATGCTCCATAATGCCCGGAATGACAACCGTCTCTCCGTCGCAGATAGCGTCCACTTCCACTTCCTTACCCAGCATATAGCGGTCGATCAGCACCGGATGTTCCGGATTGACTTTTACCGCTTCAACCATGTAGCTCAGCAGCTCTGTGTCGTTGTAGACAATCTCCATGGCGCGTCCGCCCAGGACATACGATGGACGAACCAGCACCGGATAACCGAGTGACTGCGCCGTTTCGACGGCTTCATCGATGTTGATTACGGTCTTGCCTTTAGGTTGTGCGATATTCAGACGGGCCAGCAGCGCTTCGAACTTCTTGCGGTTCTCGGCTTCATCGATGCTCGCAAGGCTGGTACCCAGTATATTCACACCTGCAGCAGCAAGCGGTGCAGCCAGGTTAATCGCGGTCTGTCCGCCGAACTGTACGATAACTCCGATCGGATTCTCCTGGGCAATTACGTTCATGACATCCTCGAAGAACAGCGGTTCAAAGTACAAGCGGTCAGAGGTATTGAAATCCGTAGATACGGTCTCTGGATTATTATTGATAATGACGGCTTCATAGCCAGCCTTCTGGATGGCCCATACCGCATGTACCGTGGAGTAGTCGAACTCAATTCCCTGGCCGATACGGATCGGACCGGAGCCGAGTACAATGACCTTCTGCTTATCGGAATGAATGACCTCATTCTCTGTCTCATAGGTAGAGTAATAGTATGGCGTTGAAGCCTCAAATTCTGCGGCGCAGGTATCGACCATTTTGAAGACCGGAACCAGCCCTTGCTGCAGACGCAGCACACGCACTTCCGACTCCTTGGTGAATGCCCCGCCTGGACGGCCTTCGGCACGGATCTCGGCAATCGCCCGGTCTGTGAAGCCCTTACGCTTGGCCTGATACAGTATGTCAGCAGACAGTGTCTCTTCGGCACGGATCTCGTCCTCGAAGCTCACGAGCCCTTCGATCTTGGAGAGGAACCACCAGTCCACATTCGTAATATCCTGAATCTCCTGCAGCTCATAGCCGCGGCGGAAGGCTTCCGCGATCAGGAACAGACGCTCATCATCCGGCTTGGCAAGTCTATAGCGCAGCACACTCTCTTCAAGCAGCTCCGCTCCCGGCAAGCGGAAACGGTGGACACCGATCTCCAGTGACCGGATGGCCTTGTGAATCGACTCTTCAAAGGTACGGCCGATCGCCATCACTTCACCGGTCGCCTTCATCTGTGTACCCAGCTTGCGGTTCGCCGAGATGAACTTGTCGAACGGCCAGCGCGGGATTTTGCTGACGATATAATCCAGTGTAGGCTCGAAGCAGGCGTAGGTCTGGCCGGTCACCGGATTGACGATTTCATCCAGCGTATAACCGAGGGCAATCTTGGCCGCCATCTTGGCAATCGGATAACCGGTCGCCTTCGACGCCAGCGCCGAGGAGCGGCTTACGCGCGGATTCACTTCAATCACATAGTACTGATAGCTCTGCGGATCTAATGCGAACTGAACGTTACAGCCGCCTTCAATATTCAGCGCGCGGATAATCTTCAGTGAAGCACTCCGCAGCATCTGATATTCACGGTCGGACAGCGTCTGGCTCGGTGCCACAACGATACTGTCGCCCGTATGTACGCCAACCGGATCAAAGTTCTCCATGTTGCAGACTACGATACAGTTGTCGTTCGCATCACGCATAACTTCATATTCGACTTCCTTCATACCGGCGATGCTCTTCTCGACCAGACATTGGCCGATCGGGCTGTAACGGATACCCGCCTTGACGGTCTCGCGCAGCTCTTCTTCGTTGTCACAGATCCCGCCCCCGGTTCCGCCCAGCGTGTAGGCAGGACGAACGATCAGCGGATAGCCGATTCCGGAAGCGAAGCCCATAGCTTCTTCCACACTGGTGATGATCGCGCTCTCCGGCACCGGCTGATCCAGCTCACGCATCAGCTCGCGGAACAAATCGCGGTCTTCTGCTTTCTCGATGGATTCGAGCTGGGTCCCCAGCAGCTTCACGTTCTCCTTCTCCAGGACTCCGGCACGGGCCAGTTCAACAGCCATGTTCAGTCCGGTCTGTCCGCCGAGTGTCGGCAGCAGTCCGTCCGGACGCTCCTGACGGATAATGCCAGTCACGAATTCCAGCGTGATCGGCTCGATGTATACTTTGTCCGCCATATTGGTATCGGTCATAATCGTCGCCGGGTTGCTGTTGATCAGCACGACCTCGACGCCTTCTTCTTTAAGGGCCTGGCAGGCCTGTGTGCCTGCATAGTCGAATTCGGCAGCTTGACCAATAACGATCGGGCCGGAGCCGATAACCAGAATTTTTTTGAGTTTATTGTTCTTAGGCATGTTATAGAGCTCCTTTCACGGCTTCAAGCTGGGGTGCGGATGATTTCGGTGCCGTGATTCTGGCATTCGCTGCAAGCTGCGCCTGACGCGATCCGGCCGGCCGCTGTGCCTTGTGGTCTGCGATCAGCTGCAGGAAGCGGTCAAACAGATAACTGCTGTCATGCGGCCCCGGTGCCGCTTCCGGATGGTACTGCACCGAAAAAGCGGGGTAGCGGGTATGCTTCAGTCCTTCAACGGTCTTGTCATTATTATTAATATGGGTAACTTCCAGGTCTGTGCTGGCAACCGATTCCTCGTTCACCGTGAACCCATGGTTCTGGGAGGTAATGAAGCAGCGTCCGCTCTCCAGCTCCTTCACCGGATGGTTCCCGCCGCGATGGCCGAACTTAAGCTTCTCCGTATCGGCGCCGCAAGCCAGTGCGAACAGCTGGTGTCCCAGGCAGATGCCGAAGATCGGGTATTCGCCGAGCAGCTCGGAGATCGTCTGTACCGCATAAGGCACATCCTTCGGGTCTCCAGGGCCGTTCGAGAGCTGAATGCCGTCAGGGTTCAGGCGGCGGATCTCGTCTGCGGTGACATCATGAGGCACAACCACTACATCGCAGCCGCGGCTGTTCAGCTCGCGCAGGATGCCTGTCTTCGCGCCGTAATCGACCAGCACGATGCGTTCTTTGGTGCCCGGGCTGCTGTAGGCTGCTGTAGTTGAGGTACGTGCCACCTGATTGCGTAGCTCTTCAATGGTAGTGTCACCCATCATCTCCATCAGTTCTTCCACACGCTTGTTAGAAGTGGTGAGGATCGCCTTCATGGTGCCGTAGTGGCGGATAATGCGGGTAAGCATACGGGTATCAATCTCGCTGATGCCGGGAATATCATATTCCTTCAGCAGATCGTCCACACTGTATTCAGCACGCCAGTTGCTGGGTACGGATTCGTGGCGCCGCACCACAAAGCCGTGTACAAAAGGGCGCACGGACTCGAAGTCATCACGCGTAATCCCGTAATTCCCGATCAGCGGATACGTCATGGTGACGATCTGGCCGCAGTACGAAGGGTCCGATAGTACCTCCTGATAGCCTGTAATTCCTGTGTTAAAAACAACCTCGCCCGTCTTCTCGCCCTCCGCGCCAAATGCGGTGCCTGTAAACAGTGTTCCGTCCTGAAGCAGCAATCTCGCCTGCATGCCTTCCACTCCTTCTTGTTTCTGTAGTCTGATTCTTATGTCACAGCCATGCAGCCTGGCTGCATGGGCTACTGCTTACTTCTGTTAAGCCTCACTCCATACGGCTCTGCCGTCTACCCAGGTCTTCACCGGCCAGCCCTTAAGCTTCCATCCGGTAAAAGGTGTATTGCGACCCTTGCTCGCAAAAGTTGCAGGATCTACTGCCTTCTCTTCATTCAAGTCAATCAGGGTCAGATCGGCAGGCGCCCCTACTGTAAGGCTGCCTGTATTCAGTCTGAACACCCGGGCCGGATCAGCGGTCATCCGCTGGACCAGCAGGGACAGATCCCATTTGCCTGTGGCCACAAAAGCGGTATACAGCAGCGGGAAGGCCGTCTCAAAGCCCACGATGCCAAACGGTGCAAGCTGCATGCCTTTGGCTTTCTCTTCCTCGCTGTGCGGGGCATGGTCGGTCACGATGATATCCAGCGTGCCGTCCAGCAGCCCTTCGATGCAGGCTTCTACGTCGCGGCGCGAGCGCAGCGGCGGGTTCATTTTCCAATTGGCGTCCATGCCCGGAATATCTTCCTCTGAGAGCAGCAGATGATGCGGGCATACCTCAGCGGTCACCTTAATGCCGATTTGCTTCGCCTGGCGGATCAGCCGGACCGATTGCTCGGTGCTGACATGACACACATGATAGTGAACACCCGTTGCTTCAGACAGCAGAATGTCACGGCCTACATGAATTGCTTCCGACTCATTCGGAATTCCCTTCAGGCCATGCTTGTCGGCAAAAGTGCCTTCGGCTACCGGCGCTCCTTCTACCAGCGAGTTATCCTCACAGTGGGCAATCACCGGCATATCCAGTCCCTTCGCCAGCTTCATCGCATCCTTCATCATCTGCGCACTCTGCACGCCTACACCGTCATCGGTGAAACCAATCGCTCCCGCTTCCTTCAATGCCGCAAAATCCGTCAGCTCACGTCCCAGCTCATTCTTGGTAATGGCCGCGTAAGGCAGCACCTTCACCAGTCCCGCTTCGCGCGCCTTATCCTTCACCAGCTGTACGATCTCGGCACTGTCAGTTACCGGGCGTGTGTTCGGCATACAGGCTATGGTCGTGAATCCGCCCTTGGCCGCCGAACGCGCACCCGTCTCAATGGTTTCCTTATGCTCGAAGCCCGGCTCACGCAGGTGCACATGCATATCGATCAGTCCCGGAATCAGCAGCTTACCATCCGCTTCAACGCTCTCGCCGGCTTCCTCTACCGCCTCGGCGGCATCCTGAATCTTCGAGATAACTCCGTCCTGCACAACAATATGCTTGCGCTCCAGCACGCCTTCTTCGTTCAGTACACTGGCATTTTTGATGATCACGGTTAGGATTCTCCTTTGTGCCTTCCGGCCGCAGCCGTAAGCTCTGTAGTTATTATATAATAAAAATTCATCTTTGTGTATATTTATTAATTCTCTTATGTGAGGTTTTTTTCTGCTGCGCTACTGTAGCGCCCGCTCCATGACAGCCATCCGTACCGGCACTCCGTTCGCCATCTGCGGGAAAATCCGGGACTGGCTGCTCTCCACCACCGCATCGTCGATCTCCACATTGCGGTTGACCGGCGCCGGGTGCATGATGATTGTTGACGGGTCCAGCCTGGACGCCCGTTCCTCTGTCAGTCCGAAGTACTCCCGGTACTGCTCAGCCGATAAAATAATGCCCGAAGCATGCCGCTCCAGCTGCACTCTCAGCATCATGACCACATCCGCTTTCAGCGCTTCTTCCATAGACACGTATGGAGCGTAGGCCGCAAGCTCCGGAGCCTGCATATTCGCCGGTGCGCAGAACTGCACGCTTGCCCCCAGTTTCGTGAGTGCCCAGAGGTTGGACCGTGCTACCCGGCTGTGCATAATATCCCCGATAATCGAGACCTTCAGGCCCTTCAGTCCGTTAAAATGCTTGCGCATCGTGTACAGGTCCAGCAGCGCCTGCGTCGGATGCTCGTTGTTGCCGTCCCCTGCATTGATGAGTGGAATGCCTACCTTCTCGGCAAGCTGCTGCAGCACCCCGGCAGGCTTCAGCCGGACCACTCCGGCATCGATACCCATTGACTCCAGTGTGCGCACTGTATCATAGATTGACTCGCCCTTCTCGACACTAGAGGCCGCAGCCGTGAAGTTCAGCACTTGAACGCCGAGGCGTTTCTCGGCCATCTCGAAGGAAAAGCGGGTTCTTGTACTATTCTCGAAGAACATATTGGCAACAAAATGGGCTCTCAGCACCGGCGTGAGCTTCTCGCTCTGTTGATCCCAGTACGCTGTTCTGTCTAACAGCTGGTTAATCTCCGACCCCGCCAGCTCCTTCATCCCCAGCAGACTGCGTTCCTTCACTTTGGTTGCCGTCATCATTGTTATCGTTCCTCCCGGTTTGAAATAATGTACACTTCGTCCTTGCCGTCATATTCGCTCAGGGACACTTCAATCTGCTCATGCCTGGAGGTGGGTACGTTCTTGCCGATATAGTCGGGGCGGATGGGCAGCTCGCGGTGACCGCGGTCAGCCAGTACAGCCAGCTGGATCATCCGGGGCCGTCCGCAATCCATCAGCGCATCCATTGCCGCGCGGATCGTTCTTCCGGTGTACAGTACATCGTCGAACAGGATCACTTTCTTGTCCCGGGTGCCGCTGGTGCCGGGAGGCAGGATCAGGTTGCTGTTCACAACCGTCTTGTCCATCGCTTCCCGGTTATCCCCGCCGCCTTCGCGGTCATCGCGGTAATGGGTAATGTCCAGCTCCCCGTAAGGGATGTCCACGCCCTCGATTTCCTTAATGCGCTCCGCGATCCGCTGAGCCAGGTAGATCCCCCGGGTCCGGATGCCGACCAGCAGGCAATTCTCGATACCCTTGTTTTTCTCCAAAATCTCATGTGCAATGCGTGACAGTGCCCGGCGAATCGCCGTTTCGTCCATAATGACATTTTTTTCAGTAACCATCCTCTTTGCCATCCCCCTGCTTGATCGCCTGTTCAAGTTCCCCGGATAAACCAAAAACTCCTTGCCCAAAGCAGGCAAGGAGTGAAATCCGCAGATTCAAAAAGATGGCGTGTCCGCGCGCATAAAAAGACCCTCCGTACTCATACGGATTCCTTCTTTCATGACGCGAACCTCGATTCACGTTACCTTGCCAGCCTCACGGGACTGAATTAAAGGCGCTATTCAACTATAGGGAATTATGACAGATGGATGGGGGGATGTCAAATTATATTCGGGAGTGTGGGGGGGCAGCGGCTGCTAGAGGGTGGGATACATTTAGGTGAGGGGCGCGGCTGCGGTGATTTTGGACTTTCGGTCGCTGTTGTCTCCAGATTTATTTGAATTAACCGCTTAGCGGATTAAATCTGGAGACAAAGGCGAACGCTATCGCTCCTGCAGTTCCAAAATCCCCTCCGCCGCTTCCACCTAAACGGTGCAGGACAAGGGCTTGCCATCCCCCCTTGGGAGGGGGCAGGCTGGGGGGGCACTATGGCGCTGCGCTGATCGTGCGGACTACACAACTGCAGAATGCAGGAATTGCACTAACGGCACAAGACACCGCATCAGCGGCAATATGCCGGCTCATTTAAAAAAAGTAACCGCCACAATCAAACTTAGTAACAACACGGGAATACCGTAGACAATCATGTATCCTATATATTTCACGGGTCCGGGAAGGCTGGTGAGATCAACTCGCCGAAAAGGCCCCCCGCCTTCGATCAGTTGCTGAGGCAGCAATTGTTCATCAATATAACCGGTACTGCCTTCAGCAATATCAGCTTTCTTATGGGTTTCAGCATGTGAGGGCGTTGTGTTCATCTTCTCTCTCCTAATGGAAAAATAATCGTCGTACAAAAATCCATAGCCCAAGAGTCTAATTATTAGTTCTCATATTATACATTTTTTTACACGGGCGATCCACCCTAATTTCGTTCCAGCCCCTGCTCTGTTATGATAAAACTGGAATGGAACTGGAGGCGAAGAAAATCATGAATGTGGAGTTTATTACTATAGAAGAGTGGGATGAAGCGTGGTGGGGACGGATGGAGCAGATCTACCATGATGCTTTTCCCAGCGGAGCTAAGACAGAAGCGATTCTGCGGAGTATGCTGAACCGGAGGATTGGATACTTACATGCTGGGGTGCATCAGGGGGTGGTTGTTGCCATGGCGGTTACCGGTGTGGCGGGACAAGCTGCGGATAAAGTGCTGATTATTGATTACCTGGCAGTCGATAACGAATCGCGCGGAACAGGGACGGGAACCTGGATGCTGGAGCAGATTAAAGCTTGGGCGGTACAGGAGCATAACATCCGGGGAATTATCATCGAAGCTGAATCTGGTGCTACGGAGTCGCACAAGGAACGTATTCATTTCTGGGAGCGGAACGGGTTCGTCCTGACCTCCTATGTGCATCAATATCGAATGGTACCGGAGCCTTATCAGGCTATGATGCTGCCACTGGGTGAACCGGGGAATGTGCCGGATGATGGTGAAGCGCTGTTCCGCTATATCAATGCTTTTCATAAGGTGGCTTACCGGAAAGGTTAGGCGGCACTGCTTCCCTAATGTTGCACATTATGCAGGAATTCTTCCGCTCATGTGTGCTGTTGGGCCAATTGTTGCAGTTTTTGCAGGATTCATGCCAAATATTTATCATCACCGAATGGATTGTTGTAAAAAGTGCAGGATTTGTGTATCCGGGCTTGGTTTGAGCGGTGCAAGGCTGCAATTTGTGCAACAAATTTGGGCCGGGCAGGGTCAGGGGGGCGGGGCGATCACTATGTAGATAGACGGCGGCAAAAAAAACCGCCGCAGATTCCTCTACAGCGGCATTCCATTCAAACCAAAACTTAAAATTCAAATTCAACGTCGCTCAGACGTCTTTGGATTTCGGAGATGACACGCTTCTCCTCTTCCTCGCCCTTGGCTACGAAGGTCACGGAGAAACGCACGAACGCGCCGGCATCATCCCAAGGCACGGTGGAGATGAGCTTCTCGCGGATCAGGAACTGTGAGAAATCCTCGCCGGATTCGAAGCGGCGTCCGCCCTTGACGCCCTTAGGTGCAGCTACATACAGGAAGAAGGAACCCTTCGGCTTCTCGGCCTTGAAGCCCAGGCTGTTCAGTGCATCCACCAGCATGTTGTGGCGGCGGGAGTATTTGGCGGCAATCGCTTCGGTAATCTCAGGATGAGAGAGACCGAACGCGGCAGCTTTTTGAATCGCGATGAACTGGCCGGAATCATTGTTGTCCTTCACATCACTGAACGCCTTCACAATCAGCGGATTGCCGGCCACGAAGCCGATTCTCCAGCCGGTCATGTTGTAGGACTTGGACAGGGAGTGCAGCTCAACGCCGACATCCTTGGCACCAGGCACGGACAGGAAGCTCAGCGGCTTCACGCCGTCATAAGTCAATGCAGCATAAGGAGCGTCATGGATTACGACTACATCATATTTTTTGGCCCAGGCCACTACTTCGCTGAAGAACTCAGGTGTAGCACTTGCACCAGTAGGGTTATTCGGATAGTTGAGATAGAGCAGCTTCGCCTTGCGGGCTACGTCTTCAGGAATGGAGTTCAGGTCAGGCAGGAAGTTGTTCTCCTTCTTCAGCTCCACGGAGTAGACTTGTCCTCCCAGATACTTGGTATGGGTGCCCAGCACCGGATAACCCGGAATGGTCATGATCGTGATATCGCCCGGATTAATGAAGACGGATGGCAGCATAGCCAACGCAGGCTTAGAGCCGATTGAATGCACGATTTCTGTTACAGGGTCAATTCCGTCCACCTGAAAAACTTCCTTAAGGTACACAGCCGCTGCGTCCTTAAATTCAGGAATACCGTTATCGGAGTAGCCGCGGTTCTCTTCCTTGGCCGCTTCCAGCGCAAGTCTGGACACGATGCCTTCATCCGCCATTTCGTCCGGCTCGCCGACGCCCATGTCAATCAGTTCAATGTTCGGAAAATCCTGCTTCGCCGAGGCTTTGGCGCGTTTGATTTTCTCGAATTTGTAGATGGAGGTGTCCTTGCCGTATCCTTCACCGCCGATGCGGTCTGCAAAATTCGTCTGAATGAATGTAGCCTGATAGTGTTCAATACTCATAATCTTCTACTCATCTCCTGGGCCTATGTTGTGAACCTATACTCTAAATATGACGCAAATCCGGCCGCTGTTCCATGGATTTATAATCTATTGATTTGTACTTATCTGCTGCGCAGCGTAAATAGAAGTTCTTCCATATCCGCCGGAATCGGCGCACTGAACTCCTTGTACTCGCCTGTAGAAGGATGTACAAATCCGAGTACCGCTGCATGCAGGGCTTGTCCGTTCATAGTAGTTCCCTTGCTGCGCCCGTAGATCGGATCACCCACCAGCGGATGGCCGATGAACTTCATGTGAACACGGATCTGATGCGTGCGTCCTGTCTCAAGCTGCAGCTCCAGCAGTGTGCAGTCACCAAACCGCTCCAGCACGGTAAAATGCGTCACGGAGCGCTTGCTGTTCTTCTCGGTTACGGTATACAGCTTACGGTCATGCGGATCACGGCCGATTGGTGCATCTACGGTCCCCTTGTCATGAGACAGATTGCCGTGCACCACTGCGATATAGCGGCGGGTCACGCTGTGCTCCTTAAGCTGGGCGGACAGCGAAGCATGACTGGCGTCATTCTTGGCTGCCATAATCAGACCGGAGGTATCCTTGTCGATCCGGTGGACAATGCCTGGACGAATCTCGCCGTTAATGCCGGACAGGTCCTTGCAATGATACATCAGCGCATTGACCAGGGTGCCGGAGGGATGTCCCACTGCCGGATGCACGACCATGCCGCGTACCTTGTTCACCACTATCACATCGCTGTCCTCATAAGCCACTTCCAGCGGAATATCCTGTGCAATCAGGTCCGTAACCTCGGGTTCCGGCACCGTAACCGTTACTTTATCGCCTTCGTTCAGCTTATAGTTCGCTTTAACCGGCGCGCCGTTAACCACTACATGGCCGCTGCTGATCCATAGCTGAACCTGGGAGCGCGAGATCTCGTCTTCCATGGCCTCTGTAACGTATTTATCAATCCGCTCCCGCGCATTGCCCTCGGCAACGATCCATTCGGTGACGTCTCTTTCTTCCTCGAGGGCGCCAGAATCCGCCAGCTCTTTGACGTCTTTGTTCAAATCATTCATTCCCTTCTTTGACTTCCTGTGATTCCTTCACCTCGGTGACTTCCTGTTCGCCCTTCACTTCCAGCAGCGTGTCCAGAATAATCAGCCCCACCCCGACCACGATACAGGAATCGGCCACGTTGAAGATCGGGAACGTATAGCTTCCGAAATTGAACATGAGGAAATCCACAACCTCACCGCTTAGAATCCGGTCCAGGAAGTTGCCGATTGCTCCGCCAAGGACAAGCGCCAGTGCGGTTGGCAGCAGCTTGCGGGTCTTGCGGGCCTTGTTCAGGTACCAGACGATTCCGCATACAACGACTACCGTAATCACAATGAAGAACCACTGCTGCCCCTCCAGAATTCCGAAGGCGGCTCCACGATTGCGGTGCGACGTAATAATGAAGAAATCCTTGATTACCGGAATTTGCTCTGCGAGCTCCAGCCGGGTGGCAATCAGATATTTGGTACCCTGGTCAATCACAAATACAATTAGCGCAATCAGAAAGTACACCACAGAAGTTGTCACTCCGTTCTTATTTTTCCCGCGGCTTCGCGGTACGAATACTGTATAAAGACTTGTATATTGTAGCACAGGCCTCAAGATACCGTCCATGGCATGGTCATACGGATCTGTAAAGTCAGGGCACTATTTGCCATCGCTAAAAAAGGGCCCCGGAGGCCAAGCTATCTATACAAGCGGAAACGGTTTTGCCGTCTTTTTAAAGGACGGTACCGTTTCAGCGATTAGCTACCGAAAGGAGCTCACAGCAATGAGCCATCTTACATCACAGCAGCTCTCCGGGCTGCGTACTGCTCTCCTGCAGCAGCAGGAGGATATCAAGCACAGGCTGAGTAACAGCGGACAATATGGACTGCAGGAGTCTATGCGGGATAACACTGGAGAGCTGTCCGAAATCGACAATCATCCCGGCGATGCCGCCACAGAGCTGTATAACCGCTCCATGGATATCTCCCTGCTGGAGCGCGATGAGCATGAGCTGGACGATATTGAATCAGCACTGCGGGCGATGGACGAAGGAACCTATGGCATCTGCATCGCCAGCGGCGAACCCATTCCCTATGAGCGCCTGGCCGCCCTTCCCTCCACCCGCTTCACCAAGGAGCACGCCCCCCGCCAGAGCGCTCCATTCACCCGGCCGGCCGAGGAGGAGCTGCTGTCTCCGCCGTTTGGCCGCACCAGCCTGGATGAGCGGGACGATCAGAACGGCTTCGATGGCGAGGATGCCTGGCAGATCGTGGAGAGCTGGGGCAATTCGGATTCCCCTGCGATGGCTGAAGGCAGCAACATCGGCTCTTACAATGACATGGAGATCGAAGCGGACGAAACCGAGGGCTTCGTGGAGCCCTGGGAGAATTTCGTCGCCACCGACATCACCGGCAACCATCTGACGATCATCAAAGGCAACAGCTACCGCCATTACATGGACGACGGGGAAGGCGACTACCTGCTGGACCCGACCCGAAAAGAACGGAAGTAGCACAGCTGACACAGCAATTTAGTACAAACCATGCCCGAGCTAATGCTTGGCAATCGTTAGGAATGATCCGATAAGGGAGCTGGATTGGCTTAATTGCACTTTGTACAAGTAAAACATCTGATTTATACGCGATATCCTGTTTAGTTGCATTCCGAACATCCTACAACTATCCCTGCGCTTGTCTTGGAGCCCTGTTCCATTTCCTTCTATTCGCAATCGCCATGCCCCACAATGTGGGGTTATTTCAGGTTCAGAACGTCTTCAGCTCCAACTGATGCTGGACAATCCGCACAATGTCCGCGATATAGTCGCCAATGATCGGCAGATTCAGCGCACCCAGCACCTGAAGCACATAAATAATCGTCGCTGCAAAAAAAGTAAACCCGAGCGCTATCCCCAGTCCCCTGGCCGCTCCGGAGAGGATGTTCAGCCAGATCAGCCGGAACGGAGAATACAGCAGTTCGGTGTATTCCGAGATCCGTGACTTCTCCATCTGCTGGGCCAGACTCGTGGTCATCCGGTACAGGGCGTTCAGCTTCTCTTCCGGGGGAAGATCGGCCGGATCAATGGCTGCTGTAACAGCCGCTGTAGGCTTAGGATTGGAAGCGCTTGGCTGACTTTTCTCAGGATATTCTGTGCCCGGATCTGTCTTGCCCGTTGGACCTGCTCCAGAATACGGGGGTTGCTTCTCATGCGGCGCGTCCTCCCTGTTGTTCCCTCTGTCTGTGGTTCTGATCGAAATTCTGCCCGGCCCTTCCGGCTGCTTCGGCTGCTCTGCAGGATTCTTCCCGTTGTTCCATCCACCCATGCCCCTGTACCTCCTGGTTGTCTATAAGCCGCAAAACAAACGAGCCCGGTCGAAGAGAATTCTCTCTTCAAGCACAGGGCTCGTCATTTGCATTCTAACCCGTGGAAACTATTCCTTTGCGGCTAGTATATGCCATACATGGACAAGTAATGCAGGAAATGCGCGGCCGCTCTGGAGTTAAGCACCGATATGAATACCGATGCTCTTGCCGCCGGCATCCACTGTCTCATAGGTATAATCTCCGTCAAAATCAACCGTAGTCACCAGTACATTCTCACGCAGCACATGCTCGAATGCAGTCACCGCCGCCTTCAGCTCGTCATCGACATGCAGGGTCAGGGCAATCCGCTTGTCGATCGGCAGATCCAGACGTTTGCGGTAATCCTGCACCGCACGTACGACTTCACGTACCCAGCCTTCCTGTACCAGCTCCGGCGTGATTTCTGTGTTCAGGGCCACAGTCAGTCCATAGCCGGAAGCGGAGGCAAAGCCTGGTTTGGCCTGCTTCTCAACCAGTAGCTCCTCGGACGTAATCTGCAGCTCTTCCCCGTCCGGTGACACAATGGCGATAACGCCTTCTTGTACCGCCTTGCGGGTAGCGTCACTATCCATCGCTTTGAGGAAGCCTTGCAGGAAGCCGACGCTCTTGCCGTATTTCTTCCCTGCTACCTTCAGATTCAGCTTCAGGGTGAAGTCTACGAAGCCGCTGTCGCTGTGCTCGATGACGATATTTTTAACGTTGATCTCTTCTTTGATCAGCTCTTCATAATCCGCCACGTTGAAGTCGTCCGGAGTGGACGCGATCAGCTCGGACAACGGCTGGCGGGTCTTGATGCCGCTCTCGTTGCGGACGTTACGGGCCAGCTCGACGATGCCGCGGGCGTACTCCATATCTTTTTCCAGGGCAAGATCGATCAGGTTCTCATCCGCTGCCGGATAGTCTGCCAGATGCACGCTCTCCCCGCCGCCCAGGTTCGTGAAGATATCCTCGGACAGCATCGGAGTGAATGGAGCCATCAGCTTGGCTGTGGTCAGCAGGACATGCGTAAGGGTGCGGTAAGCGTCCAGCTTCTCTTCGCCCAGCCCGCTGCCCCAGAACCGGTCACGGGAACGGCGGATGTACCAGTTGCTTAGCTCATCCACGAAGTTCTCAATGGCCTTAGAGGTGTTCACAAAATCATTCACGGCCAGGCCCTTATCGAGCAGCACGATCAGGCTGTTCAGGCGGGACAAAATCCAGCGGTCGAGCTTATGCTCAGACAACTTGAACGGGTGATCCGCAGGATCATAGCCGTCGATCCCGGCATACAGCGTAAGGAAGGCATGCGTGTTCACCAGAGTGTCCACTACCTTAGACTTCGTCTCCCCGACCAGACCGCGCGAGAACCGTTTGTTGTTCCACGGCGCACTGTCAGACAGAATGGCCCAGCGGAAGGCATCCGTGCCGTATTCGTTCATGATCTCCCAAGGGTCAATGACATTGCCTTTGGATTTGGACATCTTTTGGCCGTTCTCATCGAAAATATGGCCGTGGGCGATAACCGCCTTATACGGCGCCTTGCCTGTGAACAGGGTCGATACGGCCAGCAGGCTGTAGAACCAGCCGCGCGTCTGGTCGATCCCTTCGCAGATCATATCTGCCGGATACTGGTCCTCGAACCGGTCTTGATTCTCGAACGGATAATGACTCTGGGCGAACGGCATCGAGCCGCTGTCGAACCAGACGTCGATCACTTCAGGGGTGCGGACCATGATGCCGCCTTCGCTGAACGGGCTGCGCAGCTGAATATTATCCACGTACGGCTTATGCAGCTCGATATCCTCAGCCACCTCACCGATGGCCATTGCTCTCAGCTCGGCGATGCTGTGCGGCGCGAATTCCTTGCCGGTATCCTGACAGACCCATACGTTAAGCGGCGTACCCCAGTAGCGGTTACGGCTGATATTCCAGTCCACCAGCTCCTCCAGGAACTTGCCGAAGCGGCCTTCGCGCACATGGTCCGGGTACCAGTCCACACTGTTATTGTTGGCAATCAGCTGATCCTTGATCGCTGTCGTCTGGATGAACCAGCTGTCTGTTGCATAATAGAGCAGCGGGGTGTCGCAGCGCCAGCAGAACGGGTAGCTGTGCTCGTATTTCTCTTTATGGTAGAGCAGTCCGCGTTCAGACAGCACCTTCACGATATCCAGGTCACAATCCTTCACGAACCGTCCTGCAAAATCACTCACTACATCCGTATACTTGCCGGAAGTATCTACTACGTTCACAAAGCTGATCCCATTCTCGCGGCAGCTCTTATAGTCGTCTTCCCCGTGTGCCGGAGCCATATGTACGATCCCGGTACCGCTGGAATCCGTTACAAAAGAGGCTCCGACGATCACATTATGCTTCTCCGCCTTGATATAACCGAACGGCGGTGTATAGCTCTGGCCGATAAAGTCAGCGCCTGTGTGTGTAGACAGGATGGTGTACTCACCCTTCAGCACTTCGTCCACCAGATTCTTCGCCAGTACATACACGCCGTCTTCCTGCTGCGCACGCACATATTCCATAGCCGGATTCATCGCCAGCGCCATATGCGCCGGAAGCGTCCAAGGCGTAGTCGTCCAGGCCAGCACATAGTCGCCGCTGCCGTCCAGCTTGAACTTGGCGGTAGCACTCAGATCCTTAACTGTCTTATACCCCTGGGCTACTTCATGGGAGCTGAGGGTCGTCTGACAGCTCGGGCAGTACGGGCTGACGCGGTGACCCCGGTACATCAGGCCCTTCTCATGAACCGTAGCCAGGATGTTCCACACGCTCTCGATATACGTATTGTCCAGCGTTACATATGGATGATCCAGATCCGTCCAATAGCCGATCGCTTCCGTGAATTCCCGCCACTGCTTCTCATAGCCGAATACACTTTCCTTACATTCCTTGATGAACTTCTCCACACCGTATTCTTCGATATCCTGCTTACCGGAGATGCCGAGCTTCTTCTGCACCCCGAGCTCTACCGGCAGGCCGTGCGTATCCCAGCCCGCTTTGCGGATGACACGGAAGCCCTTCATGGTCTGGTAGCGGCCGATAAAATCCTTGATGACCCGGCCCAGCACGTGCCCGATATGCGGCACCCCGTTCGCCGTCGGCGGCCCTTCATAGAACACATAGTTCGGGCGTCCCTCGCGGTTCTCCATGGAGCGGCGGAATGTGTCCTCCTCGCTCCACTTTTTCAAGATCCGGACATCTCTGGCCCGGGCTTTTTCTTTGACGTCTACCTTATGCATGATGGTCAATCCCTTCGTTTAGTCTTAAACTTTATCGGATATCATCCGAGCCTTCTTCTTAAAAGATTTTAAAACTTTAAAGATTTTCGATCCCTCCCAAACCCTCCCTTCGCCAAGGGAGGGCCCCAAGGGCGCTGCCCTCTGGACACCCGAAATCAGTGCATCGTGCGAGGAGCGGGGGCAGTGGACGGGAAGGATTACTTCGGCGGAGTCCTCGGCCCTTCTTAGGCTGCCCTACGGGTACGCCTGCGGGGCCTTAACCGCGCTAATGCAGCATGAATCTTTAACTCAGGCCCACTGAAGATTGGATGAAAAGAAGCCACACCAACCGAGTAGGTCAGTCCTAGCGGACCGCAGAGCCGTTATATTCAAGAAAACAGCACTTTTGGCGAGCTAACGGACCCAGTCGACCTTATTGTCCTGCTAAGAACCATCTAGAAGCGAAATTTCCGGTAATAAGGGCTGTGGGGTCCTTTACTTGCCCTAATAGTAGCTTTCTTCCAAAATAAGAGCTCCTCAGTCCGTTACACCGTCCGGGCTGTGCCTGGGGTTCTTGCCGGGGGCTCTTGGCCCCTCGCTCGGGGCGCAGTTAAGGCCACGCAGGCGTTCCCGTAGGGGAGCCTAAGAAGGGCCGCTCCTTCCGCCAACAGAGTCCATTCCCTTCCGCCCACGCCACTCTTTCCACGGAGCACTTGCCTGCGGGTGTCCAGAGGGCGGCCAGCCCTTGGGGTCCCCCTTGTAAGGGGGATTTAGGGGGATGCCCACCACACAAAAATACGCCGCCCCGCCCCCAAAGGGGCGAGACAGCGCTCGCGATACCACCCTAATCTGCACTGCACGCACATCACAAGGGGTGTGGATTCAGTACAATCTCAGTCCGCAGGCAATAGACAACCATGCGGGTCCGGGATAACGTCCGGCAGACGGCGGAGCCTACACACGTATACACGCTTCAGCTTAGCTTCTAGGGGAGGATCTTCGGGTAAGGCGTGAACGATCGGCTCGCAGCAAGCACCGACTCTCTGGAGAACGTTACCTTATCGTACTTGTCCCGTCATCGAATTTAGATTCAATGGATACAGATATGTTCTAGTTATAGACGTTTTCGCCCCAATTGTCAAGGCAGATTACAGCAGCAGGTCCCAGTTCAGCGGGGTGCCGATGGGCAGATCGGTTCTTAAGCGTTTGCCGAGAAGCAAGTCATAATACTTGGGCGCGAGGCCGTAGCCGGGACGGATGACTCTGATGTTATCCGCAGTCAGCAGGTCCCCGGCCTTGATGTCCTTGGAAGTATAGACGGACCGTCTGAATTGCAGGGATTTCTCTTCTTCGGGGGTGGGACCGATGGAGACGCCGCCGAGTGCCCTCCAGGCCGTATTTGTCTCCCGGACCAGGGAAGCGAACTCTGCCGGCTCCAGGGAGAATGCAGCATCCACCCCGCCTTCTGCACGGTTCAGGGTAAAATGCTTTTCGATCACCGTACTGCCCAGCGCCACGCTTGCTACTGCTGCCCCTACGCCCAGGGTATGGTCGGACAGGCCCACCTGAGCACGGAAGACGTCGCGCAGATACGGAATGGTATTGAGGTTGGTATTCCCGGGTGAAGCCGGATAGCTGCTGGTGCATTTGAGCAGTATATATTCCCGGCAGCCTGCCCCGGTAATGGTGCGGACAGCCTGTTCAATATCTCCAAGCGAGGCCATCCCGGTGGAAATAATCATCGGCTTCCCTTTGGAGGCTACCTTACGCAGTAAGGGAATATCATTATTTTCAAAGGAAGCGATCTTGTAGCAGTCTACGCCGAGGGTCTCCAGGAATTCGAGCGAGGACTCATCGAACGGGGTGCTGAACGGAATCATCCCGAGCGCCCTGCACGAAGCAAAGATAGGCTCATGCCACTCCCAGGGCGTATACGCCTCAGCATACAGCTCATACAGCGATTTCCCCTTCCACAGTCCGTTCGATTCCCCAATCATGAAATCCTTATTCCGTAGATTAAGCGTCATGGTGTCCGGCGTATAGGTCTGGATTTTGAACGCATGTGCGCCCGCCCGGGCGGCGGCCTTAACGATTTCGAGCGCACGGTCCAGCGACTTATTATGATTACCGGACATCTCCGCGATCACAAAAGGCGGATGCCCGCTGCCGATGGTGCGGTTACCGATCTTTATTTCCTTCATGGCCTGTCGTTGCCTCCTCTGTCAGCCGTAGCCTGTGCTTCTCCCATTGCTCCCGGAACAGGGCCATCAAGACCACATCCACAGGCTGATGATTTCTGATCCGTTGTCTGCCTAACCTGCCTTCCTCTATGAAGCCTAGTTTGCGGTGATAGGACAAGCTCCGCTGATTGAAATCCAGAATTTGCGCACACACCTTACTTAGCTGCTCCACCTGGTAAATATGGTCCAGCGCCAAGATTCCCATCTTGGTGCCGGAGCCGGGGGGACAGCTCTTGTCCCCTATATAAAAGCCCCACTCACAGGTCTTGTGGACCTTGTCGATCTGTGAGAACTGCACGAAGCCTGCCGGTGTGTCCAGATAGTAACAGATTCGGACCACCCGGCTGATATCCTCCGCTATGGTATTCATCCAGTGAAGATGCTCTTCAAGCGGAATGATCCCGTCATGATTCATATAGGGCCTAATGTGATCGGCATTGCGCCATTCCCATATTAGCCTGCTATGCTCCTGGCTCAGCTTCTCAAGCCTATAGTCCCTTAGGTCTGCCATAGTCCCCTCCCATAATCCTGTCTATGACCTCATCCCATTTATCCTCGCCCATCAGGCGGAGCGCCTGCTCCGACATGGCCCGTACCCTGGCCGGGTCAGCCAGCATAGCCTTAAGACCCTGCTCAATTCCTTGGGCGGTCACCTCGTTACTCTTCCCCAGGCTGAATGCAGCCCCCCGCGCATGAACCAAGGCCGTGATCTCCCGCTGATTATCCGCCGTAATAATGCACAGCGAAGGCAGGCCCAGGTAACAGCGCTCCCAGGTCGTACTTCCGCCTGCTCCGATGGAGAGGTCCGCCTTCTGCATCAAGTCAGCCATGTAATCAACCTGACAATGGAAGCTGGCCTGTGGCATCGTGTCGCATAAGGCTGCGATGTCATCCTTGCGGCGGTTCATTCCGCCTGCTACGACATCCAGCTTCAGGTTAGCGAAGGCGGGACTTTGCAGCGCCTGTAAGGTTTTGAGAGTCTCCCCCGTAGGATCTGTGCCGCCAAAAAACACCAGAACCCTGCTTATGCTTCCGTCCCGTTCAGTCAGCCCCAGCTTAGCCGCGCGGAATTCCGGCCGCAGCAGCGTATAGCATGTGCCTGTCAATTTCGTGCAGTAAGCGGGAAGCAGCCCCTGGTAGCGGTCCCTGGCAGCAGATGGATTGGGGTCCAGCAGCAGATCGCATTGATGCGGACGGTCCGCCAAATCATCGATGGCCACGATCTTCTTCACTTTTCCCTGCACCCATGTCTCCCACCGCTTATCAATTCCGTAATGGTCAACAATGAGGCAATCTGCAGGAGCAGCTCCCTCCAGCCGCTGCACCGTCTCCAGGGCATCGGTCCGCCAATCCACCTGAAGCCAGAATGCAGCGTACGACGGATCATCCGGCGAGGGCAGCAGCTTCACCGCATAGCCCTGACCCCTGATATAGTCTGCCAGATTCCCCGGCAGCTCGCGGCAAATGAACGTGATCTGCCCGCCCCTGGCGGCAAGCCCGCCTGCAAGTGTCAGGCAGCGCATGATATGGCCCGTGCCCATGGAGTACGAGGAATCGGCCCGAATCCATATATTCTTCTGGTTAGCTGCTGTGCTTACCATGCGGTCCAGCCTCCGTCAACAGAGATATTCTCACCTGTAACATAGCTTGAGGCGGCGGAAGCCAGGAACACCATCACTCCCTTCAAATCTTCAGGGGTGCCGATCCTGCCCAGCGGATTCTTCCGCTCCAGCTGCCGGATGAACTGCGGGTCGGCTTGAACCGCTGCATTAGGAAAAGGCCCAGGCGATACCGTATTCGCTCTGATTCCGTGCTGCCCGAAGTGGCAGGCAATGTAACGGGTAAACTGGCCTATCGCCGCTTTACCTGCTCCGTAATTGGCGGGATTATCCATCCCGCTGTCTCCGTAGACCTCCGGGTTAGGCGAGACTAGCCCGTACATCGAGGAGACGTTAATGATGGAGCCTCTCTTTTGTTCAACCATATAGGGCAGGACCGCCTTGACACATCTGAAGGCTCCATTGATCGTCCCGTCCAGCCCGGCCAGCCACTGCTCTTCACTCATAACTGCCAGCTTGGCGGCTGAGCTGAACGCGGCATTATTCACCAGGATATCGATGCTTCCGGCCGCTTCAGCGATGCTCTGAATACATTCTCTGACTGATGCTTCCTGCCGGATATCCATAGCCTTGCCGAAGCAGGCTGCTCCGGTGGTGCGGGCGATCGCCTCAGCGGCCTCCATGCAGCGCTGTCCGTTCGAGCTTACCAGATAGACTGCCGCGCCAGCCTCAGCCAGCCCCTCCGCTATGGCTGTGCCCAGATAACCAGCCCCTCCGGTCACAACCGCTGTCCGTCCTTGCAGATTAAATAATTCTTGAAGAGTACGCATCCGGTTACTTCCACCTCCTGGGGTCAATGATCTCTACAGGAATATCCGCAAAGGATTCACCAAGCGTCTGTCTCACCGCCCGGTTTAGAGGGGGCAACGCCATCATCCGCAGGTTCTCCTGCACCTGCTCCACCGTCTCGCAGCCAATCACCAGTCCGGATATCCCCGGAAGATCCCTCACATAGAGGAAGCACAGCTCTTTAACCGCTATCCCGGTTTCCTTGCTGTACCTGATTAATCGTAACAACGGCTGCTCCGCTTGCTTCAGTCCCGCCGGAAGCTGCTCCGGTGCCATCAGCAGCAGGCCTTGCAGATAGACACTGCGGACGAAGATTTCTGTGCCCCTCCGGGCGAGTTGGTCCAGCACTCCATTCGCTAGCCACCTCTGGTCGAGGACATTCAGCGGAATTTGAATGCTGTCCAGCCCCTCCACGCTCAAAAAATTCGTAACATCCTCCGCATCATACACAGATACGCCGATTCTGCGGATCAATTGCAGCTGCTTCAGCTCCTGCAGCATTCGCAGAATTTCGCCGCCGTGGTAAGTCATATCCAGCGGATCATGCAAGAGACAGACATCCAGCGCAGAACACTTCAGCCGGTTCAGGGAAGCATGCACGGAAGAGGTGACGAACCTCCTCCGCGCTTCCTCCGAGTGCAGCCCTAACCTCTGGACGGAAGGGAGCTTCGTCACAATCTGCGGCCGGCTCTGCGGCTCAGTGTGTTCCAGGCAATCTCCGATAATAGACTCGCTGTCCCCGTAGCCCGGTGCGGTATCCAAATAACCGATCCCCGAGGAGAGGGCATATTGGAGCAGCCCGTTCCTCTGTTGCACAGAGCGGTTGACAGCTGTATTCGCAATCCCGTAATTTCCGCCCAACTGGGCCGTCCCCAGCACAAGGCTGGCTTTATTTATCATCATCCGAAGCCTCACTAACTTGTTATAGTCCCTTCTTCAGGGTGGTTGCTGCATTCAACTCCTTGACCAGCTCTGTATCATCCCGCCATTTCACCTGAATGCCCCGGTTGCGCTCAGCCACCTCAGGGTGGCCCTGCAGGAATTCCTTCAATTCTTCGAAGGATAGCGGTCTTGCACCCACATCCAGTGCCTGGTAGATCTCCTCAAACAGCTCCAGATCCTGAATTTCATCCATGGTCAGCCGCCACTCGGGGTGCACCCACTCCGCAGGAAGGTCCACAGCATTGAGGTTGAAGAGATGCGGATTGTTGAAAAAGTAAAAGGACAGATACTCCGCATGCGTAAGCGGATTGGAATAGTGCAGCAGCCTTCTCAGCGCTTCAACGGTAAAAACATCCCCCACCGTCCCCATAGTCGACTCCTTGGCGTAGGTGAAATCTGCACCGCTTGCCAGATGCCGGTCTATCAGAAGCTTAAGCATCTCAGGAGAGATCGCCGGATTGTCGCCGGTGACCCGGACTACGATATCCGCCTGGACCGCTTCAGCCACGCTCAGCATTCTTGCAGCCACATTGTCCGGGTCGCCGGTTACCACCTTCACCTGATGGTTCAGGTTGAACGCCGTAAGCGGCTGGTCATCCGGCAGATCCGAGGTGGCCAGCACCACCTCATAGCCGCCCGGCACAGCCAGACAGTTCATCAGGCACCTCTCGATGGCTGGAATGCCGTGAATTTCGCGCAACGCCTTGCGGCGGAGCCGGGTGGATTTCAATCTGCAGATGACGGCGATGCAGATTTTGGGTGCTTTTACCTTCCCCGGCGTGATGGGTGTGTTCGCTGGAATTGCTGCCGTTGCAATCATAGGGAATTGTACGGAAGCATTGCGGACCATGAAGGCATCCGGCACGGAGGAACGTTTATAGCTTATGTTCTCGGGTGTGATCATTTGACCCGGGCGCAGTTCTGTGCGGGAGACAATTCTCAGGGAGGAATCCTCCAGATAGCTTCTTTCCGATTCCTTGATTTCCAGGCTGCCTTGTACACACTCTGCCCGGCGCAGCTTATCCACCATCCGCCCAAACTCCTCCGGCTCCAGCGCGGAATAGTAGTCAATGCCTTTCTCCGCACGGTTCAGGGTGATATGCTTCTCAATGACACTGGCACCCAGCAAATAGGCATAGACCGGAAGATCGACCGCCATTTCATGATCGGCATCCTCATGGTCCGCGAACCCCACCTCCAGCTGATAGGTTTGTTTGATATGGGCGATACGGCTCAGGTTGGAATCCTCTGTCCGGGTCGGATAGCCCTGGAAGCCGTGCATGAGCACGATGGGGCCTTTGTAATGGCTCCGAATGTAAGATAATTGCGTATCCATTTCTTCCTCCAGCCAGCCGCCTACACCGATGAGCAAGGGCTTATCGAACTTTAGCAGGGCTAGAGTCAAGGGGAGCGACTGGAGCACAGTTGTTGGTATTTTCAAGCCATCTACCTGCGATTCAAGCTCCGTGAGCAGCCCGGCGCCCCATTCATCGTAGATATCTACCCACACCTCCATTCCCGCATCCTTGGCAAGCTGTACAGCCTCCGCCCATTGCTGTTTGCCGATGAACAAATCGATATACGTCTGATAATGGATGAAATCCGGCACCGCTAGGCTGTCGTAATGGAACCATTGAAATTTCACCCCGTCAGCGCCGCTGCCTGCGGCCGCTAGGATCAGCTCCCGCAGCCGGCCGGGGTCGCCCAGATGGGCATTGGCAATCTCGGCAATCACCTTCACTTTGGCCACATTAATCACTCCCTTCTCTATTTTCACTTGGAGTAGTGGCGGATCACCTTCTTGACCGCAGCGACCACATCCAACACATCTTCAGGTTCCATACCCGCATATAGCGGGAGTGTAATGAATTCCTCGTAGCAGCTCTCAGCGACCGGACAGATTCCCTTGCGGAACCCCAAGCTTTCGTAGTACGGATGCAGATAGGCGGGGATGTAGTGGACGTTTACTCCGATGTTCTCCTTTTGCAGCGCCTGAAAGACCGTCTTACGGGTGGCCTTCAGCCTTACGAGCTGCAGTCTGACAATGAACAGGTGCCAGCTTGACTCCGCCTCTGGAAGCTGATGCGGCAGAATAAGCTCCTTGGTCGCGCTCAGCTCTTGCAAATACAAGGCGGCAAGCTGCTTGCGCTTCTCGATGAAGCCCCCGATTCTGCGAAGCTGGGAGATGCCGAGTGAGGTCTGTATATCTGTGATCCGGTAGTTGTACCCGAGGAATTGCATCTCATAGTACCAGGGTCCGTGGTTCTCCCTTAACTTGCGCTCATCCCTGGTGATGCCGTGGGTGCGGAACTGCAGCAGCTTCTCATAATATACCGGGTTATTGGTCGTGATCATTCCGCCTTCTCCCGTTGTTATATGCTTTACAGGATGGAAGCTGAACATGGTCATGTCCCCGATAGAGCCTATGCTTCTATCCTTATATCTCGCACCCAGCGCATGGGCGGCATCCTCAATCACGATCAGATTATGCTCCCGGGCAATCTGCAGGATCTCATCAAGCTGCGCCGGCTGGCCGGTGAAATGGACGGGAATAATCGCTTTCGTTCTGGCCGTAATGCTCTCCCTGATCCGCTGCGGATCAAGATTATACGTCCGCGGATCGATATCGGCGAATACCGGTACGCCCCCCTGATACAGCACGCAGTTCGCTGTGGCCGCAAACGTCATGGGGGTCGTAATCACCTCATCCCCTTCGCCGATCCCGGCGGCATAACAGGCCCCGTGCAGTGCCGCAGTTCCACTGGAGAAGGCCACGGCATATTTTGCCCCAGTAAACGCTGCGATCTCTGCTTCGAATTGCTCAATGGCCGGGCCGCTGGTCAAATAATCACTTTGCAGCACCTTGACCACGGACTCAATATCCTCGTCATCGATCATCTGTCTCCCATACGGCAAGTAGTGGGCACGTACAGGCTTCCCGCCGTCAATGGCCAGTTTGCTTTTACTCATGACTGGTTCGGCTCCTTTCGGTGAAAGGTCTCAAGAATCCATTGCTCTGTCTGCCGGATGCCTTCTTCAATGGTTACCTTAGGCGTCCAGGACAATTGCTTCTCTGCCTTGTTGTAATTACATAACAGCTTCTGGATCTCACTCTGCGGATGAATATGGGGAACATGCTGGATCGGTGCCTGCCCGTCTGCAATCAGCTCGGCCAATTGATTGACGGTGATATCCTCACCCGTGCCTGCATTGACAATTTCTCCGTGGAGCTTGTCGCTGTAGCCTGCCTCCACTACGAAATCTGCACAGTCCCCGACATATAATAGATCCCGTGACTGGGTGCCGTCCCCGTAGATATTCAGCGGCTCGCCTTTTAATTTGCTGTGGATGAAGATCGCCACAACGCCGCCTTCGCCGCCGGTTTTCTGATAGGGACCATACGTGTTAAACGGCCTTACGACCACCACCGGCAGATCATAGGCATAGAAATAGGATAGCACCATATTCTCCGCAGCGATCTTGGCCCCGGCATAGGGAGAGGCTGGCTTGATTGGGGATTGCTCGTCAATTCCCTGTTCATCCACCGCTCTGGCGTAGACCATGCAGGTACTCATGAAGACCATCTTCACCTGCTGCTTGCGGCATTCCTCGAGCAGATAGAAGGTGGCCAGCGTATCATTATTGAACGTGGTCTCAGGATCATCTATGCTGTCTTGCACATTAATGCTTGCCGCCAGATGGTAGCACAGGTCGAAGGAAACCTCCCGGAAAAGCTCCTTCAGAGCTTCTCTGTCCTTGAGGTCCATGATCTGCACCTTCTGCAAATGCTCGCTATCTTCATACTCCTTCAGATTATCCAGCGATGAGTTCGCCAGATTATCGACGACCCATACGCTTTGTCCATCCTTTAACAAACGTCCGACCACCCATCTGCCGATGAATCCGGCACCTCCGGTTACGAGTATATTCATAGTAGCCTCCACTAGATTAGATTTTGTTCCGATGCCAGCTTCTTTACCTGCTCCTTGGTTAGCGGGATCTCTCCCTCGGAGCTGTAGGTACCCGGCTTCGGCCTGCTTGCTTCCCGGTAGGACTGCGGTGCAGCATAGGGGGAAGGGACAATGTATACATCCTTTAATTCATAAGCGCTTAAGGATTCCTCATGGGTCATTAGCTCTTCGTATCTCTTCTCACCGGGCTTCAGGCCGATCTCCAGGATCTTCACCGTAGACGACGGGGGAACCCCGTATTTCTTCGGCGCTTCCTCGGCTACAACCTCAGCCAGATCCTTCAGCCTGATCACAGGCATCTTCAGAATAAAAGTCTCCCCCCCCTTCGCCAGCTGCAGGGACTGAATGGTGAGCCGGGTCGCCTGCTCCAGCGTCATCATGAACCTGGTCATGGACAGATCCGTTACGGTGATCGCTCTGCCTTCTCTCGCCTGCTTCACGAACAAGGGAATGACAGATCCCCTGGAGCCCATCACATTCCCGAACCGTACGGTGCAGAACACCGTTTGGCTGGAGCCTCCCGAGGTGACGGCAGAGGAAATCAGCTTCTCCGCTGACAGCTTGGTGGCTCCGTAGTTGTTGGTCGGTGAAATGGCCTTATCTGTGCTTGTAAAAACGACCTTGCTTACCTTCTGCTGCTTCGCTGCCTGAATCACGTTATGCGTGCCGACAATATTCGTAAGTACAGCCTCGAACGGGTTATATTCACAGAAGGATACATGCTTCATGGCGGCCGTATGGAACACATAATCTATATCCTCCATCGCCGCCAGCACACGGTCATAATCCCGGACATCGCCGATCAGGTAGCTAAGCCTGGCGTTCCCTTGCAGCTCATCCTGCAGCTCGAACTGCTTATACTCGTCTCTGCTGAGAATCCGGATAACCTCTGGCTCCTGCTTCAGAAGGAGCTTCGCAATACTTTTCCCGATGGTGCCGGTACCGCCGATGATCAGAATCCTTTTATTCCGGAAAAACATACTCTCCACCTCCCGCTTCATCGCTTCTCGCTTCCATGGATCAAGCGGTTCATGAGATCCGCAAGCACTTTGCCGGAGTCAGGAATCTGATAGGATTGCTGCAAGAATTTCTTTTTTACAGTCTTGTAGTTTAATCTCTCTATATTGCTGGAATAATAGCGGGCGATGATGCGGGTTAAGTCAGCTGGCTCTTTTTGAATATAGCGGTCAAGGGCATCATAGTAATCATATTCACGATTGGCCTGAATGAATTTGTAGACAAATACAGGCTTGCCGAATAAAAGGCCTTCGAGGGCAACCGTGGAGAGAGTGGCGACCACAGCGTCCGATTTCATAATCAGCTCACGGGTGTCAGCCTTGCGGTCGGTAACCACATGAACATTGCTATATTCTTCTTCATACTCGGTATAGAGCGAAATCAGCTTCTTGGACAGCTCCCAGGGATGGGGCTTGATAATCAACTGAAACTGCGGATGTGAGGCCAATTGGGTGAGCAGGGTGCGGATCTTGGCTTCATCCAGCGTCGGTCCGGTAGCGATTAATAAGGTGATTTTATGAGGATCAAGCTGGTAGGTTTCTCTAAAAGGCTCTATAGCGGTAGGCTTCGAAGTAAAGATATCATCGTAACGGGCATGGCCGGTAATCACGATCCGCTCGGCTTCAAGCCCTCTGCGCACGTACCAATCATGTTCATATTGCCCGTAGATTCCGATGTGGCTGGAGAATACAGGGATGAATGCTTCCTCTCCCATCAGAATTCCGTGCTGCAGACATACGCTGGGAATCCCCTTGATCCCTGCAACGACGGCAAGTGCCCGGCTGGCTACATCTTCTGTCGTACCTACCATTACAGCGGCTACCGGCAGGTCATTGTAGAGATTAAATACCATTTCAATGGTATCTATAATGGAAGGAATCCGGCTTAGGAACGTCTGGGTAAAAAATTCATTGCTGAACGCAGGATGTCCTTCGGCCTTGGCAAAGAGTTCCTCCGCACGCCGGACCAGCTCTTCCGCAGCAGCTTTGGTGTCCTGCTTGTAGCCCAGGCTGTATACATTGGGAATGCCAAACAGCTCATCCGCTCTGGAGCGGGATAGAATCATGGCCGAATCTCCGCTGAAATGCTCGCTGATCGTTTTCTCCGACATTCTGATATAGTCCAGATTAATCAGTATTTTGCCCTTCAGATTGGACTTCACAGGCTGATAGAGCGGCGCAACCCTATTTTCAAAGAAAGGCTGAATCTGGTGCTGCTCATGAATACTGGAATGCTCCAGCTTCAGCCTGAACCCGCTGCTCCCCATCTCGCTTCTAAGCTCATCATTGATTTGTTGATAGAAATTCGTCATCAGGGCCAGAGGGATATTCCTGTACTTCAGCTCCTGCGCAGCATGGATAAATTCACTATAGAGCGACCAGTAATTGGATAGATAGATAGACATCCGTTTCCCTCCTTATGGTGCCTTTCTCTGCAGAGGCCTTATTTCTTGTGCTGCTGGATTAATTTCAGATCTTCTCTCAGCTCCTTGCAGGTTCGCTGCGGCGGAAGCATCTGAATGAACTGGCTCTTCTCCTGGTGCTGCAATTGATAGTGAATCGACAGCTCGGTGATATAGTTATCATCCAGAACCTCGTCAACGGGGTAGAAGTCCCAGAACTGGTTCAGCCGCCAGAAGAAACGGCCATCGCCAATTCTATAGAACTCCGGATTCTCATCCCAGTAGGACCCGAACTTGTCTTGAATGACCGGAAGAATGGAGCTTCTGTGCAGGATGGAGCAATGATCGATGACGCAAGGGGCCACCGAAACGATTTTTTTGGCCGGTCTAAGCTGGCTTCGGGTCACTTCATCCTGTTCGTTCAAGTAGTTGACCAGCGATGCAGAGTAGGCAATCATGACCTCGGGGTTCTCCTCCAGATAGTCAACCATCTGCTCTAGTCTAGTATTTCTGTAACAGTTGTCATCCGTGGCATAGGAAATATACTCTCCCTTTGCTTGATGCAGGGCTTGATTGATCAGCGCGGAATATCTGACCTTCTCCACTCTCTGTGCCAGCGTCTGAATGTTGCTCTGAATGAAGTGGATGCGCTTATCCTTCAGATAAGGCTCAATAACTTTAAGGGTCTCTTCATTCGAGTTATCATCCATCAAGTAGAATTCAAAGTCTGTAAGCGTCTGATTCAGAATGGATTCAATGGACTTTGCGACATATGCGGCCTTATTGTAGCTGGTCATTATGATCGTGACTTTTGGCAATCGAATACCTCCCTCACTGTTTACTTGCTATCATATGTCTCCTTCTTCGAAACGTTATAGGTTAGAAGACTAAATTTTCAAAGGAGTGACAGATTGCTGCCCTGAATCTATGGGCAAACCTGAATAAACGCCTAACAGAATGACTGTGAGGCGTCTATCAGGTCCGGTAAATCCGTCTATCAGGCTTGCACGTTCATCAACAAATCATGTATCCGGTGCTCAAAGGTATGGGCAGCCAGCACCTGCTGTCTTGCTGCTTCAGCGATACACTGGCGCTCATCATCATGCGCCATGTAGTAATGGATCTTCTGCAGCAAATCATACTTATCCTGATAAGAAACCACCTGTGTGCCTTCCCCGAACTGATGGCGGAGTCCGCTTTTGTAATCCGTTAGCTGGAACGCTTCACAGCTGGCTGCGTCAAAGGTACGGTTGTTGATGCTTGTGGCGATAATCCCTGCCCGGTTCCGGTTGTACTTCTCAGCGGAAGGGCGGTGGATATTCAGCACAATCTTCGCCCCGTTGTAAAACTTAGCAGCCGTCTCCGGCGGGACCCAGGCATTCATCAGCTCCACATTGCGGTTAGCGCCCTGCTTCCATTCATGATAGTACCGGCCCCATCCCCTCCCCACCAGCTGGATACGATAGGCCGTGCCTGCAAGCAAGGCTTTTATAAGCTCAATCCGGTTACTGTAAGGCACTCCCACTAAGCAGATATCACTGGTGTACTCTTCGGATACAGCTGCGGGATGAAACAGATCAGGATCTGTGCCCAGCGGCAAATGATAGACCCGGGGGTGCCCCAAGACCCGATAATGCTCCACTGCAGCCTGGTCAATGGTGAAAATATAATCAAAATAAGCAATCAGTGGAGCCGTCCAGTCCATGTAATAAGGGTCCTCTGTCATCCAGACTGCCGACTTCACCCCGGATTGTCTGATGAACTCCAGCACAGGCTCGGGAGCCTTCAGACCGCCCATAAGCAGAATCAGCTGCGGCTGCCAGAAAGGCTGGTTAAGCTTTAATTCATTCAAAACACTGCCAGGCTGGAAAGCTCTGCAATGATGTCCCGCTTTCTGTAAAGCCTCCGCGATACGCTGTTCGAAGAAAGCATACACACCCTGGAAGCCTGAAGTTATAAATAGAATATTCATAGCTATCACCACCGTAAGTTCCAATATTTTTCAAAGTCCATAGGATGTTGTCTCTAACATAATATTCAATCAAAACATAGGATGGAACTATGTCAGAATATGGAGGTGAAAAAATGCCAAATACCCTGGTAGAATTTGCACGGAGCGTCAGTAGCAATCTATCATTTGGACCTACCATTCCAATCGACGGGACCCAACGCCTGATTTTAGAATTCGGTATGCCCGTTCCTTCTGCTCCAAGCAATTTCGTTGAGCTCACTACAACGGTTGGCTGGTTGGTTACGAACGTGTTTGCTACACCGCCCGTTCAGCCCACTCTCCTGCTTGAATTACTTGTGGATGGAATCCTCGTAGGCAGTGCTGAACAATCCGCCATCCCGGCGGATGAAGATGAGACGGTTCGAATGACGACCATGTTCCAGACCATCCTTACCGATCTTCCTGAAGGCTATTATGCGTTTCAAGTCTTTGCCTCCAACCTGGAGGATCTCCAAGGCGAAATTAATCTGAGTGGCCCCATCCACATTACCGGAAAAGTAATCGTACCCGTTTAGAAGGCACAAAAAAAACTCCTTAGCAGAGGTCTTGATTGACCTACTGCTAAGGAGTTTTTGTGTATTAGGGTCCAAGTTAACCGTCGACCAGGCTCAGAGCGCGTTCTCGCTAACCTCGCGGCTCTCCAGCGCATTCCAGTCATCCTGGGACAGCAGCTCCAGCTGGGCTTCCAGCAGCGTCCGGAAGCGGGTACGGTAGATGGAGGCCTGCTTACGCAGCTCCTCTGTCTCAATCGCCACCTTGCGGGATTTGGACAACGCTTCGTTAATAATCCGGTCGGCGTTCTTCTCCGCTTCCTTGAGGATCAGCTGGGACTCCTTCTTGGAATTGTTCTTGACATCATCCGCAGCCTCCTGGGCCACAAGAATAGTCTTGGACAGACTCTCTTCAATATTCACGAAATGATCCAGGCGTTCCTGAAGGGTTAATAGCTGGTTGTGCAGCTCCTTGTTCTCCCGGATCACACTCTCGTAATCCTTGATCACCTGATCCAGAAATTCATTGACCTCATCTTCGTCATAACCGCGGATTCTCCGGGAGAATTCCTTGTTATGTATATCGAGCGGTGTTAATGGCATGCTGTGCACCTCCTAGAAATTTCGGTGAAGATTATAGATGAAAGACAATTACCGGCGCACGGCCTGCTAAATGTCCATATTTCCCTGAGATTATCAATTTCGACAAGCACAGCTGTAATCCTGCAAAGACTTCAGACAAATTTGCCTACCAAAATCCGGTAACGGCCCTTCTTCGTCAAGCTGCCGATCTCCAGCACCTTGAACCGTCCGAAGCCCTGGATCGAGACCATATCCCCGTCCTTCAGCGAACAGGACGGATCTTCCTCAACCTTCCAGTTCACCCGGACGCGCCCGGCCTTGATCGGCGCCAGAATCTTGCTCCGGCTCAGCCGCGTCACATCCGCTGCAATCCCGTCAAGCCGGAGGGAAGCCACTGT
Organism: Paenibacillus sp. FSL H8-0332; assembly: GCF_037963835.1. Taxonomy (NCBI): domain Bacteria; kingdom Bacillati; phylum Bacillota; class Bacilli; order Caryophanales; family Paenibacillaceae; genus Paenibacillus; species Paenibacillus sp. FSL H8-0332. The sequence goes on from NZ_CP150145.1 coordinate 5,228,626, forward strand.
GAATTCCAGCGTCTCCAGCTTGACCTCACTGCTGCGCAGTCCTGATAACGGCAGGATCTCGGTACTGACGTTAATCCGGTGTACCCCGGTCAAATGGATAGACAGATAATCTGCAATGTCGGCAGCCACCACTACGTGACAGCCGTCATCCAGCACATGAATATCACCGATCTTGCCTCTTTTGATGCCAAGTCCCAGGATCGCTCCCATATAATCCCCATGCTCCAGCGAGAGAAATTTCTGTTCGCCGGAGGTGATCGCCAGCACGCTTAGTTCCATATCCTCATCCGTGAGGTCACGATAATCCGGAGCCACCAGTCCCCGCTTCCGCTCGGCATCCGAAGAACCGCCCTCCCAGCGCACAATCACATCAGGGTGGCGGTTCACCAGACTCTGCAGAATATAAGCCTGACGGGGGTCCAGAAATTCGGTCAGCTTCGTCTCATGATACTCCCCGGCACTCATGACCCACTCCGAGGCCTTGTCCACAAAGGGCCGCTCATCCGGGTGAAAATGCCCGTAGATTTCATTCTTCATGGGACTCAGCCGAAGACCGAGGCCACGATAGACTGAAGTCCGACTACGGCAAAGCGCAGCACGATTATCGCGACAATCGGGGAAATATCCACCGTTCCAAACAGCGGAGGAATAATCCTCCGGAACGGTGCCAGATACGGCTCTACCAGCTTGCCCAGCAGCTCGCCGATAAAGTTCTCACGCAGATTCGGCAGCCAGGACATCAGAATGTATACGAGAATCATGTAATAGTAAATCTGGAATAGGATGTATATAATTGAAGATACTTCGTTCAAAACCTGCTCACCTCATTCTGTTGTAATCTTGCTCGTCACCCAGGATCTCGGTAATGGAGCCTTGAATCTCCACGGTGTCCGGTGTGCACATAAATATATTGCCCCCAATTTTGGATATTCCTCCACCCAGAGCATAAACAGTACCGCTGAGAAAATCGATAATCCGCATCGCCTGGTCATTGCGCACCCGCTGCAGGTTAATCACTACGGTGCGGTGTGAACGCAGATGGTCGGCAATCTCCTGGGCCTCGTCATACGAACGCGGCTCGTAGAGCACAACCTTTACATTTTTTTGGGAATGAATGCTGACGACGTTGGCCCTCTGATTCTTGCGTGTTTCTACAGGGGCGGGTTCGTATTCATCCTCATCGCGGGAGATTTGCTCCCGTTCCACAATCTCCTCTTCCTCCTGTAAGCCCAAGAAACTCATAAATCGGTTCATCACGCCCATCATTCTCCCTCCTCATGACCTACTAATACCGTTCCCAGGCGTACCCGGGTGGCGCCTTCCTGTATCGCCACTTCAAAGTCATTCGACATACCCATCGACAGCTCTTGTATTGGCTCAGGTGTCAAACCCAGCAGATTCAAGCGGTCACGCAGCTCGCGGAGTCCGCGGAATACCGGCCGGGTCGCCTCGGGGTCTTCCGCATGAGGGGCCATCGTCATCAGCCCGATTACCTTCACCCGGTCAAGCGGGGCGATCTCCCTCAGGAAGTCCTCCACCGCTTCCGGCGCCAGGCCGAACTTGGTATCCTCGCCCGAAATATTCACCTGCAGGAACACCTTCACATCCATTCCGGCAGCTTCAGCCTTCTTATGCAGCTCCCGGGCCAGCGACAGCCGGTCCAGGGAGTGAATATATTGAAATTTACCGATAACGTCCTTCACCTTATTCGTCTGCAAATGCCCGATAAAGTGCCATATTCCCTTATGCCCAAGCGCATTCCATTTCGGCTCCGCATCCTGCCAGCGGCTCTCGGCGATCTCCTCAAGTCCTGCCTCCAGCACAGCGGCAACCGTATTCAGCGATACGTATTTCGTTACCGCAATCACCTTGACTTCACTGGCATCCCGGCCGCTGGCCGCGCAGGCCCGTGCGACACGTTCCCGGGTAGTGGCTATTCTTTCTTGTAGTGAGGTCAAAATTTCAACTCTCCTTTATTCCGATCCAGCTCGTCATTCTCCCAGTGACCCCGTTTTCCTTCCGGTACGAAAAGAACAGATCACTGTTACAGCTTGTACACCAAGTTGTACATTCGATATGAGTCGGCAATATTCCTGCTTTTATCATAATGCGTTGATTCAATTCTTTCAAGTTAAGCATCATTTTGCTGCTGTCTGTCTCCGATGGTCTATATAAAGTCCGCGCGCCTTCCGCCGCATCCGGCAGGTTCAGCCCGGCCTCCAGCCGGCGGACAGGGTCCATTACATAATCATCCACCTCATAGCAGCAGTCTCCGATGGAAGGCCCTATAGCAGCCTGTATGTCCTCTGGACGGCTCCCGTATATCTGTCCCATGCGCTCCACCATCGCGGCCGCGATTTCCGCCACGGTCCCCTTCCAGCCTGCATGCGCCAGCCCCACCACATGATTCAGCGGATCATGGAAGAACAGCGGCACACAATCAGCGTAAAAAGAAGTCAGCAGCACCCCGGGCACATTCGTCAGCAGCCCGTCAGTGGCCTGAAAGGCAGACGCCCGGTCCAGACTGCCCCGGCCGCGTTCCTGTTCTGTAATGACAGCGATCTCTTTGCCATGCGTCTGCTCCCCGCAGGTCCAGTCTGCAAGGCGGAAGCCCAGACTCCCGGCCAGCAGGCTGCGGTTAGCCAGCACATCCGCCGGATCATCCCCTACATGAAAAGCACAATTGAAGCTGTTATACGGTTCTTTGCCGCTGCCGCCTGCTCTGCCGGTGAAGCCTGCAGTAATGCTACTATGCGGCTCACGCCACGGCTCCAGATGCAGCAGCATGGGCGCTGCGCCATTGTGCATAAACGGTTCCATCTCTTCACCTCCGCTTAAGTGTACCACAAAACATTCCCCACAAACTCTACCCCACAAAGTGAAGTAATGCTTCGGAGTGAATTCAAATACTTTGCGGGGGCCCCGAAAACATACTTCACAAACATACAACACAAACTCAGTCCACGCCGTACATTTCTCAATCCACTCTATGACTATACCCATAAAGGCAGAAAAAAGACGCACCTCATTAATAAGTGCGCCGTTCACTGCGGTCCGGCCGTTCCAGGTACATCATCTCGCGGTCTTCCTGTCCCTGCGGCAGGCGGGGCTCTTCCAGCTTCACCAGCACGACATCCGCACCGATCTTCACGATATTCCGCCACGGAATCACCAGGTCGGTGCCGCCGCCGAACAGCCCCATAAATCGGGTATACCCCGGGACAATCACAGCGTCAATGACGCCTCTACGCAAATCCAGCTCCAGATCGCTGATCTGGCCCAGCCGTTTACCGTCGACAATATTGATTACATCTTTGGTTTGGAAATCGGAGATTTTCATCTTTTTACCCGAAGCTGACGTTTCCTCAATCATCCTGCCACCCCTGTACATTCAGACCTATAGCTTCAGTATATGTCCTTAGGGCTTGGCCGCATGACTGTATTCCACAGCCATTGCGCCCCGGACATATAAAAGGATATCCCGGCTAGCCGCTAGGTGCCGCCATCCGGAATATCCTCCGCTCATTTATAGACTGTGTCAGGACTTTACATGCTTTTGCATTTGCTGGATCGCTGATTTCTCAAGCCGTGAGACCTGGGCCTGGGAGATGCCAATCTCGTCGGCGACCTCCATCTGGGTCTTGCCTTCAAAAAACCGCATGGATAAAATGCGTTTCTCGCGCTGCCCCAGCCGCTGCATAGCCTCCCGGAGTGCAATCTCCTCAATCCAGGACACATCCTTGTTCTTGTCGTCACTGATCTGATCCATCACATAGATCGGGTCCCCGCCGTCATGATAGATCGGCTCGAACAGGGATACCGGGTCCTGGATCGCGTCAAGGGCGAAGACAACATCCTCCTTCGGAACACCGAGCGCTTCAGATATTTCAAAGATCGTCGGCTCCCGCGAATTCTGGTTCGTCAGGCTGTCACGCACCTGCAGCGCCTTATAGGCAATATCGCGCAGGGAGCGGGATACCCGGATCGGGTTGTTGTCGCGCAGGTAGCGGCGGATCTCTCCGATGATCATCGGCACCGCATAGGTGGAGAACTTGACATTTTGCGATAAATCGAAATTATCGATGGCTTTCATGAGTCCGATGCAGCCTACCTGAAACAAATCATCCACGAACTCTCCACGATTATTGAACCTTTGAATCACGCTTAGCACAAGCCTGAGGTTGCCATTTACCAATTTCTCTCTGGCGGATCGCTCGCCCTGCTGCTGCAGCGAAGTGAACAATACCCGCATTTCCACGTTCGTGAGAACAGGCAGCTTGGCGGTGTCCACACCGCAAATCTCGACTTTATTTCGGGTCATGATGATTAACCTCCCAAGGAGAAACATTACTGTACATTATCTCCCCGGTCCGGCATTTTATTCCTCAGCTTTCATCACTTACACCATCTTGTTGAACTCCTTGCGCAGCCGCTTGATAATTCTTTTTTCCAGCCGCGAAATATAGGATTGGGAGATGCCCAGCAGATCGGCCACATCCTTTTGCGTTTTTTCCTCGCCGCCCCGCAGCCCGAACCGCAGCTCCATAATCAGCCGTTCCCGCTCGCTGAGCTTCTCCAGCGCCTTCTGCAGCAGCTTGCGGTCGACCTGCTCCTCAATGTTCCGGTAGATCGTATCATTCTCCGTGCCCAGCACATCCGAGAGCAGCAGCTCGTTGCCGTCCCAGTCAATATTCAGCGGTTCATCAAAAGAAACCTCGCTTCTGGTCTTGCTGTTACGCCGCAAATACATCAGAATCTCATTCTCAATGCAGCGTGAGGCGTAGGTGGCGAGTTTGATTTTTTTCTCCGGATCAAAGGTGTTGACCGCCTTAATCAGTCCGATCGCGCCAATGGACACCAGATCCTCGATGTTGATGCCGGTGTTCTCGAATTTCCGGGCGATGTAGACCACCAGCCGCAGGTTGCGCTCAATCAGCATAGCCCGGACCGCCGCATCCCCGCTGGAGAGCCGCTGGAGCAGGAATTCCTCCTCCTCGCGCGTCAGCGGCGGCGGCAGCGCTTCGCTTCCCCCGATATAATAAATCTCCTGGCTCTTCAGACCGAGCAGAAACAGCATGCGGTAATACTGCAGTTGCAGCACAAGCTTGAATTTGACCATTATTGTTCCTCCTATAGGTTACTTAGCCCATCACCTTGTCAGCCAGCGCTTCTGGAGCACTCTCTTTATGGGTCAGGTCAGGATGTATGACCGCCCGGTACGCGCCGTCTCCCGACAGTGTCCCGCCATCCAGCCCGATGAGTACCCTTGTGCTGCAAAAGGTATCACCGCCAAGCTCTATCCTCACCTTATCCGGCTTCAGCGCGAGCATGAAGGATGCCCCGCGGTTGACGCCCCTGTACGGCACCAGCCGTATCCTGTCCTGCCAGGCGAACGACTGCCCGTCCGTTTCAAGTATAAGTGTGTCTGCGCCCGTCTGAGTCAGCCTACCCTTCCAGGAAGCCGGCAAATGGCCCTCCCACAGCGAGGCTTCCATCACCATGACCGGAATCCTCGTCAGCGGATCACTGAGCCGGTTCCCGGTATCCAGCAGTCCGGGACAGGTGACCGACACTCCGTCAATCTCCACCGTCACTTCCCCAATATAGGAATCCAGCTGCTCTCTGTGCCGGCGGGAGGACTGGATCAGCTTGAAGAGCAGCAGCACCAGCGGAAGCAGGGCAAGCACGAACCAGAAGCCGATCTTCAGCCGGTAAGCTTGGCCCCCCGACGAGGTGAAGATCATGCCCTTCCAGATGTCACCAGAGCTTTGCAGCAGATAATGAACGCCTATGATCCCTCCCGCCGCCGCAAAATTAATGATATAAAACGCCCCAAATGCCCGAAGATAGCTTTGCAGACTTCTAAATCCAAAGGCTATCCAGATCATCAAAACCGATAACCCGAATTTGATGAGAAAGGTATACAGAAAGGACAGCTCCGGTACGAACATCATGACAACATAGAGCGCACCCGTCAGCGCTGAGAGAGTCAGGCGCCACCAGATTACCTTGTGCTTAACCAGCCAGCTTGTCAGCCATAGCAGGACTCCGTCGATCAGCAGATTGGCGGCAAAAATCAAGTCAATATACACAACCATCGCTCTCACCTGCCTGCAAGCGGATATCTATCCGGAGGCCGGGATGCAGGCTCTCTTTTTAGACGATAAGATTAGTATAGAAACTCCCGCATCCAAAGTCTGTCTAAACATGGGGGGCGTTCTTGCAGTTTTTTTGTCGAGTTATGGGCCTTGAGAGGAACTTCAGCGCACAATAAAAGCCAACCCTAAGCGGCTGGCTTCATACGTGATGTATTTAATTGTTGATAGATTTCAACTCTTCTTCGGAGAGTCCGGTTGCTTTCTGCACTGAAGCACGATCCATTCCCATAGACAGGAGATTCTTTGCTATTATCCGCTTGGCCTCAAGTTCACCCTTCGCAGTGCCTTCCGCCACTCCCTTAGCGAAGCCTTCTCTCAGCGCACCATCCCGCTGCGAGGCTTCGTCCATCAGAAACTTCTGGCGGTCCTCATATTTACGGCGGGCTTCTGAATCCTGGCTCAGAAATTCCAGCGTCTCCATCGCCTTCTTCAAGGCTGGCTCATTCATTTGCAGCACCTCCCAATCAGAGTAGTCAATCCCTTTCAGGAACAGCAGCCAGTTCACAAGGCCGCCCGCGCCGGGCGTAACCGGCTGGTTCAGCTTGGGCAGCTCCAGGAAATGAATCTCGATATCGTCTGTCAGCGGCGCTCCGCTGCTGTCCTCCCGCAAATGAAATACACTGTGTGTATGTTCATTCGGGAGCACCTTGTAATTCAGAATGTTAATCGTCACGCATTTCTTCAGCTCGGTATATTTCCCGCTGACCTGAAGCTGCCCGGCATAACGCTTGCTCCAATAATACAACGTGCGTTTCTCAATATCATATTTGTTGAACAGCTGCATCTCAATGTTGATCAGCTTGCCGTCAGCCGTCTTGGCCCATATATCAAATATCGCCTGCTTATCCAGCGGATCATCCTTATCCGTATAGGGATTGAGCAGCACCACTTCCTCCAGCGGAAGATCGCCCGCATCCAAGAATATTTGGTTCAGAAAAGCGAGCAGTACATCCTTGTTGCCTTCGCTTGCAAAAATCCGCTTAAATACAAAATCCACCCGGGGGTCCAGCATTTCCATGGTATCGTCTCCCGTTATCGTTATTATACAGCCTGAAAAACAAAAAAAACACCATACCCCGCAGTTCAAAGCTGCGTGATACGGTGCTTCCGTAACAGTCTATGCTATTAATGGCTCTTAATCATTATTGCCGCGTGTCCGGTTACGCAGGAAGGTCGGAATATCCAGCTGATCAGAGCTTGTCTGATTCCCGAACGGACGAAGATTCTCACTCTTGCTCTTATCAGCAGCCGGTTCGCTGTTTGCCGCAGGGCGGCGTACAGGGGCTATTGGAGAAGGCTTGTGTTCAAAGCCGGTCGCAATAACCGTAACCTTGATCTCGTCCTTCATACTCTCTTCGATAATGGCACCGAAGATCATATTCACTTCAGGGTCCGAAGCAGAGGTAACAATCTCGGCAGCTTCATTCACTTCGTACAGGGAGAGGTTAGAGCCGCCTGTAATGTTCATAATGACACCACGTGCCCCTTCGATGGAGGTTTCAAGCAGCGGGCTCATGATCGCCTTGCGGGCCGCCTCAGACGCACGGTTCTCACCGGTGGCAATCCCGATGCCCATAAGCGCTGAACCGCGCTCTGTCATAATGGTCTTCACATCGGCAAAGTCAAGGTTGATTAGGCCCGGAACCTGAATCAGGTCGGAGATACCTTGTACCGCTTGACGGAGCACATTGTCCGCTTCACGGAAAGCTTCCAGCATTGGGGTCTTCTTATCCACAATCTCCAGGAGGCGGTCATTCGGAATCACAATCAGCGTATCAACCTTTTCCTTGAGCGCTTCGATTCCAAGCTCTGCCTGGTTGGCACGTTTTCTGCCTTCAAAAGTGAACGGGCGGGTCACGACGCCTACCGTCAATGCGCCGCACTCTCTGGCGATTTCGGCAATGACAGGCGCTGCACCTGTTCCGGTACCGCCGCCCATGCCTGCGGTTACGAAGACCATATCCGCACCCTTCAGCGTATTCGAGATCAAATCACGGGATTCCTCTGCCGCCTTCTTACCGACCTCAGGATTCGCTCCTGCGCCAAGTCCGCGGGTCAATTTATCCCCGATTTGTAATTTATGCTCCGATTTGGCCATATGCAGCGCTTGGGCATCTGTATTAACTGTGATGAACTCAACACCCTGAACGCCATTTTCAATCATCCGGTTCACAGCATTGCTTCCGCCGCCGCCGACGCCGATGACTTTTATTTGAGCCAAGCTCTCCATTTCAAAATCAAATTCCAACATATTGTTTCCATCTCCCCCTTGAGTAGTGCTTGGATGGCCAGTCCAAGTGTATCTGGATTACACTTATATGAACTCGCTAAACATATTCTTTAGTCGTTCCACCAGACCAGGCTTCTTGGAAGAATCCTGAACCGGCGCTGTGCTCTGCTTGCTGCGGTTAACGGTCTTCTTGTTGGCACTTCCGCCGCTGCTTCGTCCACGGTAGTTACGCACAACATTATGAAGGATGCCTACGCCGCCTGTGAAGCCGGGGTCGCGTACTCCAATATAATCCGGTACGGCAATCCGTACGGAGGCTGCCAGCTCGTTCTGGGCTACCTTAAGCACCCCGGGCATCGAAACTGTGCCACCTGTAAGTATATAACCTCCGGGAAGCTCCGTATAACCAAGCCGCTTTACTTCCTGACGGATCAGATGGAAGATTTCCTGGACTCTCGGCTCGATAATCGCTGCCAGATCCTCCTGGTTGAACTCCTTCTCCACATTGCTGCCAATACGCAGAACCTTGAAGACGACCTCTGAAGCGGCATCGTCGATCCAGGCACAGCCGTATTTCAGCTTGACCTTCTCGGCCTGATCGGTAAGTGTACGCAGTCCGTAAGCAATGTCATTGGTTATGAATTCTCCTCCGATCGGAATCGTGGAGGTTGCACTTAGGGAACCTTCTTCATATACGGCTATTGTTGCTTGACCGGCGCCAATATCGACCAGTACAGCCCCCATCGATTTCTCATCTTTGGAGAGCGCTAATCCGCCAGCCCCGAGAGACATAAGGACAAGATCTTTAACCTTCAGACCTGATTTCTCCACGCAGCGGAGCAGATTATGTATGGGAGTCTTGGCACCGGTGATGATCGTAGCCTCCACTTCCAGGCGAACGCCGATCATTCCGCGCGGGTCCTGAATGCCTTCAAGGCCGTCGACGATGTACTGCTTGGCGACAACATCAATGACCTCGCGTTCCGGCGGGAGTGCTATAACCTCCGCAGCCTTGATTACACGGTCGATATCATCTTCGCCGATCTCACGATCTTCATTCTGAACGGCAACTACGCCGTGGCTGGATTGCAGGCCGATATGATTGCCGGATATGCCGACATACACCTCGGATATTTGAATACCGACCATTTGCTCCGCATGCTCTACGGCACTCTTGATCGATTGCACAGTCTGATCGATGTCTACAATCGCACCCTTGCGTATCCCTTCCGAATCAGCAGATCCAACGCCAATAATATTGAAGGTTCCACTAGTAACTTCCCCGATTATTGCCCGAACTTTGGATGTACCGATGTCCAAACTAACAATGATGTCATTGTTGCTCAAGCCCTATGGCACCTCCTGTTATAATCATAATAAACAACCTTTGATCCCGGTCGCGGGAAACATCTCTGTACATATTCAACATTCCTAATCCTTTCCCTCTTTTTTCAACAAATTTTTTGAGAGGAATAATATGACAAGGTATTCACGTGCAGACAGGCGCCCTCCGCTTCGCGGGATCAGCACCTGACATTCAAATAAGGAAAACAAGAGAATAGCGGCTATATCCTGCAATGCATCTCAAAAAATCCGCAGAAAAAAGAGGGATATTGCTTTATTGCCCGTAAAACAGATTGTAGCATTTTTTCCACCCTATTAGTAGGGACTATTTACTCCCCAGGTTCTGCGTCTTCCCCGGTGTCCCCGGCTTCACTATGAAACGGAACATAGGAATCCGCCTCCAGCATTTTGATAAGTCCCGGCTCTTCCGTCAAGATCACCTGATTCAAATAGCCTACTTTATCCTTCAGCAGTGAAATTGCCGTAATGACCTCAAAGCGTGAACGTGTGTAAAGCTTGATCCGGTCCGGAAAAGACAACGTCGGGGAAGGCACAATCTCCGATATATCACTGGTCTGCTCATTCGGAATTCCGGCCAGCGCCTGGCACAGCTTGGTCTTATATGGATCGTCAGCCTTCCAGTTGGTCAATATGGGCTTCTCCACGGCAATTCCGGTATCCGTCACAGAGACGGCGGCCCCGCTCGACAGAATAGCTTCCAGTACGCCTGTCTGGTCCAGTTCATAGGCAACCGCAGGGTACTCCTTCACAGTGATCGTAACCACACCGGGGAACTTCTTGCTTACTTGCGCCTCCTGCACAGTGTCCAGCTCCTCCAGCGCCTTCCCCACGGAATCTCCGGAGACTGCGAAGAACTGTCCGCCGATCTTCAGGCCGCTTGCAGCCAGGAGCTGCTCACGGGATGTATATTTATCCCCCTGCATTTGAATGGCCGTAATCTTGCTGATCGACGAACGGAAGAAGATGACAGCCAGGAGCGCAGTAAACAGCAGAGCCAGAATGATGATGATTTTACGGTTTTTTCTCTTGCTAGGCTTGTCCTCTTTCAAAAGAGGTATTCGCGTTTTTGGCATTCTCATATCTCCGTAATAAGGCCCTGTCTCCTTCCTTCACGGTTCTACCGAAGGAGACAGGGAGCTTTAATTGGCCATATCCATAGGGTCCGGCACAGGCACCTTGCGGCTGATGCGTGCCCCCAGCTTCTGAAACAATAACTCGATGCCGTCATATCCCCGGTCAATATGATGCGCCTGCTCTACGATGGTGGTTCCCTGAGCAGCAAGCCCGGCAATCACCAGGGCCGCTCCTGCCCGCAGGTCAGTGGCTTCAACCGTTGCCCCATACAACCGCTGAACGCCGCGTATGAAGGCCCTGTTGAGATCAATGGAGATATCGGCCCCCATCCGGGCCATCTCCTCCACATGCTTGAAGCGCCCCTCAAAAACCGTTTCCTTGATCACACTGAATCCGTCCGCCAGGGACAATAGAACCATAACCTGGGATTGCAGATCTGTAGGAAAAGACGGATACGGAGAGGTTACAATTCGCTCTACCGCACGGGGACGTCCCATACAGCTGATATTAATTATATCATTGCACACTGTAATTTGAACACCGGCGCGCCTCAGGATATGGATCAGGGAGGTCAAATGTCCTGCATTGGTGTGGGTCAGCGTCACATTGCCCCGCGTGGCGGCAGCAGCGATCATCACGGTTCCGGCAACAATCCGGTCGGGAATCACCTCATAGCTGCAGGGATGGAGCTTGCGGACACCCTGAATGGTGATCGTATCCGTTCCTGCGCCGATAATCTGTGCCCCCATCGCATTGAGGAAGTTCTGCAGATCCTGGATCTCCGGCTCTCTCGCCGCTCCAGAGACGGTGGTCGTGCCCTCGGCCATGGCCGCAGCCATCATGATATTCTCCGTGGCACCTACGCTAGGATAATCCAGATGGATATCACAGCCTCTCAGCCTGTCAGCCCGGCAGCAGATCCGGCCGGCTGTCTCCTCAATCTCTGCCCCGAGCAGCTTCAAGCCCTGCAGATGGAGGTCGATCTTGCGCTCTCCGATGGCGCAGCCTCCCGGCTGATAGATTGTCACTTCCCCGAACTTAGCCAGAAGCGGTCCCATCAGGAAGATGGAGGATCTCATCTGCCGCATCAGGTCCTCCGGAACATGAGAGGTCAGCAGAAATGACGTATCCACGGTTACTCTTTCCTCTTCATGCACCGTCCTGCAGCCCAGCCGCTCCAGGATATGCAGCATCGTTTCGATGTCCAGCAGCTTCGGCACATTATGCAGTGAGTGAACTCCTTCGGCCAGCAGGCTTGCTGCCAGAATCGGCAGTGCTGCATTTTTTGCTCCATGGATACGTATGGTGCCTGACAGGGGATTTCCACCCTCAATCACCAATTTGTCCAATGTATCACCTCCGAGATTACCGCTCACCCACCGTAAGCACTTCCTGCACCTCTGTCTTTCGGGATTGGCCGGAAGGGTCTCCGCTTCCGGGTTCCAGACACCAAGAAGCGCTCTGGGTGATTGTCACGATTATAGGATCATCCTATGTTCGGAGCTCCATGTGTGTGACAATGTAAGCCCGGATTCTAGCGTCTCCGTCCTGCAGCCAGCCTGCGGAGCTCGGTGACCACAAGGGAGGCGGAATCTCTTTTGCCAAGGCGTCTTGAGGCCTCCGACATGCTGCGGTGCAGCGTATCCGCCCCGATGATCTTCTGAACCGCAGTGAACAGCGCCTCACCGCTCAGATCCTTCTCAAGCAGCACTACTGCCGCGCCTTCACCTTCCAGCGCTCTGGCGTTGGCTTCCTGATGGTTGTTGGTCACATTGGGAGACGGAATAAGGACAGAGGGTATGCCAAGCGCGGTAATCTCTGCAAGAAAGGAGGCGCCTGCCCGGTTCACGATCAGGGAAGTGCAAGCCAGCACCTCAGGCATATTGTGAACGTACGGGAGGACATGCAGCCAGTTCGGTAACCCGCCCAGCTGCTCGCGCACCGCCTTGCGTGTATCCTCGAAGTAAGACTCTCCGGTGACATACACATAGTGGACATTATTACCCTTACCCACAAATGAAGCCATTTCAATCATGGCGCGGTTAATCGCCTTGGCCCCTCCGCTTCCTCCGACGACCAGTACAACCGTGCTTCCTTCAGGAATGCCGAGGGAAGCGAAGCCGCGCTGCGGGTTCGCCGTCATGACCGTAGTGGCCCGGGGATTGCCCGTATAGATTACATTCTTGGCCCCGGGAAAAGCTGACTCTGTACCTTCAAAGCTCACGGCAACCGTGCTGGCATACCGGCTGAGAAAACGGTTGGTCAGTCCCGGAATCGCGTTCTGTTCATGGATCAGTGTCGGGATGCCGAGCCGGGAGGCTGCATACACTACAGGTCCGCAGACATACCCTCCGGTACCGACTACCACATCAGGCTTGAATTCGCGCAGCATCGCCTTGGAGGCTTTGACCCCCTTCAGGAAGCGCATGACCGTCTTCACATTATCCATCGACAGCTTACGGCGGAAGCCTGTAATATCAATTGCCCGGAAAGGCAGATTCTCCTGGGGAACCAGCTTGCTCTCCAGTCCACGCTTGCCTCCAATATACAGGAAGACAGAATCCGCATCTTCGGATTCCAGTTGTCTGGCTACGGCTACGGCAGGATAGATATGTCCTCCCGTGCCGCCGCCGCTAAGTACAATACGCATGTCTTTCACCTCGCATAACGGGATAAATTAAGCAGAATACCAAGAGCTGTGAGCATCAGGGTCAGCGATGAGCCGCCGTAGCTGATCAGCGGAAGCGTGATGCCCGTTACCGGAATCAGGCCGATCACTACACCGATGTTAATCACCACCTGAACCGCCACCATACAGACGATGCCTACGGCAAGATAGCTGCCGAAGCGGTCCGGCAGGCTCATGGCAACCTTCATTCCGCGCCAGATCAGCAGCAGGAACAGCAGCAGCACGGCCAGACCCCCGATGAATCCCAGCTCCTCGGCCAATATTGAGAAAATAAAATCAGTCTGCGGCTCCGGGACGTAGCTGTACTTTTGCCGGCTCATTCCGAAGCCCAGTCCGCCCAGCCCTCCAGGACCCACCGCATAGAGCGACTGGATGATCTGATACCCGGCGCCCAGCGGATCGGACCAGGGGTCCAGGAAAGCGGTGATCCGCTGCAGCCGGTAAGGCGCAGCGGCAATGAGCCCGGCGAACCCGGCCAGCCCCAGCGCACCGAGGGAGAGCAGATGCTTCATCCGCGCTCCCGCTGTGAAGACCATCATCAGGGCCGCACCGAACATGACAGTGCCTGTGCCGAGATCCGGCTGCAGCATAATCAGCGCGAACGCGGAGCCGATCAGCGCAAGCGGCGGAAGCAGCCCGCGCATGAAGCTGGAGATGTCATACTCCTCGGTTCCGAGCCACTTGGCCAGGAAGAGGATCATCCCCATCTTCATGAATTCAGAGGGCTGAATGCCGAAGGAGCTGATGCCGATCCAGCTGCGCGCACCGCCGCGCACCACTCCGATGCCTGGAATCAGCACCAGTACCAGCAGGAAGAAGCACACCAGCAAGAGCGGCCGGGCGAACTTCTTCAGCACCAGATAATCGGTGTTCGCCGTAATGAACATCGCGATGAGGCCAAGGCCTGCGAACAGCAGCTGTCTTTTGACAAAATAAAACGAATCGCCATAATTGCGGAAGCCCAGAACGGACCCGGCACTGTATACCATTACCATACCGATAGCCAGTAAAGCCAGTATCGGAAGCAGCAGCCAGATATCGGGCGCATGACGGGATTTGTTCATCAGGAGCACACCTCTTGCATCCGTAGTAGGGGCTTATCCACCCCCCTACTTAAAGGTTATGCACCGCCTCTTTAAAAATACGCCCGCGCTCCTCATAGGAGGTAAACATATCCCAGCTGGCGCAGGCAGGGGACAAGAGAACTACATCCCCGGCTTCCGCCAAGGCGGAAGCCTCCCGCACAGCTTGCTCCAGCACGGCAGCGGCACTCTCCCCATTATCGACGGAGATGACCGTCTTTACTCCTGCCAGCCGGGCTACAGCCGCCAGCTTGTCCCGGGTCTGCCCAAGCGCCACCAGAGCTTTGACATTCTCTCCGAGGACAGGCAGCAGCTCCATATAATCCGAGCCGCGGTCCAAACCTCCGGCAATCAGAATGACCGGCTTCCGGAAAGAGGCCAGTGCCATGGAGGTAGCTTTGGAATTGGTAGCCTTGGAATTGTTATAATAGGCGGCCCCTGCCTTGTCCGTTACGTACTCCAGCCTGTGCTCCACCCCGCGGAAGGAAGCCAGCACCGGACCCAGCACCGCCGGGTCCGCCCCTGCGGCAATCGCAATACCGCAGGCAGCCAGCGCATTCCCCACATTGAAGCGGCCGGGAAGTCCAATAGAATCGACATCGGCTATTTCGGTCTCGCTCCCGGTGTAATCGCGGTAGATAATGACCCGCTTCAGCTCGTCAACCGTATCCTCCACGTAGGACGGGCGCACGAAGATACCCTGCACCAGCTCCTCGTTCATGGAGAAGGGCAGAATTCCCGCCTTCAGATAAGGTACCAGCTCGCGGCAGACCGGATCATCCCAATTCAGCACAGCGGTATCCTCCGGTCCCTGATTGGCGAACAGCTTGGATTTGGAGGCTACATAATCCTCCATGCCCCCATGGTAGTCCAGGTGGGTCTCCGCCACATTCAGCAAGGCAGCAATCTTGGGCCGGAAGGCTTCCGTGCCCTTCAGCTGGAAGCTGCTTAGTTCGACCACCATCCAGTTGTCCGCCTCAGCCTCCTGTGCGGCCTGAGAGAGCGGTGTTCCTATGTTCCCGGCCACAATGGGGTGCATCCCTGCCGCCTCCAGCATATGGCCCACCCAGGTCGTTGTAGTGGTCTTGCCGTTGGAGCCGGTGATGCCGATCATCGGGGCAGCGCAGAGATGATACGCTACCTCCACCTCGGTCACCACCTCAATCCCCAGCTCCAGCGCCTGTTGTACCGGAGCGGCCGAATAGGGAATTCCCGGGTTCTTGACAACCAGCTCCACGCCCTCGTGGATCAGGCTCTCCGGATGCCCGCCGCATATAACAGAAATTCCCAAAGATTCCAGTTCGGAAGCTTCGGGACTCTGATCTCTTTCCTTTTTATCATTGACCGTCACCACAGCGCCGTGTTCATGCAGCACCTTGGCCACCTGGACGCCGCTTTTGGCGAGCCCCAGGACGACCACCTGTTGACCACGGTACAGATCCGGATGTTTCATTCGTTACAACCCCTTGATGAGATATAGTCCAGCTGCCGCCAGCACGAGGCCTACCGCCCAGAAGGAGACGACTACACGCCACTCCGACCAGCCGCCCAGCTCAAAGTGATGATGGATCGGGCTCATTCTGAATACCCGTTTGCCGCGTGTCTTAAACGAAGCAACCTGAATAATCACGGACAGCATTTCAACCACGAAGACCCCGCCGATGACCACAAAGAGCAGCTCGGTCTTGGTGACAATCGCAATCGCGCCAATCGCCCCGCCGATCCCGAAGGAGCCGAAATCACCCATGAACACCTTGGCAGGATGGGCATTGAATACGAGAAAGCCAAGCACTGCGCCAATCATCGCAGCCGCACAGACACCAGCGGCAATCGAGGTTGCCTGCATGGCTACCACCGCGAAGGCTGCGAGCGCAATCGCGCTTACACCTGACAGCAGACCATCCACACCGTCCGTGAAGTTAACGGCATTCGTGACCGCCATCATCATCAGCACAATGAACGGATAATAGAACCAGGGGCCCCAGTCCAAGCTGAAGGAGGTTCCCGGAACGCTGATATTCGTATTATGCCCGGCAGAGATTAGCAGGACACTTAGCACAACGCCGACCAGCAGCTGGCCCAGCAGCTTCTGGCGCGCCGTAAGGCCGAGTGAGCGCTTGAACACAATTTTGATATAATCATCCAGGAATCCAATGAGTCCATAACCCAGTGTAGCGGCCAGCAGTACATAGAAATCCGAATTAATCACCGAGAATTTCAGAAAAGACAGCGTGAACGCGACCATGATGATTATTCCGCCCATGGTAGGGGTTCCCGCCTTTTTCAGATGGGTCTGGGGCCCGTCGTCACGAACCTGCTGTCCCAGCTTAAGCCGGCGCAGCAGCGGTATGATCAGCGGAGCGGCAATGACCGCAAGGATAAAGGACACAGCAATAGTCAGCAGAAGTAATTGATAATCCATGGGTACACCCCTCCTTTTAGTTAGAATTCACTTCAGAATGTTCTTTCAAGCGGTGGAGCACTTCCTCCAGACGCATCCCTCTGGATGCTTTGAACAACACAACATCATCATTGCCGCACATCGCGGTCAAGGCATTGATCAAGGCTTCTTTATCTGTAAAAGCAAAGATATGCCCAGCCTCGAACCGCTCCGAAGCCGCCGCCGCAAGCTGTGCTGACAGCGGGCCGAAGGTGAAGACATCATCCGTCAGCGCCGGGTCGAGATAGCTGCCGATCTGCCGGTGGAACTGAAGCTCCTCCGGCCCGAGTTCCAGCATGTCTCCCAGCACCGCGATTCTGCGTCCGCTGCATTTCATGGACTGCAGCACATCAATCGCCGCCCTCATGGAGGTCGGGCTTGCATTGTAGGCATCATTCAGCAGAACCAGCCCGCTTGCCGCCTGAATAACCTCAATCCGCATACCGGTAAGCTTGAGGCCTCTTAGTCCTTCTGCCATATTCTCATCGGTCACCTTATAATGACGCGCTACTGCTAGCGCAGCGAGCGCATTAATTACATTATGCTGTCCCGGCAGCGGAAGGGTGAAGGCTCGCTCCCCATGCCGCAGCGTGGTGAAGGTCATCCCCCCGCTGTGCGTCATCAGGCCGGTCGGATAATCATCATTGTCAGCCGACTGCCCGAAGCGGAAGGTATGCAGCCCTTCAGGCGTGCGGAATCCTGGCTCTGCCAGAACCTCGGCAAGCAGCGGCTCATCCCCGTTATAGATCAGCAGCCCGCCCGGCTGAAGTCCGTCCACAATCTCCAGCTTGGCTCTGGCAATCTCCTTGCGGGAGCCAAGCTGCAGCAGATGGGATTCGCCGACATTGGTAATCACCGCTACGTCAGGAGAAGCGAGCAGAGATAACAGGGCGATCTCTCCCCGTGAGCTCATGCCCATCTCCAGCACCGCGATTTCCACATCACTGTCCATGGAGAGAATCGTAAGCGGCAGGCCGATATGATTGTTGAAGTTGCCTTGAGTCTTGTGTACCTTGTACTGCACTTCCAGCAGGGCCGTAATCATATCCTTGGTCGTCGTCTTGCCGTTGCTTCCCGTTACGGCAACCACCCGGGGGGCAACCTCGGCCAAATAGGCGGAGGACAGCTTCTGCAGTGCCGCTAAAGTGTCCTCTACCAGAATAACCCCGCCGCCTGCGGGTGCTGGCCCCTTATCCCTCTGCCAGAGGGTAGCGGCAGCTCCCGCCGCCAGGGAAGCGGCCGCATAGTGATGGCCGTCGAAGTTCTCTCCAACCAGCGGGACGAACAGGCAGTCCGGCGATATTTTGCGCGAATCGGTTACGACTCCATGAATCTCTATATCCTTAGCTTCGGATGAGGACAGCTCTCCTCCGCACATTTCCGCGACATTATTCAATGTTCTAATAATCAATAGCTTCGGCCCCTTATCACTTCTTTGGCAACGATGCGGTCATCGAAATCATGAACGACTCCCTTGATCAGCTGATAGGTCTCATGACCTTTCCCCGCAATCAATACTACATCGCCGGGGCTTGCCATTTCAATAGCTTTTGTGATGGCTTCCCGCCGGTCCGGGATCATCTCGTAGCGCTCACGGGCTACACCATCCTCGCGCAGACCCGCCTCAATATCGGCCAGAATCTGCAGCGGGTCCTCCGTCCGGGGATTGTCGGAGGTGACCAGCACATGGTCGCTGTATTTAGCAGCTATTTTGCCCATAAGCGGCCGTTTGGTCGTATCGCGGTCCCCGCCGCACCCAAAGACCGTGAGCACCTTGCCCGTTGCGAATTCACATACCGCCTTCAGCACATTCTCCAGACCGTCCGGCGTATGCGCATAGTCAACGATGACTGCGAAATCCTGCCCGGCATCCACCGATTCGACCCGGCCGTCCACGCCCGCTACCGACTCCAGACTGGCCTTGATGTCCGCAAGCGGCACATCCTCCAGAGTAGCAGCCGTAATGGCCGCAAGCGCATTATAGACGTTGAACTTGCCGACCATGCGAAGCGAAATATCCGTCTCACCTTTAAACGTCTCCACGTGGAAAAATGTTCCTTTAGAAGTGATCGATATTTGCGATGCCCGGACATTAGCGGCCTTGTCGATACCATATGTAATGACCTCCGCTGCGGTCTGGGCGGCAAAATAGGCGCTGGCTTCATCGTCGGCATTCAGCACGGCATATTTGCGTTCTTCCTTCCACGGGGAGATCACGTTGCCGAGCCGCGAGAAGAACAAGCCCTTCACTGCGCGGTATTCCTCCATCGTATGGTGGTAATCCAGATGATCCTGGGACAGATTCGTAAAAATCGCTGTGCGGAAGTCGGTCCCTTTCACCCGCCCCTGCTGGAGCGCATGCGAGGATACTTCCATCACACAGCACTGCACGCCCTTAAGCGCCATATGATTCAGGCTGCGCTGAAGCTCCAGCGATTCCTGAGTCGTACCGGACATCGGATAGCTCTGACCGTCATACCGCATCTGGATGGTACCGATCAGTCCGGTCTTCACCCCATGATCCTGCATGATCCGTTCAATCAGATAAGTGGTGGTCGTCTTGCCGTTGGTGCCGGTGATGCCGATCAGCTTCATCCGGCTGCTGGGTGAACTGAAGAAGGCATTGGACAGCACAGACATGGCATAACGGCAGTCATCCACCACGATCTGCGGCAGGTCAATGTCCAGCTTCCGTTCGCAGACCAGGGCAGCCGCGCCCTTGGCGGCAGCCTGCGGCGCGTAATCATGTCCGTCCACCGTATGTCCGGGCAGACAGATGAACAAATCGCCCGGACCCACCTTGCGTGAATCGGCCTGCAAATCCGAAATTTCTACGTCTCCGTCCCCGTATAGACGGGCAGCGGCCAGACAAGAAGAGAGTTCCTTTATTAACATACCTATCCCTCACTCTGCATAAAATCATTATATTTTGGGTAAATTATCCATCTAAATCATTATATGATATGTCTTAAGGTTCACTTGGCGTTCCCATGTAAATCCGGATAGTGGAGCCCTGCTCTACTCTTGCCCCGGCCTTCGGTGCCTGGTTGATCACGGTATTGCCTGAGCCGGAACGGACCAGCATGAAATTCATGTTCAGGTCCTCGTAGATATCCTGAACGGTAGCTCCCGTAAGATCAGGGACCGTCACTATGGGGGTCTCGCCGTACTTATAAGTTCTTGGCAGCTGATCCGTACGCTTAGGAACCTTGAGGTACAGAAGAGAATCCTCAAGAATATTCTGGACAATCGGAGCGGCAACTACACCCCCGAACTGAATTCCCTTCGGGTTATCGACCGCCGTATAGACCACGATCTGCGGATCATCCGCCGGTGCAAAGCCGATAAAGGATACGATATGCTCCGTAGGAGAATACCGGCCGTTGATTACTTTCTGTGCTGTCCCTGTCTTGCCGCCCACACGGTAGCCGTCAATAAATGCCGGCCGGCCTGTGCCTTTGGCAACCACGCTCTCAAGGGCAGCCCGCACTTTCTTTGAGGTCTCCTCCGAGATCACCTGCCGCACTTCCTCCGGTTCGGTCTCAGAGACAACGTTCCCGGTATCCGGGTTAATCCAGGCCTTGGCCACATGCGGAGTATACAGCTTGCCGCCGTTGATGGCTGCCGATACTGCAGCAATCTGCTGGATCGGCGTGACGGATACCCCCTGGCCGAAGGCAGTGGTCGCCAGCTCCACCGGGCCCACCTGGGCCGGCTTGAACAGAATCCCATTCGCTTCCCCATTCAGATCGATGCCCGTCTTGCTCCCGAAGCCGAAATCACGGATATATTTGAACAGTGTATCCTTACCCAGACGCTGCCCCAGGGCTACGAAGCCCGGGTTACAGGAGTTCTCGACCACTTCAAGGAAGGTCTGGCTTCCGTGTCCGCCCTTCTTCCAGCAGCGCAGCTTCGCTCCTCCTACCTCAATATAGCCCGGATCGAAAAAATGCTCATGCTGCAGATCCACCTTCCCCTCCTGCAATGCCGCAGCCAGAGTTATGATCTTGAAGGTAGAGCCCGGTTCATAGGTCATCCAGATCGGAAGATTACGGTTATATACCTCGGCATCGTACTCCTGGTAAGTCCCCGGTTCATAACCCGGCCGGCTCGCCATCGCCAGAATCTCGCCATTGCGGGGGTCCATGGCAATAGACCAGGCCCCCTGCGCCTGATACTTCACCATAGCCTGATCCAGCTCACGTTCCATAATGGATTGAATCTGCTTGTCGATGGTCAGCTGCAGGCTAAGTCCATCCTGCGGCTCGGTGTACTTCTCGGAGGACCCGGGCATCAGCCGGCCTCCGGCATCAGAGAGGTAGGAGATATTGCCCGCGCTCCCCTGAAGCAGCTTATCATAGATGCTCTCGATCCCGGTAATCCCCTGATTGTCGATTCCAGTAAAGCCCAGAATATGTGCGGCAAGATCCCCGAAGGGATAATACCGTTTGTTATCCTCAGCGACAACGATGCCCGGCAGCTGCAAATTACGGATGCTCGCGGCAAGCTCCATCGTAATTTTGCGGCCGCCGGGCTGCAGTTTCACTGAGGCTTTCTTTTGGGTCAGCAGCGTGACCAGCTTCTCCTCGGTCATGCCGAGCAGGGGAGCCAGCCGCTTCGCGGTCTGTTCCTTCTCCTTCACCTGTACAGGAATGGCATAAACCGTTGGTGAGCTGATATTGTAAGCCAGCGCCACGCCTTCCCTGTCCAATATCTCACCGCGTTTGGCGGTGAAGGGGATATTCCGCCGCCATAAATCCTCGGCCCTCTCGCTCAGCTTCTCACCCTGGGTTAACTGTACATAGGCAAGACGCACAGCCAGCGCGCCGAACAACACGGCCAGTCCCAGCAGCGTCCATAGCATTCTCCGCCGGCTTACGACTTTTGATACCTTCATTGTGATCTCCCCGCTTTCGCTCATAGACATGATCTCTTACCTTCATGACTATTCGGGACAAACAGGGGTTAGAACAAGCCTGCCAAGGCGTTACTCCGCAGCATTTTCCGTATCGGTGTCACCCGCCAAGGCTACGGGGATATTCTCTCCATATTCATTAAGAGGACTTAGCTTCAGTGCTACCTGCGTTTTGCCCTTGTTCTTGACCTGACTCTGCTCTGTGACATAGCCTTCTCCCTCAATGGAGATGCCCACCTTCAGCAGGTTCAGAATCTCCAGCGCATCGCGCAGGGACTGTCCGCGCAAATCAGGAAGCGTCAGATTCTCTCCCTGCTCGCTTAACAGATAGATCCGCTGGCCGGCTGTTAAGGCAGTGCCTTTCTCAGGGTACTGGCTAACTACATTAGCACCTTGACCGACCGCTTCAAAATCAAAGCCCTGATTAATGAGCAGTTGTCTCGCTGCCTTCACCGTCTTGCCGGTCAGATCCGGCGCTTTGCGCTGGACCACAGCCTCGGCCTTCACCGTCTTCTTGTCGGCAGGACCTGTGACATCCCCCGCTTTGGGCACGCCCATATAAGGAAGCGCATGGGAGACGATATCCTTGAAGACTGGACCCGCAGCAGCACCGCCGCCGGCAGCATCGGCAGGCTCGTCAATGGTTACGAAGACCACGATCTTCGGATCATTGGCCGGTGCGTAACCGAGGAACGCGGAGCGAACCTTGTCCCGGTCATACCCGCCCTTACCATCTGGCTTGATCGCAGTACCTGTCTTACCTGCTACCCGGTATCCCTCAATGTAAGCATGTCTGCCGGTTCCGTGCTGCTGATCCGCCACTACCTGTTCCAGATAGCTGCCCGTCTCCCGTGCGCTTGCCTCTGAGAGCACCTGACGTACAACCTCCGGCTTGGTGACCGTGGTCTTGCCGGTATTCGGATCGGTAACCTCCTTCACCACATGCGGCACCAGCAGCTTGCCGCCGTTCGCAATCGCCGCCATGGCCGTGAGCTGCTGAATCGGGGTCACCAGCAGCTTGCCGTGACCATAGGCAAGTGTAGCATTCTCTACCGCCCGGTTCGGGTCCGGGTTGACAAGCCCGGTGATTTCGCCCGGAAGATCAATTCCTGTCTTCTCACTAAAACCAAAATCATTGATATACTTCAGCAACTTGTCCTTGCCCAGCATCTCGTAACCGAACTTAACAAAGGCAACGTTACTGGACCGTTTGACCCCCTCCAAGAAGGTGATCGTCCCGTATCCGGCCCGGTTCATATCGAAGATTGGCTTGCTGTACCCTTTGATCCGGATGGAGCCTGATTGAAACTTTTCATTCGGATTGAACAGCTTCTCCTGCACAGCACCGGCCAGCGGGACGATCTTGAATGTTGAACCCGGCTCGAATCTTGTCATAATCGCATGATTAAAGAAGCCCGCCGCATCCTGATTCTGATCGTAATATTCATTCGGGTTAAAGGTCGGCATGTTGGCCAGACCCAGAATCTCCATCGTGTTCGGATCGGCAGCAATGACACTGATCGATTTGGGCTTATACTCGGCAAAAGCCTTCTTCATGGCCTCTTCAATATATAATTGGATCGTGCTGTCGATCGTCAGCTTATAGTTGCTTCCATTCACCACAGGCTGGAACGTATCCTTGGAATCGGGCAGCTTGATGCCCTTACCGTCACTCTGGTAATCCAGCTTCCCATCCGTTCCGGAGAGCTGTTTGTCCAGGAGCTTTTCCAGTCCCATCATTGCTTTGCCGTCTCTGTCTGTGTAGCCCAGAATATGCGCAGCAAGCGAATCCTTAGGATAATAGCGCTTCTGCTCCCTGACGAGCCCGACTCCGGTCTCCAGCGTATCATGTTCTTTCTTAAGCTTCTCTACAAAAGCCTTCACTTTATCGGCCATATCCTGGTTAATCTTCCAGCCTTCATTACGGATCTCACGGTTCTTCAGATATTTTCCGTCTTTATCCTTGGCCTCCACCAGCTTCTTCAGCTCATCCACCGGTTTGTTCAATAGCTCATGCAGGCCCTGAATCACCTCTTCGCCGATCTTTTTCTCGGCAATGACCTGAGGGTTAACCACCACCGTGTAGGCCGGCACATCGCTGGCCAGAACACTGCCGTTACGGTCTTCGATCACCCCGCGGACAGCCTTGATGGTTGAAGTATGCGCCCACTGCGTAGCTGCGGCCTCCTGCCACTCCTTGCCTTGCAAAACCTGAATCCAGAATACTCTGGCGACTAAAACAAGAAAAAAGAGGGTAATACACCCTCCTATAAACAGCGTGCGAAGTTTGATTCTCTTAACCATAAGGTACCTCACAACCTCTATTATTGCGATTGCCGTTCATCGCTGATTATTTACCGGCCTTTTCAGTAGCCTGGCTGCTAAGCGGAACATAGATGGTAGAGTCCTCAGAAGGGACTACAAAACCCATTTCCTTCGCCCGCGGGACGATCGTCTGCTCCAGCGTCTGCTTCTCCATCTGAAATGTTGCAATTTGTTTTTTGCTGTTGGCAATTGCGCTGTCCAGCTTCTGGGCCTGCATATTCAAATCGTAAATATGGACGTAACGCCAGATCAGGGAGGCTGCTACCAGAATAAAGGCTCCCAGCGTCAGCATGTACAAAAGCTTCTCCTGCAGCGGCAGCACTCTGCGCCTGGTGACAACTTTCGTTTTCTCACGGTACAGCGGGTTTGCCGTTTCTTTTCTCTTAGGTTGAACTGCTAAATTTCCGCGGGTATAAGCCATCTCTGATTCTCCTTTATCGTCATCTACAATTTCTCAGCGATACGCAGCTTGGCTGAACGGGCACGCGAGTTAAGCTCCAGCTCTTCTTCTCCCGGCACAATGGGCTTGCGGTTCATTAGCTTCAAGGTACCTTTGGCACCGCATACGCAGTACGGAAGGTCAGGCGGACAAGTACAACGGCTTAGATAGCTGCTGAAAATCTGCTTGCAGATCCGGTCCTCCAACGAGTGAAAGGTGATAACGGATACCCTTCCCTCAGGCGCCAGACAGCGTACAGCCGCATGCAGCCCTTCCTCAAAAGCACCCAGCTCATCATTGACGGCTATCCGCAGCCCCTGAAAACTCCGCTTGGCCGGATGTCCTCCGGTCCTTCTTGCAGCCGCAGGAATGCCTTCCTTGATCAGTTCGGCCAATTCACCGGTGCTCTCCACCGGGCGTTCTTCCCTGCGCTCAACAATCTTCCGGGCAATCCGCCGTGAGAATTTCTCTTCTCCATACTGGAAAAGCACCCTGGCAATTTCCCGCTCACTCCAGGTGTTGACGATATCCGCCGCCGTCAGCTGTGCCGACTGGTCCATCCGCATATCCAGCGGAGCGTCATGATTGTAGCTGAATCCGCGTTCCCCCTCGTCAAACTGCGGAGAAGATACCCCCAGATCAAAGAGAATCCCGTCTACTTGAGGAACTCCGTCCTTCTGTGGAACAAACGGCAGTCCCTTCAGAACCTGCTCCAGATCGCGGAAGTTGGTCTTAACGGTCACCACCTTGTCGCCGTATCCGGACAATCTCTCCTTCGCATTGTTCAGCGCCCAGTCATCCTGATCCAGACAGATCAGCCGGCCCTCACCGCTAAGCTTGGATGCGATAAGGGCGCTGTGCCCGGCTCCTCCGAGCGTACAATCTACATATAGGCCATCCTTCTTGATGTGCAGCCCTTCTGTCGCTTCTTCTTTTAGTACCGTGATGTGGTGAAACAAGCTGCATCCCTCCAAGGCAGTAATTCGAAATGGTATGTTTTATAGATCAAAATTGAAATCCACCAATTTCTCGGCGATTTCGTTGAACGATTCTTCTGACTGTTCGAAGTACTGCTCCCATAGCTGCTTGTTCCAGATCTCCACCCGGTTCGAAACGCCCAGAATAACACAGTCCTTGTCCAGCTTGGCATATTGCCGCAGATTACCCGGCAGATTCACCCTGCCTTGCTTGTCCCATACACACTCAGTCGCTCCCGAGAAAAAAAAGCGGCTGAACGCACGGGCATCCGATTTCATCAGTGATAGGCTTTTAAGCTTTTGCTCCATGATTCCCCATTCTTCCATGGGATAAACAAACAAGCATGAGTCCAGGCCGCGGGTCGCAACGAAGGAGGTTCCGAGCATGTCACGGAACTTGGCCGGGATAATAATCCGGCCTTTATCGTCAATGCTGTGCTGGTATTCCCCCATAAACATGCTTGGTCCCCACCTTTAAATCCCGATTCCCCACTTTGCCCCACTTTTCACCACCTAAGCATAATAGATTCGCCATTAAAAATCAAAAACCTTTTTCCGGAGCAAGGTAATTTTTTCTTATTTGTCAAGAGGCTATTCTTGCAATCCCTGCGGACATGCAAAAGCCCGGGCCAATGTGATTGGCTCCGGGCTCGTGCAGATCCATATCCTTAGTCGTTCAGATTCCAGCTGTCCAGATACTCCACTTGCGCCTGTGTCAGGCTGTCGATGGATATCCCCAGACTTTCCAGCTTGTAACGCGCTACCTGCTCATCCAGCTCATAGGGTACATTCTCCACTTTGACGCCAATACTCTTATAATTATCATTCACATATTTAAGGGACAAGGCCTGGAGTGCGAAGGTGGTATCCATAATCTCTGCCGGATGACCATCCGCTGCGCCAAGGTTCACCAGACGTCCTTCAGCCAGGAGATACAGCTTGCGTCCGTCCTTAAGCTTATACTCTTCGATATTCTTGCGCACCGTCCGCTGGGACACCGAGCGCTCAGCCAGCTCCGGCTTGTTGACCTCCACATCGAAATGTCCGGCATTGCAGAGAATCGCGCCATCTTTCATCACATCATAATGCTCACCGCGGATTACGTAACGGTTGCCAGTGACTGTAACGAAGAAATCACCGTGCTTCGCAGCTTCCGAAATCGGCATGACATGGAATCCGTCCATGTGGGCTTCGACCGCCTTGATCGCATCCACTTCTGTAACAATTACGTTCGCCCCAAGCCCCTTGGCCCGCATCGCTACACCTTTACCGCACCAGCCGTAGCCGACCACAACCACTGTTTTACCGGCCACAATCAGGTTAGTGGTGCGGACGATGCCATCCCATGCCGACTGTCCTGTACCATAGCGGTTATCGAACAAATATTTGCAATAAGCGTCATTTACCGCCACCATCGGGAATTTCAGCATGCCTTGCTTCTGCAGTGCCTTCAGCCGAATGATGCCTGTTGTCGTCTCCTCCGCCCCCCCACGGACATTCTCCATCAGGTCGGGACGCTCGGAGTGCAGCAGGGTGGCGAAATCACCGCCGTCATCGATAATGAGATCCGGCTTGCTCTCCAGTGCCCGGATGTTCAGTGCCTTGAACTCTTCCGGGGAAGGATTGTACTTGGCAAATACGGTAATGCCGTCCTCAACGAGTGCCGCACACACGTCGTCCTGGGTAGATAACGGGTTGGAGCCTGTAATCGTCACCTCAGCGCCACCAGCCTGCACTACCTTGGCCAGATAAGCGGTCTTGGCTTCCAGATGAAGGGTGATTGATACCTTGAGCCCCTTGAACGGCTGCTCGGCTTCGAACTGCTCACGGATGCGGTTCAGTACCGGCATATGCTGGCGAACCCAGTCGATTTTGAGATGCCCCTCAGGTGCAAGCGACATATCGGCAACAATACTGTTTTGCTTGGATATTGAACTCATGGTAGGACCCCCTAGAATAATTTGCTTACATATAAATAATACGGTGTGTTCCACTGTAGTCAGCAGACACAGCCATCAATTCCTCCAGCCATTCCAATCCGTACCGGTTCAGATAATACATCATATTATAGACCCGCTCCTGAAGCTTGCCCAGCGGCATTAGCGATAGCTCGATCCGTTCCCACTGGCGCAGTGCAGCTTCATTCTGCTTCTCCATCGCATCCAGAGCTTTGCCCTGCAGGAAGGAGATCTGGTCGATAATCTTATCCTTGTTATTGCTGCCCAGCTTCAGCAGACCCGCCTGAATGCTCCCAAGCTGTTCGATCAGCGGCTCATACATCCCTGAGAATGCTGCCTTGATCTCTTCGAATTTGTCTTCGAGCTTCAGCTCATCCTGAGCGCTCAGCCACGCTTTGCGTTTATCATCCAGACCCGTCTGCACATCCGTGAAGGACAAGCCGTATTTATCCATATGCTTGTGAAGTGTTCCCTCAATGACTGAAAAAGACATACGCGGAATAATAAGCGGCATCTGTCCGTCCATGATCTTGAAGGCTTGCTGTGGAATTGCCCAGTAAGCCATTTCCCCTTGTCCAAGCACCGTAGCGAGGACAGGAAGCACATAATCCTGCATCAGCGGACGGGTTAGCACATTGTTGCTGAACCGTTCGGGATGGCTCTCCAGCAGCTCCAGCAGCTCAGAACGGGAGAACGAGACTGTCGCCTTCCGGTCTGTGAACCGTCCCTCCACCTTATGGAGCAGAAGCCGTGCACCTTCATGGATATAGAAAAGATTCGCATTGCCGGGCGTCACATCAGCCTGTAGCTCATATCCGCTGTCCGTAATCCGTTCAGCCGCTGCCAGATAAGCTGCCTCCAGCTCGTCATTCCGTTCAATCATGGAAGCGAACATGGGCGCTTCCAGCCTGCGCAGGGCAGGATCGGCAGAATCCAGCAAAATCAGTCCGAATTTGCCGAACAAAGACCCCAGCAGCTTCGCAAACGCCTCCGTCATATTCCCGGCACCCGTTGATGCAGCCGTGACCAGCTCCATCAGTTGCGGCTTGAACTCACTGTCCTGCAATAAGCCGTCCAGCTGCGCAACCACTTGAAGCCAGCTCTCGGCATCCACCTTGATCTCACTGACCGAGGACCGGGGTCCTTCACCTTTATCCAGCTTAATCCGGGTAATTTCGCCGGTCCGGTTCAGCACATAGGTATGATTGACCTCATCCCAGTCATGATCCTCCCCCGCAATCCAGAACAGCGGCACGACGGGCCGTCCAAGCTGAGCCGCCGCCTCCCGGGCAGCCTGAATGGTCGTAATGGCCTTATAGACCACGAAGAGCGGGCCGGTGAACAAGCCGCTCTGCTGACCGCCGGTCACCACGAGAGTTTCTGGCTGCTCAAGCAATTCAAGCGAATGAAGAACTGCCTCATGCGTATTGTGCTTCCCGTTGTAGCTGCGTAAGTATGCAACTACTTCTGCGCGGTCTGCCCGCAGGCTTCCGGTACGATCCAGCCATTCAGCGCGTTCAGCCCGGCTCTCCGGGACGCGGAAGTCCCCGCCATACAAATGTCCTACTGCTTCATATTGATGTATATAGTCACTGGCGAGCGCAGATCCGCCCGGCAGTGGTTCCGGTACAACATTCATGGATTGTGGCCTCCTTGTTCTGCAATAACCTGCTGCTATATGTAATTCATAAATCGATAAACCCTTTATGATTGTATCCAAAGTTAGGGGCGGCGTCAAAGAAAGAAACACCGGGCTCATCCATCAAGCCCACACGATGAAACAATAGGCGAGAGCTAAATGCTCCCGCCTACGTTCCACCTGCCATTTTAAGTTTAGGCAAACTGCTTGGCCACGAAATGTCCTTTGGACACCTCAATCATCTCAAAGTCGCTGTCATTTGTTTTTTCGCCAGCAGCATAAATCGGGCTGCCCAGCTCATCATGCAGATGAATGCGTTTTTTGTTTGCCTCCACCTCTGGGTCCGGAACCGGAATCGCAGAGAGCAGGGATTTGGTATATGGATGGAGCGGATTAGCGTACAATTCTTCACTTTCCGCCAATTCTACCATTTTGCCCAGGTACATAACGGCCACACGGTCACTGATATGCTTAACCATGGACAAGTCATGCGCGATGAAGAGATAAGTAAGTCCAAGACGGTCCTGCAGCTCCTTGAGGAGGTTAACGACCTGTGCCTGGATGGAAACGTCAAGTGCCGAGATCGGCTCATCACAGACGATGAACTTAGGGTTCACGGCAAGCGAGCGGGCAATCCCGATACGTTGGCGTTGTCCGCCGGAGAACTCATGCGGATAACGGGTAGCGTGATCATGGTTAAGACCAACCATATCCAGCAGCTCTTCAATCCGCTTCTTGCGTTCCTGCCGGCTTCCGGCCAGATTGTGAATATCCAATGCTTCGCCAATGATGTCAGATACCGTGAACCGCGGGTTAAGCGAGGCATACGGGTCCTGGAAAATCATTTGCATATCACGGCGCATAGCCTTCATTTTGCCGCCGGACAATTTGTAGATATCTGTACCATTATATTTCACGCTTCCTGCAGTCGGCTCATACAAGCGAAGAACTGTACGGCCGGCAGTAGTCTTGCCGCAGCCGGACTCCCCTACCATACCCAGGGTTTCGCCTTCGCGAATCGAGAAACTAATATTATCAACAGCCTTAAGAACTCTTCCCTTACCAACATTGAAATACTTCTTAAGACCTTCTACTTCAATCAGATTCTTGCTCAAATTCTTACTCAAACGAACTGCACCTCCTTGGCCATCGAATGCAGATTCCAGCAGCCCGCCATAATGCGTCTCACTGAACTCTGTGGCGCCGGGATCAACTCCTTCACAGGGCAGCCATTGCTTCGCTGCAATGCGCTGTGAGCGGATAACCGACCGGCGGCTTAATCAGATCCGGGGAAGTTCCGATGATCGGAATCACCGGCTCGCCCTTCTTGGGGTCAAGACGCGGCACCAGCCGCACAAGACCCTTGGTGTACTACGATAACCCGGTCACATCACACGGCAATTACGCCAGGGATATGTAATCAGGATGATGGAGGTCCCAAGCGAATGTTGCACATCGCCGGAGACTGCGTGGGAGATATTGGTTAAAGCGAGCCTGCGCATTCACACTTTAATAAGTTGATTATACGCTGCGGCCGCTGACATATTCTGATGTCAGATCAAAACTTCGGTTATCTGTTTGCCCACTTGGATCATTGGGTTCAAAGATGTCATCGGGTCTTGAAATATCATGCCAATATCTTTGCCGCATGGGTTCCACCATTGTTTACTTCCTATTTTTTCAGCTTAGGGTCAAGCGCATCACGCAGACCGTCACCAAAAATATTAAAGGAAAGCATCGTTAAACTGATGAGAATCGCAGGGAACAGGAACCGCCACGGATAATACATCCAGCCAGTTAGTGAGTCACTGATCATTGAACCGAGTGAAGCAATAGGAGCTTGTACACCAAGTCCGAGGAAGCTCAGGAACGCTTCGGCAAAAATGGCATTCGGCACAGACAGCGTAATCGTTACGATAATCGGTCCTACAGCATTCGGCAAAAGATGCTTGAACAGCAGTCGCCTGGACCCTGCACCCATTGAACGCGAAGCCAATACGAACTCACGGTTCTTCAGCTGCATAATCTCCCCGCGCACAATCCAGGACATGGTAATCCAGCCTGTTATCGTAAGCGCCAGGATGATCGTTCCAAGACTTGGCTCAAGTACAACTAAGAGCAGGATAACAACCAGCAGGTACGGAATGGAGTACAGAATTTCAGAAATCTTGTTCATAATGTTGTCTACGCGGCCACCGAAGTAACCCATGATTCCGCCGTAGATCACCCCGATAAAGAGGTCAATTGCAGCGGCTGCAAGACCGACAATCAGTGAGATACGTGCGCCGTACCAGGTACGGACAAAGATATCACGGCCCAGATCATCTGTACCAAACCAGTGGTCGGATGAAGGAGGCTTGTTGGTGCTGAGCAAATCGTTAGAATAGTAATTGAATTTTGAGAAGAACGGAGCAATAATCGCAGCCAGCACGATCAGTCCAAGAATACCAAGCGCAGTCATTGCCATTTTATTCTGGCGCAGACGTTCCCAGGAATCGCGCCAAGCGGACAGACTTTCGCGCTGAATGACTTCAGCCTGCCGTTCATCAATTCCGATTTGATGGAAGTCTTCCGGTTTCAGGTTCGCATCCTGCGATACCAAGTTTTTGTCAGAAGCCACTCGTTAGCCCTCCTTTCCGCCAGTTAGTTTGATACGCGGATCTATAAACACATAAGCAATGTCAGTGATAAACCGTGCTACCATAAGCAGTACACCATAGAAGATGGTGATTCCCATAATTACAGTATAATCGCGGACACCAATCGCTTCGACAAATTGCTTGCCGATACCACCGATACCGAAAATCTGCTCGATTACTACAGAACCTGTTACGATGTTAGCTGTCATGGGTCCCATATAGGTTACAACCGGCAAAATCCCGTTGCGCAGCACATGGCGGCTCAGAATTGCTGCCCAGCTTAGGCCTTTGGCCTTAGCCGTCTTGATGTAATCCGCATGCAGCACCTCCAGCATACTGGAGCGCGTCAGCCTCGCTATGAAGGCTATCGGCTGCGCTGATAGTGCAGCTACAGGCAAGAAATAATACATTGGCCCCTTAAATCCGGAGACCGGGAACATGTGGAACTTGTAGGCAAACACATATTGCAGCAGCGAGGCGACTACAAAGCTCGGAACCGCAATCCCCAGCACCGCCAGCACCATTGCTGCACTGTCAATAAACTTGCGGTGATAGAGTGCCGCCATCATGCCGAGAAAGACTCCGACAATAACCGACACAAGAATTGCGATAAGCCCCAGCTTCAGAGACGCCGAGAATGTTTGGCCGATCAAGTGGGTTACATCCTGATTCAGACGCTTCATGGATACACCCAGATCACCTTGAGCGATTTCACCCAAATACTTAACATACTGATGATAGAGCGGCTTGTCCAATCCATACTGCTCGTATAAACGCGCTCTTATTTCTGGTGGAATCTTCTTTTCAGCCGTAAACGGGTCCCCCGGAATAGCTTTCATCAGAAAAAAGGTCGCTGAAATCAATACAAACAGCGAGACAACCATATAGAAAAACTTATTGGCAATATAACGGGCCATCCCCATCAACACCTCCTTTGACTTTTTTCAAGACACATAATTAGATTTTATGAAAAAAATGGCCATTTGTCTAATTTCTTATTTTGTAAGTTCGTGAAATCTTTAACAAAAATCCTGAAATGCAAAAAAAAGGGATATATATGGAATTCCACATATATATCCCGAAGTGTATTGCACCCTTCAGACTACCACTATTCAGTTAAGCAATCTCAAGGTCCAGCAAAACTTAGTGCTCGAGGAGATATCCGCGAGTGAAGTCAATTGCACCGCTGAAGTCAAGAGTTACACCTTTGAGGTACTCTTTAGTCAGGGAGTTGTTTGTGTAGTAGTAGAACGGAATCAGAATCATATCATCCTGAATGATCATTTTCTCAGCTTTGGCAAACATTTCTTGGCGTGCTGCCAGGTCGGAGCTTGTTTTAGCTTCGTTAATCAGCTTGTCATACTCAGGGTTAGCGTAACCTGTATCATTGTTACCGCCGCCTGTTACCCACATATCCAGGAAGGTCATTGGATCATTGTAATCCGCAGTCCAGCCAGCACGTGCGATCTGGTAGTTCAGGTTCTGACGGTTGTCGATAAATACAGCCCATTCCTGGTTCACAGTGTTTACAGTGATATCCAGAGCCTTTTTCCACATATCAGCTACAGCCAAAGCAATTTTCTTGTGGCCTTCACTGGTGTTGTAAGACAATTCAACCGGTGGCAGTGCAGTCAGACCTTCTTCAGCCAGACCTTCTTTAAGCAATGCTTTGGCTCCTTCAATATCTTCCTTGAAGTAGTCGTCTTTAACTGCATTACGGAATTCACCGTCAGCGCCGGCAATACCCGGTGGTACATAACCAAATGCTGGGATTTGTCCACCCAATGTTACGTTGTCGATCAGAGCCTGGCGGTTAATAGACATTGCCAGGGCTTTACGGATTTTAACGTTGTCGAACGGTTTTTCAGTGATGTTGAATTCATAGTAATAGGTACTTGCGATACCTTTTCTCTGGAACTCGTTAGGAAGCTCTTTTTGTACAATTGGAATCTGCTCTTGCGGGATTTCGCCGTGTGGTGCGCCAGCGCGGTCAAGTTCGCCGTTCTTGTAGCTCAGCAGTTCAGTTGCGCCGCTGTTAACCAGGGAGAAGTCGATTTTGGCCAGCTTAACGCTTGCAGCATCCCAATACTTATCGTTCTTGCTTACTTGCAGGGATTGGCCTGTAGTCCACTCAGTCAGGGTGAACGCGCCGTTAGTGATCATAGTGTCTTTACTTGTAGCCCATTTAGCATTACCCTCAACAGATTTGTGTACAGGGTAATAAGTATAGAAGGACAGAAGTCCAAGGAAGTAAGGAGTTGGAGCCTTCAGCGTAACTTCAAGAGTTTTCGCATCTACAGCTTTTACGCCCACTTGACTGAAATCTGTAATTTTCTTTCCATAATATTCTTCAGCATTCTTCAGGTAGTACAGTTGATAAGCGTAAGGTGCAGTAGGATCTGTGTTAGGGTCGAGCACGATTTTCCATGCGCGAACGAAGTCAGCAGCTTCTACAGGGTCACCGTTGCTCCACTGTGCATCACGCAGGTGGAACGTATATACCAGTCCGTCAGCGGAAACATCCCACTTCTCGGCAATACCTGGCTCAGCTTGGCCAGTTTCATCATTCATGCGGGTCAAGCCTTCATACATTGTCTTCAGGACGGTATTGGCTTGGCTGTCCTGAGCTTGTGCAGGGTTAAACGTAGGTGGTTCTGCAGTCAGGTTAACTCTAAGTGTCTGGTCAGCAGCCAGCTTCTCGTCACCTGTTGTTCCTGTGTTCGTGCTGCCTTCGGGTGCAGTCGTCGCCGCTGCATTGGTGCCGCTGTTCGTATTGTTCTTGTTTCCGCCGCAGCCAGCAAGCACTGTGCCGATAACTAAAACTAATGCGAACATGAGCAATAGACTTTTACTCTTCTTCATCTAGCAGTTCCCCCTAAATAGAATGTGGTATATGGTTTATGATTATACAACCAGTGGTCAAAAAAATCTAGAGCAATATTTTCTGAAAACGACTTTTTTTTAATTCTTTAAAATTTTGTGACGTTGACGCTTCACCGGAGCAGTGGAACGTTACATCGCTTGTGATATGTATTGAATGAGGCCTACCACCATAAATAATACGTAGCCTACGCCCAGGAAAAAGAAAGAAAGCCGCCAAACTGCACGAAGCAGCCGTTTTCCGTCCACCCCTCCTTTGAGGCGGTTTTGCGCGCCGCCAATCAGTCCGGCGGATATTAATACAATAAGTAGTATAAGAAAGAAGCCAAATGATGAGTCGAAAATAATATTAAACAATCCGGAAACTGACAGCAATAAAAACAAAGTCGTTACGTCCATCGCCATCATCATTGTTTTTCTCTTGTCATGCCTCAGCCCGATTCCTGCGAAATACACAATTAAAAAAGGAACAATCGGAATAACGCTTAACACGCCGAACGAATTCCGGAGAAATTCCAAACAGCCTCACCCCTCCCTCACAGTCATGCCTTCTACCAGTCCGCAGATCCCGCGGTGCAGTGGCGCCTGAACGCCCTGCTGCAGCCCCATATTCACAATGCTTCCGTTAATCCAGCGGATTTCCGTCTCCCTTACAGCAAGCACATCAGCCAGCATCGATGATGTATTGCCCGAGGTCGCACGGCATACTTCAAGAATGGCTTCCCAGGCACCCTGCTCCAGGGTGATCCCGCAGGCCTCGAATATCCCGATTGCCTCTGTATACAGTTCCCTCATAAGGTGTACACGTTCAGGAGAGGCCAGCAATTCGCCGTTCTGGACCCGCCAAATGGCGGTTAAAGGATTAATTACAGCATTGATTAGAAGCTTCCGGTAAATGATGGTATCCACTTCTTTCGACAGAGAAGCGTGAAATCCTGCTGAGGCAAGAGCTTCTATGAAACTAATTATGGCCGCAGGATCAGACGCCTGCATATCAGTTTCATGAATATAAGTAGGGGAGCTGCTCTTCCCTAAACATATTTCCCCTTTACCTGCATGAATAACCTCTGTTAATGTTTTCCTCTTCGCCGCCTCTGTCGTTACAGCCGCCCAGATGGATGATTCCGGCAACAGCTCCCGCAGCAGCTCCAGATGTCCATAGCCGTTCTGGAACCCTATGATTACAAGCTTCCTGTCTCTTAGCGGCAGGAGAATCTCAGGCAGAGCCTCATGAAGCACCTTCTGCTTGACCGTTAACAGCGTAACCTCCCCGGGCTCGGCGAGCTGACACTGTGTATATTCTTCTACCGGTGCAGCGGAGAAGCTGCTGCCTGGAAGCAGCATGGACTCCCTCTCATCTTCATAGCTGACAGTCAGCCCCTGTTCGGTTAGCGCCCTGCTCTGCCCCTCACTCCTGCACCATATCCGCACTTCGGCTCCGCCGGCGATCAGCCTGCCTGCAAGCAGCAGCCCCAGTGACCCAGCACCTATCACATCGATTCTCATGCTAACCCTGCCCCCTGCCAAGCTCCAATAATTTTCCTAATTATATCCTGCTTGTCTCTGCAAAAGCAAAACAAAAAACCCTGCTAATCCGTTGCTGTGACGCAATCGGACGCAGGGCTCGCTGCCTAAATCTTCTATTCAATCCGTTCCAGGTTTCCGTTCGCATCCATTTTGAAGCGGGTTTTCTCTTCATCCTCTTCATTAAGAAAAGCCAGCCTGCGCGCACGGTCCATAATCTGGATCAGCGCCTTGTAATCATCATTGACCACACGGTAATCACTCTGGGCAAGATTCACTTCTCTGGATAAACGTTCATTCTCTACTCTCAGTTCAGAGAGCTCTTCTTCCTTCTCCCGCAGATCGCGCTCCAGCATTTTAAGCTGTCTTCCGGCCTCCTGGAACGTTCCCTTCCATTGCCGCAAAAAGCGGATCACTGCATCAATAGACAAACTGTTCTCGCTTAATCCTTCGCTGCGGCTGTAGTCTTCTTCCATATCACCAAGAATCAGTCCGGCTACCTGTGCTCCGCGCGAGGCAGGCTGTTTTTTCAGATAGCTCCGTTTCTGGCGCTGGCCTTTGGCAATCCCGATGGCATCCTCGTAGCTTTTGCGCACACAGCTGTTCCAGCGGAAACCGCACGCAGCCGAAGTTCTGCCGATTTTTTCACCCACCTCTTCAAAAGCAGCAAGCTGTGTGCTGCCTTCACGGATATGACGCAGCGTTATTTCTGCCAATATCAGATCATCTTCCGCACTCCAAGCATCCTGTCTAACGGCTGTCATAAAGCCTAACCCTCCTAACAACATCATGAAATAACCATCTTCAAAACCGGCAGCTCCGCCGGGTAGTGAATAGGGGATAAAAGCTGCTTACTCCATTTCTATGCCTCTATTAGAGTTCATAGAATCTATTTGATACTAATTTGTATTGCCAATTTGTCTGCACCTCATACTACCTTTGCTATAAATTCTCTTTTTCCGGGCAGATGGCTTGTGTCAATAATAAAAATCATATTTATTATGAATTTTTGAATTTTTTTCAATGAATTCGTTTACAGTGTTTTAGAGAGCCGTTATAATAAAGGGTAAGCAGCTGTTAGCCGGATTCATACTGGAAGGGGGACCCTCTCTTGGACCGCATGTTTCGCGTATTAGGATTTTTTACACTCGTCATCGGGCTTATGGCTTTTGCCGGTAATCTCACGGAAATGGCCCTGCTATTCTTTTTGCAAACCGCTTTTTTTGTCATTCTGGGCTACATGAAATTTACAGAGAAGACCTACATCCTGCTCTTTTGGGGGTATATGATCCTGACGTTTACAGGCTTCAGCTACTGGACGATATTTGAGATGGGCTTGCCGCTTTAACGCATATATATAGAAATGAACGGATATGGCTTCTTGACTTAAGGAAGCATTTCCGTTTTTTTGTTTGCAGAATTGTAGTTCCGGGACGTTCAAAACAGGGTATGATATTTTAACAGGCCGAAACATATAAATAGTACATACCTGTCTAACTCTGTTCAAGGTGGTGGTGCAAGTGGTATCCCGTAATACTGTTCGCCGGTTATTCGCAGCAATGGTCGTCCTCACCTGCATCGCTATGCCGCCGGCTTCTCCGGTCTATCTGTCCGCCGGTTCCGGCTTCACTTCTGGAGTCAGCGCTTCGCCGCCCTCCATGCCAGACAATGAAGAGACCCGCAAACTGCTGGAGCAGACGTTGTCCTCCGCAGAGATTGAACGCGAGATTGCCCGGATTACCGCAGAACAACAGACGCTGGAGCGCAAAGCCGCTGTGCTCGAGCAGGAGGCTGACGCCAAGCAGAGTAGTATCACGGATCAGCAGGAACGGGCGGGCGCCGTTGTTCGGGCCTATTATATGGGAGAACGGGATGGACTTCTTACAGCATTCCTCTCCGCCAAAAGTATCAGCAGACTGTTCGCACTATTCGATTATTATGAGATTATTATGGGGCAGGACCGGAGAACGCTTACGGAGTATGAATCGCAGTATAAGGATTTGAAAAGCACGCTCACGGCCGCCCGGCGCAGCAGTCAGGAGCTGGCAGAGCTCAAAACAGCGCTTGAAGAGCAGCGGAAGCGTGTACTTGCCTTGAATAAAGAAATTGAAGGCGGGATTAAGGCTAGTACAGATCCTGAGAGCATGGAACGGCTGCTGGAGGAGTTCAGCAAATATTGGGAGAATATCGGACTGCATGAGGTGCAAAAGTATTTCAAAGCGCTGGCTTCAGCCATGAAGCATCTGCCGGAGTTCGTCCAGAACCGGGACGGCGTGCTGGTGCGCAAGGGGATGACCTATAATCTGGCGCTTTCGGAAAAGGATCTGAATGAGTTCCTGGTTTCCCAGAACCCGCTGTTCCAGGATTTCCGGTTTGCGTTCAAGGACAATTCAATCTCGGCAACAGGTAAAAGCGGGGGCTTATCGCTGTCGCTGACCGGCCGCTATGCCATACAGCAGGAGCCGGTCAACGGCTTGATGTTCCATGTTGATCATGTGGTGTTCAATGGGCTGGAGCTGCCGGATACCACCCGTCAGGCACTGGAGGAAGAATTCGATCTCGGCTTCTACCCTTCCAAGATCGTCTCCTTCCTGCAGGCCACCGAGGTCGCAAGCTCGGACGGCATCCTGCGTGTGAAGCTATCGCTCTCATTCTAAAGGAGGCTTTACCACTGCTTCATAAGCGGCAGCATTCAGCTTGCCGGTTAACAAACCAAGCGCTGCCTCAGCTTTCCGGTTCCACTCCGCCTCAGAGCCGGAAAGGGGGGTGTTATCCTCTGCAAGGAACCATCCGGCATCCATGGGCAGCTTCCCGATCTTCGGCTGGTCTGAGCGGTATAGCTCATCCAGTGCAGGCAGACGGTCTGTGTTCTCCAGCCATTCCTGCTGAGCCGAGCTTGAAGTGACATAAGCGAGCCATCTGACCGCCGCTTCCGGACTGCCCGATTGTGCAGGAAGGGCAAAAAAACGGCTGTTAATCACCTCATAGTTTGGTACGCCCTCCTGCTTCTTCGGCATCTGCACCGCCAGTGTTGAATTCCCGTGCTTTTTCCACTCCGAGAGCGGCACGGCCGCCACCGCAAGCTTCCCCTCCTGCAGCAGCTCCCAGATCTCCTTATTGAACTGGCTGGTCAGATACAAATAACTACTCGCCGCTTCTGTCCACCGGGCCTGCTCAAGGCTGACGGAGCGCAGACTGCTGCCCATGCTATGCAGCACAGCGGCATACCCGTATGGATTCCGCGTATCCATTGCCAGCAGATACCGGTTCTTCTCCTTTTCCTGCTTCAGCCGGACAAGCAGCTCATTCCACTGCTCCAGACTTGCCGGCACCTCCGCAAAGCCTAATCCAGCAAGCCGTTCAGGTGAATACACCAGAACGTATGGATCGATATCCAACGGCACTCCCCAGTTATATCCGTTCCATTGCATCTGCGGAATAAGCATCGTAAGCGGGGTGCTCCCGGGAACACTCTGGTAGATATCTACAGGCAATAGATAGCCCCGGGTCGCCAGATCATAGATGCTGTGACCGTCCAACATCACAATATCCGGGCTTGTCCCGACGGTTAACTCCTTCCGAACCTGTGCTCCCCCGTCTTCCGCTTCTACATTC
Source organism: Paenibacillus sp. FSL H8-0332 (assembly GCF_037963835.1). Lineage (NCBI taxonomy): Bacteria > Bacillati > Bacillota > Bacilli > Caryophanales > Paenibacillaceae > Paenibacillus > Paenibacillus sp. FSL H8-0332. Next base: position 5,268,575 of record NZ_CP150145.1, read on the forward strand.
TTAAGGATCACACTGGCTCCGCTGGATAAGGAATACTCCTTACTGATCTGCTCCAGGACGCTGAATTCCTCCGTACTGAGCGAGACGCGGACCTGGAGGCTTTCGACTTCCCCTGCTTCCCCTGAAGGAGGATGCTCTGATTGGTCCAGCGGCTGTCTGGGCGGATAGCTTCCATGATCCGTATTCAGTTCCATGCTGGGTGACAGGCTTGTCAGCGCCAGCAGCAGAACTGCAAACAGCAGCCAGTAATTTTTGCGTTTCAGCACATGCGCTCTCTCCTTCAGCGTTTCTTATTCCTCATTTTAGCAGAGATGCGGGCGCTTGTCTCGGGTTGTGAAACCGTTCTCTTTATATAGAAGGAAACGGCGGGATTGTTCTGTGCAGGTCAAAACCCGGGTGCGCAAGACGCTGCGTGTGCGGATTATTCTTCCGATCGCTGTTAAAGCCCGATTTCTTATTCAATAAAGGATTAGATGTTGAAATCCGTCTTTAAAGGCGAACGCTACGCTTCTCCAGAACAATTCCGCTCCCTCCGCTGATCGCACCTTTTAACTGCACAAAAACTCTCCCGCCGCTTCCGGGGGCGGGCAGGAAAAAGCCGGGAGTGGTGTTCTCCCGGCTCTGATTGTACTTACTCACCGGCTGGTTGCCGGTTGAATGACGGCTTTGCCCGCTGAGTTGTGAACTGCAGAAGTGATAAACAGCTGCATGAGACATTTGTGAGGGCTATAGCAAATCCGCAGCCAGCTGCGCCAGATGCGAACGCTCGCCCTTTTCAAGTGTAATATGTCCGCTAATGCCCTGTTGCTTGAACTTCTCAACAATATAACTGAGGCCGTTGCTCGCCGCATCCAGATAAGGGTGGTCAATTTGCTCGGGGTCACCCATCAGGATCACCTTACTACCCTCGCCGGCCCGGGAGACAATCGTCTTCACTTCGTGGCGGGACAGGTTCTGCGCCTCATCAATGATAATGAACTGCGACGGGATGGAACGGCCGCGGATATAGGTCAGCGCCTCTACCTGGATACTTCCCAGCCCCATCAATATTTTATCGATATCCCCTGCCTTCTTGGTGTCGAACAAGAATTCCAGGTTATCGTAAATCGGCTGCATCCATGGACGGAGCTTCTCATCCTTCTCTCCCGGCAGATAGCCGATATCCTTACCCATCGGTACGACCGGGCGGGCAATCAGCAGCTTCTTGTATTTGTGTTCATCCTCTACCTTGAACAATCCGGCGGCCAGCGCCAGCAGCGTCTTGCCTGTTCCTGCCTTGCCTGTGATGGTCACCAGCGGAATATCATCATTCAGCAGAAGCTCAAGCGCCATCCGCTGCTGCGCATTCCGGGCGCTGATCCCCCATACCGCATCGTTGCCGAGATAGAGCGGCTCCAGACGGGAGGCATCGCTGTTGACCTTGAGCAGCGCGGATTTGCCGCTGCCGATCTCATCCTTCAGAATGACGAATTCATGCGGATACAGCGGATAGGAAAGCGCCAGCTGCTTCGTGGGCAAGAACCGGTGACTGTAATATTCATCAATCAGTGAAGGATGGGCCATCAGCGACTGGCAGCCGGAGTAGAGCTCATTCAGATCACCGGTGCGGTCGGACAGATAATCCTCCGGGGTTATGCCAAGCACATCCGCTTTGATGCGGACGAGAACATCTTTACTTACAAGTACCACGGGACTCGGGTCAGCCTTCTCGTTCTCCTCATGGAGATAATTGAGCGCTACAGCCAATATCCGGTTGTCATTCGAGACTTCGCCGAACATCTCCTGTACCTTGACGAAGCTGCGGTGGTTAAGCTCCACCTTCAGCGTACCTCCGTGGTCCAGTACCACTCCGCTATGCAGGTGGCCCAGCTCCCGGAGTCCGTCTAACAGACGCGATACGGTGCGGGCGTTGCGGCCGATTTCATCGGCATTACGCTTCTTGGAGTCGATTTCTTCCAGGACTACAGCAGGAATGACCACCTCATTCGCCTTGAAAGCAAAAATCGAATTGGGGTCGTGCAACAGCACGTTAGTGTCCAGTACGAATATCTTTTTCATGTTATCCCCTCCACAGCGCCTGGTTTGATTGATCATACATAACTCTTTTCAGCAAGGGCAAGATAAGGTAAATCACTAATTCTCAGGCTGAAAGGAGTACGCACATATGAGAAAATCAATGTGTCTGTTGCTGGTACTGCTGCTGCTGACAAGCTGCGGTATCGCTAATAAAGAGACATCACCCTCTCCTCAGGATAAACAGTCGGCTGAAGCGGTACACAGTCAGGGGAACCGCGGAGTGCGGACACTGTCGGAAGATGGTACAGCCGTACAGGAGCCTACCCCGGATTCGGGACAACCTTCAGAAGGCAAGCACGACAGCGATGTTGCACTTAAGGATCATTTTGAACAATTAGCGCGAAGAGTCCCCGGTGTGGAAGGCGTCCACTGCGTCGTTATGAACAACGTTGCCGTGGTCGGCATTGATGTGGACGGCGCCCTTACCCGTTCGCGGGTGGGAAGCGTAAAATATTCGGTAGCTGAAGCGATCCGAAAGGACCCCAAGGGTATAAGAGTGCTAGTTACTGCCGACATGGACCTCAGCAGCAGACTGGCCGAGATGGGCAAGCATATCGCCAAGGGGAACCCGGTCTCCGGATTCGCCTCCGAGATGGCCGACATTATCGGCCGGATCATTCCACAGCTGCCCGAGGATATAGAACCGCAAGGCAATACAAGGTAAGCTGATTTCAAAAAAAGCCTAGTGATAGCACACTAGGCTTTTTGCATGGCGGCAAACACTTGACCGTCCAGCTTCTCAGCCGCACGTGCATCGTATACCTTCGCATATTTCGGAGCAGATTCCAGGTGCGCACCGTAGAACAGCGCATTGCGGACTGCTTCAATCTCAATATCAAAACAGCACATCTTGAACGGAACATCCGGCAACGGGTCCAGCCGAACCGCAGCATGACCGTTAATGGCATGCACCGTCCCTTCGCCAAACACCGTAATCGTTACCCTCGGGTTAACCTTCATGTTGTTCACCAGTCTGGAGCGGTGGTCCACAGCAAGGCGGACGATAGAAGGGCTAACAGCATAGATCCAGGAGATCGCAGTCGACGTAGGACCGCCGGATTCTGCATCCACAGTGTTAAGAAGAACAAACGTCTCCGATTGCAGCATAGCTAGCAGAGTTTCATTGAGCTGAGCAACGGCTTCTGACATAGTTACAGGCCCCCTATGCGGCAAGAATGCATTCAATTTATTATATTATAGCACAGGACGAAACTTGCATTCAATTTGCAGATTGTACCCAAAAGCTTGCTCAAGGCTGGCCTGAGACCACGGCAGCTGAAGCACCGGATATCCGGTCCTTTAGGCTTTTCTTGGCCGCGTCCAGCTCCTTATCGTTAATATATACATAGGGACTGCGCCAGGTTCCGGTTACCGGTACATATTCGACATTCTCCTTGGAAATATCCCAATAGGTAGCGATTAAGCTTTTGATCTGCGCATTCTCAATATCACTTTCCAGATTACTATCCACTGCATCCAGCACCCGGCCGATTTTGAGGACCCCGCCCAGCGACTGCATTTGTGAGATCAATGAAGTCAGCACTTCATTTTGGCGCTTGTTGCGCTCGAAATCATCCGAAGGCTTCGTAGCCGGCTTGCAGTTGGACTTGCGGTAACGCACATAATCCAGCGCTTTATCTCCGTTTAGCTTGGCCTCGCCTTTTTTGAGATTAATATCGGTGCCATCCACACTGTCTGTGTAACACATATTCGCACTGATATTAACGTCTACGCCCCCGAACTCATCGACAATATCCCGGAAGCCCTGGAAATCCAGCACGGTAGTATAATCGACCTTAATGTCCAGATATTTGCTCATCATCTTCTTCATCTCATCCTCAGCCAGAGTCCCGGAGGTCTTCTCCTTGCTCTTGAAGCGGGAGTAAAAAGCATTGATCTTCGTCTTCTTGTATCCGCTAAGCTCAACATATGTATCGCGGGGCAATGAGATTACCGTTGCCGATTTCGTCTCCGGGTTCAAGGCCGCGACCATGATCACATCTGTCAGGTTGGACGGGTGCTTCGGACGGTTGTCCGTACCGAGCAGCAGCATCGTCAGCGGCTTCTCCGAGGCGGATTGTCCTGCCGCAACCGGCTGGTCCACTCCGAATCCTCCCTGGTCAACCTTCCAGTACAAATACCCTGCGTAGCCTAATGCCGCTATCACGGCGATCAGGAGAATGACGAGCAGCACTCTCATCAGCCGGGCGAAGAATCCGCGCTTTTTGGCCTTTCGCGGCTTTTTCTTTGCGGTTGTGGTTGAAGCAGCAGATTTGGGCTGCTGCCGGTTAGAGGTGGTGCTTCCTTGCTGGCCGTTCCTTCTGGGTGGCAGATTGCCCTTGCTTGTATTCATAATCCATTTAGTTCCTTTTCATTCAACTGGAATAGAAGTAGATAACTTCGTAATAACTTAGACGAAGCCGGTCATCAAAAGTTGCGCTCACTGCCGTTTTGCAGCCGCTGCAGCCTTCCGCTTCTGCCGGGCCTCCACCAGGTAGCGGACCCGCACAAGCAGCATCAGTCCGACCGCTACCAGCAGGCACTGGATGATCGGCAGCTTGTCGTGCTGGAAGATAAGGAGCATACCCGAGCCTGCCGCCATCATCAGATAGAGCACGATCTCTTTGCCAATCGGCAGCTTCTGGTTGACGCGAAATACTTGGTTATACACATAGGTCAGTAATACAAAAATGACAATATAAGCGATAACTGGATGCTCAGCGAACCAGCTTTGCATAGCCCGTCACTCCTCCCGGATAATAAGTTACGCTTACATTATATCACCCGCAGCTGTTTTGTACTGCTATTAATCCCTGCAATTTGAAAGATCCCTTGCCGGTAAAATAATAAAAGCCGCCGGATTATTCATCCGGCGGCTTCATTGTCATCCGCTTACGCTTGACTGGCTTGCGCCGCCTTACGCTGCTTCTCTACACGCTCGCGCTCGCCCTTATTCAGGATCTTTTTGCGCAGACGTACAGATTTAGGAGTGATTTCACAATATTCATCATCATTCAAATATTCAAGCGCGCCTTCCAAAGAGAAGGTACGTGGTGTCTTCATTTTTACAGTATCATCTTTGCCGGAGGTACGCATGTTGGTAAGTGCTTTTTCTCTGCAAATGTTAACGATAATATCGTTATCACGAGTATGCTCGCCTACAATCATACCTTCATAAATTTCAGTACCTGCATCCAGGAAGAGAATACCACGATCCTCAACACCCACGATTCCATATTGGGTTGTTGTTCCACTTTCACTGGCTACAAGCACACCTTGATGACGTCCGCCAACTTGGCCGCCAAGCAGTGGAGCATAGCTATCGAAGGCATGGTTCATTACACCGTAGCCGCGTGTCAGCGTCAGGAAATGTGTGTTGTAGCCGATCAGGCCGCGTGCCGGAATCAGGAATTCCAGACGGACTTGGCCGGTGCCGTGGTTGATCATGTTAACCATCTCGGCTTTACGGCTGCCCAGACTTTCCATAACTGAACCCATGCTATCTTCTGGAATGTCAATCATGAGGCGCTCAAGCGGCTCAGATCTAACACCATCGATGTCTTTAATGATTACTTGTGGTTTAGACACTTGCATTTCATAACCTTCACGACGCATATTCTCGATCAGAATACCAAGGTGAAGCTCGCCGCGTCCAGACACGATAAACGCATCAGGACTGTCTGTTTCATCCACACGCAAGCTCACATCGGTTTCCAGTTCTTTGAACAGACGCTCACGAAGCTTACGGGAAGTTACCCATTTACCTTCTTTACCAGCAAAAGGACTGTTATTTACAAGGAAAGTCATTTGCATAGTTGGCTCGTCAATCTTAAGAACAGGCAGTGCTTCCGGATTTGCCGGATCAGCAATGGTCTCACCAATGTTGATGTCCTTGATTCCTGCGATAGCAACAATATCCCCTGCGCCCGCTGATTCTGTTTCAATACGTTTTAGACCTTGGAAGCCAAACAGCTTCTCAATACGCGCAGTTTTGCTCTTACCGTCACGCATAATAACTGTTACTGACTGACCCTGTTTGATCACACCGCGGTTAACACGGCCAATCGCGATACGGCCTAAATATTCATTGTAATCCATCAAAGTCACTAGGAATTGAAGCGGATCTTCTACACTTTCAGTTGGAGCCGGGATATGCTCAACGATGGTTTCGTACAGAGAAAGCATTGTCTCATCTTGCTTCTCAGGGACCATGCTTGATGTTCCGTTAAGAGCTGATGCATACACAACCGGGAACTCCAATTGCTCATCACTGGCTTCAAGCTCGATGAACAAATCAAGTACTTCATCAATAACTTCCTTCGGACGAGCAGCCGGACGGTCAATCTTGTTAACGACAACGATTGGAGTAAGTCTTTGTTCCAAGGCTTTACGCAGAACGAATTTCGTTTGCGGCATGCAGCCTTCATAAGCGTCAACAACGAGCAATACGCCGTCAACCATCTTCATGATCCGTTCTACTTCGCCGCCGAAGTCAGCGTGTCCAGGTGTATCTACGATGTTAATCAGGAACTCTTTATAAGTGATTGCTGTATTTTTAGCTAGGATTGTAATTCCACGTTCCCGTTCGATATCGTTAGAGTCCATAGCACGTTCTTGAACGTGCTCGTGCGCGCTGAAAATCCCGGACTGTTGAAGAAGCTGATCGACGAGTGTTGTTTTACCATGGTCAACGTGGGCAATGATCGCAATGTTACGGATATCTTTTCTTGAATGCATGATTTGTATCCAAATCCTCTCATTTATCAAATTAAAAATGTTTAAATTTATAGCATGTCACGGCAGTCTCACAAAAGAAGCGCCTGGCAGAAAGCCGACGCTCCAACATTCCTTAATTTTATAGTGAAAGCACTATGAAAAGCAAGTCTTTTTCTGAAAAAAACGTTACCAAGTCCGCTTATTTTTTCTATTTTTGCCTAAAAACTGACTCAGCGGGGGGCTTACCAGCCTCCGGTCCACTTATTACGGCTTCCGGGTCTGCCTCTTCCCAGCATCAGCCACAGGCCCGCAGCCACCAGAACAGCACCAAGCAGATACAGTGCCCCAGTACCCAGCAGGGTGAATACAACCAGCACTACGCTAAGCAATCCAAGGATAACAGCGGCGGTGGTTAAGCCTCCGGTTCTGCCTGAAGCATACAGCGAATATTCGTACAGTCCCACTGCGATCCCCAGCAGAAGAACAGGCCATAAGTGTCTCATGAGGTCCCAGCCCCAGGTGTTGCATAAGCCGAAGAGCAAGCCGTACACCGATAGTATGCCCGCAGGAATGAGTACAGATGCAGAAGCGCGGCGGGTGAAAAAGAGCACATGCAGGAACAGGCCCGGAACCAGAATGATGAGCGGCCATAAGGCCCGTCCCAGAAAACCGAACACCCCCAGCTTGCCCAGCAGGATCACAAGGCCGGCGGCGGCGATGAACACACCCAGTTTCATGTCATTTTTGGAAGACATCTTTCACCTATCCCTTCAAAATTTCGTGTCTTTTCACCAGTCCTTGCCCCTTCAGCAGACAAATCCGGCGACAGGTTTCCCTTTATTTTATCTGATAAACGCATAAAACACCATCATTCTTCAGCGCACCCTCCTGAGGGCATTCTCTTGAAAAAGAAATAAGGCTGCACCAAAGCCTTCCAGCTTTTGGTACAGCCTTATTATTGCCGGTTATCAGCCTGCGGATACTTTCCTGCGCTTCAGCATGCCCGTAACAACCACGATAATTCCCAGCAGCATCGGCAGCATAGCATGAAGCGTTGGCAGCAGGAAAGAAATCACCGGTCCGAATTTGGCATCCTGCAGCAGCATGTTCCCGGCAGTATACGCCAGAATATAGGCGCCGATGAAGACCAGCACCGGGAAGCGGTGCAGCCAGCCCACGATAATGCCGCTCCCCCAGACCACAATCGGAATGCTGATGGCAATCCCGATCACGATCAGCGCCAGATCCCCCTTGGCAAGCCCGGCAATCGCCAGCACATTATCCAGACTCATGATGAAATCCGCGAGCAATATGGTGCGCACCGACTTCCAGACACTGGGGCTTCCCTCGATTCTAAGCTCATCCTCGTCCTCCAGCAGCAGCTTGAAGGAAATCCAGAGCAGCAGCATGGCCCCTCCGGCTTCAATATAGGGAATCTTGAGCAGCAGCACTGCGGCGAAGGTCAGGATACAGCGCAGCAAGACCGCTCCGGCGGCGCCCCACCAGACGGCCAGCTTCCTGTGCTTCTCCGGCAGATTCTTGCTGGCCATTGCAATGACCATAGCGTTGTCTCCGCTGAGCACCAGATTAATCATTAGAATTTCACCAAGCAGCAATAATGAATCCATCCACCTCAGCCTCCCTGAACTCCATGTATCTACATGTATGCCTCAGGGCGACAAGCTATGCTTCTTGTCCCGCTATTTTGGAAACTGCGCATGTAAGGCCAGACTGCTGCGTATATCTATAGTCTCCGGCTGACTGCCTGCCGAGGGGGAGCAAGCTACCAAACCTATAGGAGTGACCCGGGATGAATACATCCGCTGTGGATTTCATATTATCTCTGCTGAATATCGTGTTCCTTGATCTTATTCTGGCGGGCGACAATGCCATTGTCATCGGCCTGGCTGCGCGCAATCTGCAGGGAAGCCGGCAGAAGCAAGCGATTCTGCTCGGCACAGGCGGTGCGGTCATCCTGCGGATTATCGCCACCATTCTTGTAGTATGGCTGCTTAAGATTCCATGGCTACTTGCAATCGGCGGACTGCTGCTGATCCTTATAGCCTTCAGGCTGCTGTCCGGCAGCAGCGAGGATGCGGATATTCACGCAGGGGGCACCCTGTGGGCGGCTGTGCGGACGATTGTGATAGCCGATGCGGCCATGGGACTGGACAATGTCATTGCCATTGCCGGTGCAGCCAATCATAATATTACGCTTGTTGTGCTCGGGCTGCTGATCAGTGTGCCCATTGTAGTCTGGGGCAGCACGCTGTTTATCAGGTTGATCAACAGGTACCCTTGGATTATCTATATCGGCTCAGGCGTGCTTGGCTTCACAGCCTCCACCATGATTGCCAGCGAGAAGCTCATTGCCCCTTACTTCAAGGCACATCCGCTGCTTCACATTGTATTCATCGCCGCAGTGATTGCCGGTATCCTGGCTGCGGGGCACTGGAAGCGCCGCCGGACACACCTCGCTGTTCAGAACCACTCTTCCTGAAGGCCTGCCTGCGCCGGTACTAAGTCCTCTGGTTTCTCATTGCCATAAGGTGTAATGAGTACGGTCTCGGTGCCGGCAACCGCCGTATCGAGTAAGGCCTGATAGCCGGGCAGCGTTGCTTCAATCTTGTCTACAATCCGCATATTCGGATTCGTCGTCGGTGATTTAGGCACGAACAGTGTACAGCAATCCTCATAAGGGAGGATGGACAAGTCATACGTACCGATTCTCCGGGAGAGCTCCACAATCTCACTCTTGTCCATCATCACCAGCGGACGCAGCAGTGGCAGGCTTGTCGCGCGCCCGATCACATTCATGCTGGGCAAGGTCTGGCTGGCCACCTGGCCCAGACTGTCGCCGGTAATCAGCGCAAGCGCCCCCTCCTTCTCAGCAAGACCGGTAGCGATCCGCAGCATGGCCCGTCGCATCAGCGTAATAATCAGATTGTCCTGTCCGATCCCGGTAAAAGAGGTCTGCACCTCCGTGAACGGAACCAGGTGCAGCTTGATCACCCCGGCATAACGCGACAGGACGCGCGTCAAATCTACAACCTTCTGCCGGGCAAGCTCGCTGGTATAAGGATAGCTATAAAAGTGTATACACTCTACCTCCAGCCCCCTGCGCATGGATGACCAGCCCGCAACCGGACTATCGATGCCGCCGGAGAGCAGCAGCATGGCCTTGCCGTTAGTTCCCAGCGGAAACCCGCCGACACCGGCAATATTCTCACAGAAAATAAGAGTATGCTCTTCGCGAATCTCAATCCTCAGCTCCAGATCGGGAGACTTCACATCTACCAGCAGCCCCGGATAACCCTGCAGCAGCGGTGTAGCTATAAGCTTATTCATCTCTATAGAGCCGTAAGGGAAGCCCTTCCACACCCGGCGCGCGCTAACCTTGAAGCTGGTTCCCGCCGCCGGAGCTATAAGGTGGAGGAAGGTCCGGCTGGCCGCAAGAATATCCTCGAATTCCGGCCGGGAGACCTTCACCGGGCTAATCGAAGCGATTCCGAACACTTTTGCGAGCGCATCCGTTAATTCGCCTGCCGGTTCACCGTTCAGCTCGACATAGATCCGCCCGAATTCCCGGGTCAGCTTCACGTTAGGATACGGCTTCACCATCTCCTTCACATGGCGCAGTACGGTCTTCTCGAACCGGCTGCGGTTCTTTCCTTTCAGAATGAACTCCCCAAAGCGCAGCAGGAGCATATCGGCATAGTCCATGCTGCTTCCGTATCCGGCATTCGGTACTCCGGTACCTGTTCCTGTCTCTGTTGTTGTCATTGGTTACTTCATGCCTCCTTCTGCAATCTTCAAAGATTGAACGGCTGCCAGCAGCGCCTGCTCCAGCTGGCTGACATCCTGCTCAGTGTGGTTATCGCCGAGGCTGATCCGTATGCCGCCAAGCGCAGCAGCGGTATCCCTGCCCATGGACAGCAGAATCCGGCTTGGCTCGGCCAGACGCGAGGAGCAGGCAGAGCGCGTGGCGACTGCCATCCCGAGCTCCTCCAGCCTGCGGGCCAGAACCTCCCCCTTCATGCCGGGGTAAGAGAAGTGGACAATATGCGGTGCCCCGTCCTCTCTGCTATTCAGTACAAGCTCAGGAATTCCTGATATATATTCCTCCAGCTGGGCCTTCAGCGGACGAATCCGGGCGGTGAATTCCTCCCGCCGTTCCCCGCTCATCCGCATAGCCTTGGCTGAAGCTACAATATTCGGCACATTCTCTGTTCCGGCGCGCTTGCCCTGTTCCTGGGAACCGCCGGTCAGCAAGGGAAACACCGTAACCCCTTCTCTAACATAGAGAATCCCTGTCCCGCGCGGACCACGTATTTTATGCGCGGACAGGCTGTACAGATCAGCCTGCCAAGCCTTCAGTGGAGCCTCAAGCTTCCCGTAGCCCTGCACACCATCTACATGGAACAGGGTCCGGCGGTTCGCCGCCTTGACCAGATGTCCGATTTCGCGCAGCGGCTGCACCGTGCCAATCTCATTATTCACATGCATCACACTGACAAGCACCGTATCCGGCCGGACCGCAGCGGCAATCCGCGAGGGTTCAATCACTCCTTGCGGGTCAGGTGCTACGAAGGTTACCTCCCAGCCCAGCTGCTGCAGCTGAAGACAGCTCTCGTAGACGGAAGGATGCTCCAGCTCCGTAGTCACAATATGCCGTCCTCTGCTCTGATATTGCAGTGCAGCTCCTTTGACCGCCAGATTGTTGCTCTCGGTAGCTCCCGAGGTAAAAATAATTTCCTGCGGCAACACATCAAGCGCCGCTGCGCACACCTCTCGCGCACGCTTAATCAGCTTGTCCGCCTCTTCTCCCGCCCGGTGCAGGGAAGAAGGGTTGGCGAAGTGCTTCCTCATCACCTGCTCCAGCGTCTGCACAACCTCCTCATAAGGAGGGGCAGCAGCGGCATAATCCCAGTACAGCATATATCGGCGTTCTCCTTTGTTGATCAGAATTCATCCCTGCTTATATGGTGCAAAAAGGATCAAACGGCCTGCACCCGCATAAGCGGCGGGTGCAGATTCCGTTTGATCCTTTATATTATACCGCGAATTGCGCGCGGGCGCGTTCTATTTTGGCAATGTAGGCCTGAGTCTCCTTCGGAAGCTCGGAGAGGTTCGCCATAAGCTCTGCATCGCTGCTGACTCCAAGCTTATTCACCCGGCCCGGTCCGGCATTATAGGCAGCCAGCGCCATCTTCTCCTGTCCGTCATACCGCTTAAGCTGGTAAGAGAGGTATCGTACGCCGCCGTCAATGCTCTGAGCGGGGTCGAAGGGGTCGGAGACACCCAGTCCGTTCGCTGTTCCGTCCATTAACTGCATCAGCCCCTTGGCGCCCGCAGAAGATACAACATTGGGATTGAAGGAGGATTCCGTATCAATGACCGCCTTGATCAGATCAACCGGAACGCCGTATTTCGCGCTGGCGGTCTGAATCAGCTCTTCATAATCCGTCGGCACCGTCTGCGTTATTTCCCCGGAAATGCCTTGATTGGACTCTGCTGCTTCCCCAAGCTGCTGCCACAGCAGATTATCCATAGAAGAAGTACCTGCAAGAGCAACGTATGTGCTTTTATTGCTGCTGTCAGTGGCTTGAGACGTTCCGGCCGCCTGCTGAAGCATCGCAGTGAACGCTGCCGCCGAGGAACCCGTAACTCCAGGGGTGGCTTTGTCAACCTCACGTTTCAGGCTTGAGCTTCTTAAGTCTACCCATTTCAACTGGCCGCTTGGAGTAGCGGCATTGATTGACATGCTTCCATTCCTTCTTTCACGCTAAGTCTTATATTTGAACTTTACTATTTATTCACAGCAAATACTATATGCCTAAGCGAAAAAACAGACTTCAGACCTGCATAGTTAGGTCTGATAGCCTGTTTTGAAATCCGATGTGCGGGTTCAGCCTGCTCTAACGGGCAAATGGAATTAAGATAAAATAACTTAAGGTGGATACGATCCCCAGCCCCATCGACCAGGCCCCGGCTGATTTTTGTCCTCTGACATACGCATAATACCCCAAAACAGCGGCAATCGGCCCCAATATAATGGACCAGATGAATAGGGAAACAACACCGAAGCCCAGGCCGATATAGCCGACTCTCCGGTCCTCTCCCTCGCTCACGCCGCCCGTTGTCCGCTGAGCCTCGTCACTCCGTCCCACAGTACTCTGGAGCTGCGATGGGAGCGGACTGAGCTCAGCCGCATACTCCTCATTGTGGCTTCTGTCCCGGCGGGGATAATCGACTCTGCTGCGCGGGCGCAAAATAACCTTTCTGCGGGCGGAACGGTCCACTTTGGGTTCATCTTTCGAATTATCCATAAGGGCCTCCTTCTCAGGCGTTCGGCTTGAACGTCAGACAACAGGTTGCGGATGAGGTTCCGGCATGGTCATGATGATTATTGGCCGTTAGCTCTTCTGCGTATTCCTCCATGTAACGGCTGCCTGCATGCTGATCGATCTCAATGACAATTTCCTCGGCACGGCACAGGTTTTGTTCTCCCCAAAAATGACAGTTGCTCACACTGCATTTCACAAGCGGTTTGGCGTTTGTCATAATGATCACCTCGCCATGTATTATGCCCGCTGTGAAATCGGCTATGCGGCTCAGAGCCGCTCACCTGAAAATAACAAAAAGACCGCCCCAAGCAGCCATATCGGCAGTTGGGACAGCCTTTTGCAGAAATTAGATTAAAGACCGGACATTGGATTACACCTGATTCTGCATCCGCTTCTCCGTCAAATAATCATTCTCATAATAAGTCAGATCATCACGCAGTTCCTCAAAGACCTTGGTGATCTCCATAATGATGTCGCGTGCCGGACGGACAGGCTTCTTACGGAAACGGATCGCATCCTGCCCGGTATAGGCGTAACGTCCATCCTCCGAATAACTCTCATTCTTGGGATAGAAGAAGTTATTGACTCCGAGATGATATACATTATATAGCGCTTTTTGCGCGAAAGGTTCATCGAAGGTAGCGCGGCGCAGTGCAAGCCCAAGCTTCTCATTAGACATTTCCGAGAACACCAGCAGATGGCGGAGATCGGACAAAAACCCCCGATAGAAATGCAGTGTTTCTTCATCCTCTTCGGTAACAAGCTGCGGCAGTGCATGCTCATTCAGGAACAGTTCCATTTTTTCGATAACGGATTTAAGCTTCTCTCTCGTCGATTCACACAATTTCTGCACATTGGCTGCTGACATGGCGGTTGCTCCCCCTTATTGTTCCTTGCATTAGTAGTTGTTAATGACACTTGGACATTGCAGTTGGTTGTACTTCTCTCTTGATAGTATCACAAAATCTCCTAAGCCTCCACCGTACTGATACCGGAGAAGAATCCTGCTGCTGTAAAGAACGGTACAAGCCCCGAAGGCGCTTACTTTCTGATATTAACATAAAACCAAGGACGGCGGTATCCTTTTCTGCCATGCATAAATCCGGCTCCCCCTTCTAACCCTAACCGGTATACGAAACCAAGAAGGAGCGGAAATCATGTCCCGTAAAAATTTAACCGTCGCCGGTATATTCACTGCTGCGCTGACCGTGCTGCTGCTCACCTTTGCCCTGCGGCCGGAAGCAGGCGGTACCCTCAGACAAGCATCTGTGCCTGATCCCTCTCAGGAAAAAGCGATCAAGAAAACCACCCTTGTGCAGGATGTAACGGCCACGGACAAGCTGAACCGCATCGATGTAAACAGACATCTGAGCACCCTGCTGGCCGATATGCATCACGCTTCGCCTGAAGATATCTCAGCATATGCCAATAGCCTTCAGCAAGGACACGGGCATATTACCCTGCTGATGCTGGTTGATTTCCGCACCCGCAAGACGACCACCTATAAATCTTCCCTGCCCGAAGGAACCGATCAGGAGAACAAGCAGCTGCTTCACTATTTGAATACAGCCAAATCAGCGATCAAAGGCCACCAATCCTATGAATCTCCTTCGTTCATCATCGGCGGCAAAAAGTATTATTTCGTAGCCCAGCGTAACCGGGAGGGCCAAATCGCTGTCATCGCTCTGATTAACCAGAAGATTCTGGACCGAGTAGCACTGCATCAGCTCAAGAATCTGCGACTTATTCCGTACCCGAAGGAAGGCAAGTACCGGATAGAATCCGTCCACGCCGATACCTTAAAGGACATTACGGTCAAGACCGGACATGACAATGAGAACGCCAGCCATTACTACGAGAATGAGATTGTCGTCCGCTTCCCGAATGGGCATCCCACGGCGGCACAGCTTCAGACCATCGCCGCCGATATCCGTTGCAAGGAGCCGCGCAAGCTGGGGTATGCTTATATTTTCCGGTCAGACAAGATGAGTTACTCCCAGCTTAAGACTTACTTCGCCAAAAAGTGGCACCCGCTGTACGCAGAGCCTCACTATATGTATTTAACCAATGATGCGGTCAGCGAAAATACAGGAGCGAATGTCATTACCCCCAACGACCTGCTCTTCTCGACTTATCAGTGGAATCTGCCGGCGATTGAAACCCCGCAGGGCTGGAATCTGTCCAGGGGCAGCAAGGAGGTCATAATCGCCGTTGTGGATACCGGTGTTCAAGCGAATCACCCGGATCTGAAGGGCCAGCTGCTCAAGGGCTACAATGCGATTACCAGCGGCAGCACGCCGGATGACGATGTCGGACATGGCACTCATGTGGCCGGCATCATCGGAGCGTTAACCAATAATGAGGAAGGGGTAGCCGGTATCAGCTGGTACAACAAGATCCTTCCGGTAAAAGCACTGGATAATTCCGGGGCGGGCACCACCTATTCGGTGGCCGAAGGCATTATCTGGGCGGCAGATCAGGGGGCCAAGGTGATTAATCTCAGCCTGGGCAATTACGCCGACTCGCAGTTCCTGCATGATGCGATTAAATATGCCTATGACCGGGATGTGGTGATTGTCTCCGCCTCCGGCAATGACAATACGGAGCGGCCGGGATATCCGGCAGCCTATGAAGAAGTGATTGCAGTCGCCGCAACGAATGCGGCGGGAGAGCGTGCTTCCTTCTCCAATTACGGGGACTACATCGATGTGGCTGCACCCGGGGAGAGCATTGCCAGCACCTATCCCGATAATCAGTATGCTGCGTTATCCGGCACCTCAATGGCCAGCCCCCATGTGGCAGCACTGGCCGGACTGGTACGCTCCCTGAACCCTGCGCTGACGAACAAGGAAGTCACCGCGCTCTTGACCTCTAGTGCCATCGATCTGGGCACCACCGGCCATGATAAGTATTACGGCTGGGGCCAGGTGGATATCTACCGTACCCTGCAGGCGGCAGGAGGAGGCCAGGTTCCGCTCCAGCTGTTCCCGCAGCAGGTCGGCAAACAGCTCGATTCTATACAATAAGCTGCGCACGTTAGCTGCTAGGAGCACAAATGCCGTCCCAGCAGCAGCAGGAACTGGCGGAGTCCGCGCTCCATCCCATCCTGCGTCAGCTGTGAATAGCTTATGCGGATATGCCTGGAAGGCATATCTCCGGCATAGCAGACATCGCCCGGCAGGAAGGAGATCCCTTCCCGCTCGGCCAGAGCGTGCAGCTCCTCAATTCCGGGGGATTCCGGCAGCTGCAGCCACAGATTCAGCCCGCCCTCCGGCAGCTGCCAGGTTACCCCGGCTGGAGCATACTGCTTCAGCAGTCTCGCTGCCGCCTCCTGGCGGACACGCAGCGCCCACCGCAGCTTCGCTGCATACTCGTCATACTGTCGCTCAATAAAGGGCAGCACAGCCCGCTGGGTCAGCAGCGGACTGCCCAGATCACTGGCCGACTTGGCGGCGATCAGCCGGGAGAGGATATTGCCCTCAGCGGCGACACAGGCGATCCGGCAGCCGGGTGCAAGGACTTTGCTGAAGCTCTTCATGTAGACTACATGCCCGGCGGTATCCAGCGATTTAATGGATGCCGGGGGCGGCTGATGGAAGTACAGGTCACTGAACGGATCATCCTCCACTATGAGACAGCGGTAGCTGCGGGCAAGCTCCAGCAGACGCTGTCTTCTTGGCATGCTCATTGTGACCCCGCTCGGATTCTGGAAGGTCGGATTGGTATAGATGAGCTTGGGCGGCCTCCGGTCACACATCGCTGTAAGCAGGTCCACCCGCATACCGTCCCCGTCCATCGGCACGAAGATCATCTCAGCCCCCCGCCCGGCAAAAACATCAATCGCCCCCGTATAGCTGGGCGCCTCCAGATACACCGTATCCCCCGGACCGACAAAGGTCCGGGCGACCAGATCGATCCCCTGCTGGGCGCCGCTCGTGATCATCAAATCACCGGCGCCCAGTGCGATTCCCCGGCTCTGCAGGTGCCTGCGCATCACCTCACGCAGCTCCGGGTCCCCCTGAAAATTACCATAGGTAGCCATCAGCTCAGGCTGCTCCTTCACAAGTACAGCCATGGTCGTGCCAATCGGCCCCAGTGGAAGCAGGCTGCTGTGAATGGACGCCAGATGAAAGGGATAGTCCACCTCAGAATAATCGAAGTTACGCCATAGCTGGGCCCGTGGCAGATAGTCATCATAACCGTCCTGCCACCTTGCCTCTGCCCCTTGCCTGCTCCGGTCCCGCTCTGCCACATAGCAGCCCTTACCCTGGCTGCACAGAATATGTCCGCGCTGCTCCAGGTCAGCATAGGCCTTGCTTACCGTTACCTGGCTCACCTTCAAGGAGGATGACAGACCTCTAACGGACGGCAGCCGCGTACCCGGCTGGAGCAGCCCCGAGGTGATCCGCTGCG
The DNA here is from genome assembly GCF_037963835.1 of Paenibacillus sp. FSL H8-0332. Lineage (NCBI taxonomy): Bacteria > Bacillati > Bacillota > Bacilli > Caryophanales > Paenibacillaceae > Paenibacillus > Paenibacillus sp. FSL H8-0332. The sequence continues at coordinate 5,286,127 of NZ_CP150145.1, forward strand.
CGATCGTCTCACTGATCTGCCGGGGCAGCGATTTGTCGCCGCTGCGGAGTAAATCAATATGCATGGCCCGCCTCCTCCCAACTGTTATATTTACCGTTTTACTGTTATACCGCTATACCGTTATGATACTACAAAATTCAGAATAGCAGGGAGCATGAATATGAAGATCAACTATGCGGACATGACGAACCATCTGGGGTCCTCCGCAGTCCGCGATATCCTTAAGATCACACAGGGCAAGGACATCATTTCGCTTGCCGGAGGACTGCCTGCAGAAGAGCTGTTTCCGGCAGAGGCGATCCGGGAGGCCTACAGCCGCGTACTGACTGGAGATCCTTCTGCGCTGCAATACGGACTGACAGAAGGCTATCTTCCGCTGCGTGAACAGATTGCCGCCAGACTGGGGCAACAGGGCATCCCTGTCTCCTCCGAGGAAATGATCCTCACTACCGGCTCCCAGCAGGCCATAGATCTGCTCTGTAGAATTCTGCTTGATCCGGGTGACACCGTACTTGTGGAGGCACCGACCTATCTGGCCGCCTTGCAGGTACTGGGTTCTTACCGTGCAGACATCCAGGTTGTTAAGAGCGATGAGGAAGGGCTGCTGCCGGAGCATCTCGAAGAGCAGCTTCGCGTACACCGCCCTAAGCTCCTCTATGCCGTGCCCACTTTCAATAACCCTTCAGGCGCAACCTGGAGCAGGGCACGCCGTGAACAAGTGGTGGAGCTATGCCGGAGATACGGCGTGCTGATGCTGGAGGATAATCCATACGGAGAGATTACGTTCGATGAATCACCGGAAGCCTATCCGCCTACCCTCGCAGCCATCGACAGGAATCTGGGCGGGGATACCTGCGTGGTCTATACAGGTACTTTCTCCAAGATCGTAGCTCCGGGACTGCGGACAGGCTGGATCATTGGCCCCGCCGGGCTGGTCAAAATGATCGCCAGAGCCAAGCAAGCCGCCGATTTGCACTCCAGCACCATCGATCAGCGCGCCCTGCATGAGCTGCTGCTCACGTTCGACCTCGAAGCCCATATCCGGCTGGTCTCCCGGGAATACAAGTCACGGATGAAGCTGCTCTCGGCAGAGCTGGCTTCGCAGAGCTGGCAGGATACATCCTTCCTGGAGCCGCGCGGCGGCATGTTCTTGTGGCTGAGCCTGCCTGCCCGGATTCATACCGCAGAGCTGCTGCCGCTGGCTGTGGAGCAAGGGGTTGCCTTCGTTCCGGGCGAAGTCTTCTATTCGGAGCAGCCCATGAAGAACACGATGCGCCTGAATTTCACTCATACCCGGCCGGAGCTGCTGCCGCTTGCAGTGCAGCGCTTGACCACCGCACTGTCCCGGTATGAGGAGCGTTTGCTGCCGCTATAATTCAGTTTGCTCTTAACCATTGGCGCATCCAAGTTCTCGCACACAAAAAGGCGGCCCCCATCAGGAGGCCGCCGTCTTATTATTCAGAAATTGTGATTACTGTAATGTCTTATTAAAGTTGTCAGTTAGGAAAGTTTGCCGTAAGCCGGGTTCTGTGCTCGTTGTGGTTCAGACGGGAACTACCCTCCCACCATAAGCGACAATCATCTATCTAGGCCATACATTACTGCACAGCTCCAGCGACCAACCTAGACACGCCTCAGGCGAAGGCTGCGGCTTCCGGTTAGGGAAGCTGCTGCGTCTCATTAGGTCTTGCTCCAGATGGGGTTTACCAGGAACGAAGTCACCAGCGTTCCTCGGGGTCTCTTACACCTCGGTTCCATCCTTGCCTGTGCCGCCCGAAAGCGGCCATCGGCGGTCCATTTCTGTGGCACTATCCTTCAGCTCGCGCCGACTGGACGTTATCCAGCACCCTGCCTTGTGGAGCCCGGACTTTCCTCCCGCATGCGCTCTCACGCATACCGGCGATTGTCTGTCAAACTTTCCGAAACAACATTGTATATTATACAGATATGCATAAGCCCGCACAAGTGTAAATAATTACAGCCTCCATGAAATACAGTTACATGAAATGAAAAGGCTCGGTATTCAGCGCAGAAGCATGTACCCCTGTGCTATACTTATGCTCCGTCAGCTTGCCGGCCAGAAACTCCGCTACCTTCACCTTCATGATCTTCTCCGCATTATGGCCCGGATCGATCAGGACGATTCCCGCGAGGTGCGCATCCTGTGCGGTATGGTAATCGATATCGCCGGTCACCAGCACATCCGCTCCCTTGAAGATAGCGCTACTGTAGTACTTGGCACCGGACCCGCCCATGACTGCTGCCTTGCGGATTGGACGGTCCAGATCTCCAACTACCCGCACGCTCTCCACATCCAGCCCGCGTTTGACCGTATCGATGAACTCACCAAGCGTCGCCTGCTCCTTCAGCTTCCCCACTCTTCCAAGTCCAAGGCTGCGGCCTTTGAGGTCCATGGAATACAGATCATAAGCCACCTCTTCATACGGATGAGCCTTCAGCATGGCCTGTACCACCTTGTTACGGATCGTATGCGGCACAATCGTCTCGATACGGACCTCTTCAGCCCGCTCCAGCTTGCCTGGCGTGCCGATATACGGGTCCGTGCCCTCCTGCGGAATGAAGGTGCCATAGCCTTCGACATTGAAGCTGCAATGGCTGTAATTGCCGATCCAGCCCGCTCCGGCGTTCAGGATAGCATCCAGCACCTTCTGATGATGATCCTTCGGCACAAATACAACGAGCTTGGACAATTGCTCTGTATGAATATCCTTAATCGGTGCGCCATTCTCAATGCCGAGCGCTTCCGCCATCCAGTCATTCATTCCGCCTTCGGCCACATCCAGATTCGTATGGCTGATGTACACGGCAATATCGTTTTTGATCAGCTTCTCATATAAGCGTCCCGCCGGGGTATCCGTCAGAATCCCTTTGATCGGCCGGAAAATCACCGCATGGTGGGCAATAATCAGATTACAGCCCTTGGCAATCGCTTCGTCCACAATGCTCTCATTGACATCCAGCGCCACCAGCACCCCGGTGATCTCCTTCTGGAGACTGCCGACCTGAAGCCCGACATTATCCCATTCCTCAGCCAGATGCTTTGGGGCAAGCTGCTCCATATATCCAATTACGGTCTGTCCTTTGGCAAACATTCCAGCACCTCCGCAATCCGTTTAATCTGAAGCTTGATTCTGCTGCGCTTCTCCTCAGCCGCCTCCAGCTCCGAACGTGCTAGCGAGGCCAGAATGCTCTCCAGCTTGGAGATTTCACCCCGCCATTTGGCGGCGAACACTTCATTCGGCGCTTGCAGCAGCAGCGGGCCCATCTCCAGCAGCAGCGCCTGATCAAGGGCAACATTGCCTCCGGCAAGTAGGCGCTCGCTGTACAGCTCTTCATTCGTCCCCGCCGCTTCAGCGCCCTCAGGGACAGCGGTCAGGATCTCATAGATTTTGCCGTCTTCCTCCAAAATATGCTCCGAGACCAGCACCCAGCCGCTCCGCAGCAGCCAGCGGCGCAGATTATCCTCGCCTACATTGGGCTGTAGCGCGAGCGTCTTCACTCCGGCCAGCTTGCCGAGCTTCTGCCCGCGTTCCAGAATGGCCGCGATCAGCGAGCCGCCCATGCCAGCAATGGTAATGCAGTCCGCTTCCCCCGGCTCCAGCACCTCCAGCCCGTCTCCGCGCCGTACAGCGATCTTTGCACCAAGTCCTGCTTCCGCAACACCACGAAGCGCCGCGTCATAGGGTCCCGGATTTACTTCTCCGGCAATAGCCGAAGGCACACGGCCGCTCTTCACAGCGGCAACAGGCAGCAGGGCATGATCTGAGCCGATATCGGCAAGTCTGCTGCCTGAGGGTACCTGCTCCAGCAGCAGCTGAAGCCGGTCTGATAATTTTACATTGTTCATGAGGCCACCCACGTTATCCATTTTTTTCTGAAGAGGAACAGCAGCGCAAGGCCCACTGCAATCTTCAGTATTAATACAAGCGAGGTCCATTCCGGGAATCCCGCTCTGAGCCATAGCGCATCCACCTCCGGCATCAGCCAGAGGGCAACGCCCGCCCCCAGGTACACCCCTGAGACCCCGCTAACCTTGTGATACATCAACCAGCTCATCCAGATCATAAGCACACACAGCGGAAGCCAGAGCAGCTCCAGCTCCAGCAGAGAGGCGTCCGGCCGGACATTCCCGAAGAATCCCGCATAGAGCAGAGCCCAGAAGGCATATCCGCAGAAATGAAGCAGTCCGATGCGCAGAAAAAAACCAAGCACACACCACAGCAGCCCGCAGGCCGCAATCAGCAGCGGTATCCAAAAATCGGCATCCAGCTTATGCAGCTCAATCAGCCACAGTCCGAATCCCAGCGTTAAAATGCTGCCAACTCCCGCCAGCATCAGGCTGATCATCTTGTTGCGGTTCAGGTAAATCGCCGAATACCCATAACAAATAATTAGGACACTGAGCGCTGTAGCAAGTTGCAAAGGCCAGGGAAAAACGCTAAAATAAAGACTAATCAAGAAAATCAAGGAAATAATTCCAAAACCAAACAGCCAAATTTTGATGCTTCCCTGCTGGAGATTCCGTAAGGATACCGGGTTGCTGTCTTCCACCTCTGCCTGATCATCATACAGGTTGGTCAGGAAGTCACAGTATTGCTCAGGCAGAAGCTTGCTTCTTCTCCAATATTGAATTTCTCTTAATATAGTATCACGTTTCTCCAGGTTCAACCGGCATCCCTCTTTCCAGAACTTGCCTTCACTCTATTTCAAGCGCCCGCACACAGCGGGGCTTCAGCATTGATCCCTTAACAACAGAAGAGGACCTCCTGCCACCGTGCAGCAGAAGGTCCGGTTGTAAGGTCTATTCGAGGAAATCCTTCAGCCGCTTGCTCCGGCTAGGGTGACGCAGCTTGCGAAGCGCTTTGGCTTCGATCTGGCGAATCCGCTCGCGGGTTACGCCGAACACCTTGCCCACTTCCTCAAGGGTTCTCGTCCGTCCGTCATCCAGTCCGAAACGCAGGCGAAGCACATTCTCTTCACGCTCAGTCAGCGTGTCCAGCACATCCTCCAGCTGTTCCTTCAGCAGCTCATACGCTGCTGCATCCGCAGGCGCCAGCGCCTCCTGATCCTCAATGAAATCTCCCAGATGCGAATCATCTTCCTCACCGATCGGTGTCTCCAAAGATACCGGCTCCTGGGCAATCTTCATGATCTCTCTAACCTTCTCAACTGTAAGCTCCATCTCGGCTGCAATCTCTTCCGGCGATGGCTCGCGTCCCAGCTCCTGCAGCAATTGACGGGAGACCCGGATTAGCTTGTTGATGGTTTCGACCATATGCACCGGAATACGGATCGTCCGCGCCTGATCGGCAATCGCACGCGTAATCGCCTGACGAATCCACCAGGTCGCATAGGTACTGAATTTGAAGCCTTTGTTATGGTCAAACTTCTCAACTGCCTTGATCAGACCCATGTTGCCTTCCTGAATCAGATCCAGGAACAGCATGCCGCGTCCGACATAACGCTTGGCGATACTGACCACGAGCCGCAGGTTCGCTTCCGCCAGTCTCCGCTTCGCTTCCTCATCACCATTCTTGATCCGCATCGCCAGTTCGACTTCATCGTCAGCCGATAACAGCGGCACACGGCCGATTTCCTTCAGATACATCCGGACAGGGTCGTTGATCTTGATACCCGGAGGCAGTGACAGATCATCATCGAAGCTGAAGTCGTCTCCCTCTTTGTCCTCATTATCCTCGCTTGGACGGAGGCTGTTCACCTCTTCATCGTTCTCATTGACAACCTCGATCCCCAGATCGCTCAGCTGTTCGTAGAATTCCTCCATCTGCTCGGGATCTTGATCGAATGGCGACAATTTCTCCATGATATCTTTGTAATTAAGTGATGATCTTTTCTTCCCGTGATCAATAAGCTGGTCCTTAACCTGATCCAGAGTAAATTCCGCTTCCAGTTCAGTGTGCTGATCGTTCGCCATAATTCGACTCCCTCCTCCCTAGGTACATCCTGTCAACATTTCATTGTCTCTCTAGGGCTAAAATTTCACTTGCTATTTGTGCTGCACGCAAAAAGTCACCGGATTTCTCCGCCTGAATCATCTCTTCACGCTTGGGTTCAATTTTGCGCTGCAGAGGATACTTCCGCACTTCACGAATACAATCGTCCAGAACCTGCGTACTCCAGTCCGGAGGGGTGTCCATCATGGAGATCGCCGTTGCGGTCTTCTCCAGACGGTCATCCTGAAGCGATGATAGAAACCGGCTGATGCCGGGTGGTTTGCCTTGCGCATAGTAAGCATATAGATAAGCGGCTATTGCCGCATGATCATCAATATTGAACTCTTCCCCGAGCCGTTCACCCACATAGGTCGCCGCTTCCGGGTCTTGAATCATTAATGATAACAGACGCCGTTCCGCAACATGGTAAGCAGGCAGCAATGTAGGTGTCTGCACTTGCCCTTTTTTATGCCTACCATTATTCCACCTGTTATCGTTATTATCCCCTTCGGGGTTGTTTTTTTGCATCGAGGCCCGAAGTAAATTGCAATCCTGCTTCAGACTGTCGTAAGATAGCTCAAGCTCGGAGGCGATTTCCCGCAGGTACACCTCCCGCTCCGTTGAAGAAGGGAGCCCGGCGATAATCTCCAGAGCCTCCTTGACATAGGCAATTTTGCCGTCTTCCTCTAGGAGTATATGGTTTTTTTTCAGATATATAAGCTTAAATTTGATGGATGACACAGCAGAGTCAATCACTTGTTCCCTGAATCTGTCCCCGCCATGCCGGGTGATGAATTCATCCGGGTCCAGGCCGCTGGGAAGCAGGGCTACCCTGACCCGCAGACCGCTGGCTTCCAGGATAGGAATGGCCTTAAGGGCCGCAGCTTGTCCCGCCTTATCTCCATCATAGGAGAGAACAATCTCATCTCCCAGGCTTTTCATCAGCGCCACATGGCCCTCCGTGAGCGATGTGCCCATGGTCGCTACCCCGTTATGCACACCTGCATCCCAAGCCGAAATGACATCACCGTATCCCTCGAACAGGACGATTTGCCGCGTTTTGCGGATGGATGCTTTGGACTGGTGCAGATTGTACAGAATCCGGCTCTTGTTGAATAACCGGCTCTCCGGGGAATTCAGATATTTCGGCTGCCCTTCACCAAATATTCTCCCGGCAAAAGCAATGGTCTTGCCCATGCGGTTAGCAATCGGAAAAATGACCCGGCCGCGGAAGCGGTCCAGATATCCTTTGCCTTCCCCCCGGACAGACAGGAGTCCGCCCTTCTCCATCTCGGCGAGATCAAAGCCCCGTTTTTCGAGAAACTGCAGCAGTGTATCCCAGCGGTCCGGCGCATAGCCAATCTGGAACTGGTCAATCATTTTATCGCTGAAACCACGGTTTCTTAAATACTCCATAGCGGCAGTGCCGTATTCCGTGTTCTTCAGCAGATAATGATAATACTTCGCGGATAAATCATACGCCTGAATCAGCCGGTCCCGCTCTGGATCGGGGGCAGCCAGCGCCCCGCCTCTTCCCTCAGGAACAGGGATATCACTCTCTTCCGCCATGATTCTGACTGCTTCGGGGAAGGATAATCCTTCGATTTCCATCCTGAATTTGATGGCATTTCCGCCCATACCGCAGCCAAAGCAATGAAAGACTCCCCGGTCAGGGGTGACAGTGAAGGAAGGTGACTTCTCCGAATGGAACGGGCAGAGGCCCCATAAATATTTACCCTGCTTGGACAGATGGACAACCTTACTGACTGTATCGACAATATCATGCCGCGCCAGCACGTTCTCGATAACCTCTTCGGGAATAGGACCATGTCCGCTAGCCACTTCAACCACCTTCATCTCTTAACAGTTAAATATAATTCGCTATAGCTGGACATTCTCCTGCAAAATTGTTAAAAGTTTTGTCAGTTTATGTTGAAAAAGATTTTTTTCCTCTGCAGTAATCGCTTTGGGACCCTTGGAATAATGGCCCCGTCTGCGTTCTACCGCCTTGGCATGCCTGCTCTCCAGCATAAAATCCATGGTAGAATTCTCATATTCCTGGCCCCGGTTCGAAAGTGCCCGGCAGCGTTTGCCCAGCGCCAGCGCCGCCAGTCCATAATCCTGCGTAATTACGACATCTCCCGCAGAAATATGATTGGCGATATAGAGGTCGGCACTGTCTGCCCCGCGGTCCACCTGAACCACCGTAACGCCTTCTTCCGCCCGCAGCACATGATCATAGGAAGAGACCATCAGCACCGGAAGCCCGAAGCTGCGTGCCACGGTAATAATCTCCTGCTTAACCGGACAGGCATCCCCGTCCACAACAATCTTCCTTAGCGGGGAAGTTCCCAAGCTTAGCCTCACCAAATTCCTGTGTAATATATATTACGCTCCATACCGTCAAAAATCCTTCTTTCGTAAAGCATAAATACGGAACGAATGTCAACTACGCATTGGCACCGTTCCGTATATTTATACCCTAAACCCTCGATCTATACCATAAAACCGCAAACATTACTTAAAAAGCTGCCTAAATTACCACACCAGCTTGCCAAAATCAGCAAACAGCCTGGAGTCTGTATGAATGCCGGCCAGCAGCGCCAGACGGTTCGAGCGGACGGCTTCATCTTCGGCCATAACCATAACCGAATCGAAGAATCCGGTAACGGCTGCTTCAAGTCCCGACAGAATCTGCAGGGCTTCAGCGGCATGTCTGGAAGCAAGGGCTGTGCGGTAAGGCTCATGAATATTCTGCCAAGTCGCGTACAGCTTCTGTTCCGCTTCTTCCTTAAGCAGGGCTGGGTCGATGACTGCTCCTTCCGGAGCTTTGGCGGCCAGATTGCTGACACGGGTCAGCGAATCCATGGTGATTTTGAAATCAGCCACATCGGTTACAGCATTCATCAAGGCAAGACTTCTGCTTACTACATCAACGATATCATCGAATCCTGCCGCAAGCGCTGCATCCACAACATCATAGCGGACATTGTTGTCGGCTAACAGGCGTTTGACACGCAGACCGAAGAACTCATACAGGGTTATACGCAGTTCAGGGGTGAAATGTTTCTCTGTACGGGAACTTTCATGGACTTCCAGTGCCGCTGCAAAAATCTCCTCCAGACTGAGGCTCAGCTGATGCTCCAGCACGATCTGGACAATACCTGCCGCCTGACGGCGCAGGGCATACGGGTCCTGGGAGCCTGTTGGAATGATCCCAATGGAGAAGCAGCCGATAATCGTATCGATTTTATCAGCAAGGCTGACTACAAGACCTGCCTGTGTAGAAGGAACTGCATCTCCGGCGAAGCGCGGCTGATAGTGCTCGAAGACCGCTTTGGACACCTGCTCTGCTTCCCCGGCCTTGCGGGCATAATCCTCACCCATCGTGCCCTGTAGCTCAGGGAACTCACCCACCATCTGGGTCACCAGATCGAATTTGCAAATATCCGCCGTACGGCTGACTTCCGCAGCAGCCTCTGAAGACAGCTCAAGCTTCACAGCCAAGCGGTCAGCGATGGCACGGATGCGGCGCACTTTGTCACCTACACTGCCCAGCTCTTCATGGTAGACGATATTCTCCAGCTTGGCCAGAGCATCGTTAATTTGCAGCTTCTGGTCTTCTTCATAAAAGAATTTGGCATCCGACAAGCGGGCGCGCAGCACCTTCTCGTTCCCCTTGGCGATGACGTCCAGCGATACCGCATTCCCGTTACGTACCGTTACGAAGAACGGCAACAGCTTGCCGTCTTCACCAAACACCGGGAAGTAACGCTGATGCTCGCGCATAGAGGTGATCAGCACCTCTTGAGGAATATTCAGAAAGGCCGGATCAAAGGTACCAAACAGCACAGTCGGTGTCTCTACCAGGAACAGGACTTCTTCCAGCAGATCCTCTTTGATGGCAATCTTCCAGCCCTTCTCTTCCGCAAGCTTGTGGATTCCGCTTAGAATCAGCTCTTCGCGCTCCTTCACATCCACCAGCACATGCTGGCTGCGCATAGCTTCGACGTATGCAGCAGGCTCTTCTATTACGGCTTCTTCACCGAGGAAACGGTGGCCGCGGCTCACATTGCCCGCCTTGACTCCGGTAATCGTAAGGTCAATGATCTCTTGGCCGAAGAGGGCCACCATCCAGCGGATCGGACGGACAAATTTGAAATCATAAGCACCCCAGCGCATATTTTTCGGGAAAGTCATGGCACTTACAATGCCTGACAGGCCTTCAGAGAGCAATGAAGCTGTTTCGATACCGGTGCTACTCTTGGTCACATAGATATATTCCACGCCAGCGAGTTCCTTGAACGTGAACTGCTCCGGTGAAGCGCCCTGACTGCGGGCAAACCCTAGTGCAGCCTTGCTCCATTCGCCGCTGGCATCCAGTGCGATTTTGCGTGACGGGCCTTTGACCTCTTCGCTAACATCCTCCTGCCGTTCAGCAGCATCCTTCACCAGTACAGCAAGGCGGCGCGGTGTTGCATAGGCACTAACGCCCTGATGACTGATGCGTGAGGCCTCCAGCCATTTCGCCGTTCTGTCCTTCAATTGCTCCATCGCCGCGCGGATAAAGCGTGCAGGGATTTCCTCCAGACCGATCTCGAACAGAATATCCTTAGACATGGTCAGTACCTTCTTTCTTCAACAGCGGGAAGCCCAGCTTCTCGCGTTCCTCCAGATATGTCGCCGCTACGGTGCGGGCCAAATTGCGTACTCTCGTAATGAAGCCTGTGCGTTCCGTTACGCTGATTGCGCCGCGCGCATCCAGCAGGTTGAAGGTATGCGAGCATTTCAGCACGTAATCATACGCCGGGAAAACCAAATGGTTCTCCATCGCTCTGCGGGCTTCCTCTTCGTAGGTGTTGAACAGGGTGAATAGCATTTTGACATCCGAAACTTCGAAGGTATACGTGGAATGCTCAACCTCCGGCTGATGGAACACATCTCCGTACGTCATACCTTCTACCCATTCCAGGTCAAAGACATTTTCCTTATCCTGAATATAGGAGGCCAAACGCTCCATCCCGTAAGTAATCTCCACCGCTACCGGACTTGCTTCAATTCCGCCAACCTGCTGGAAATAGGTAAATTGCGTGATTTCCATACCGTCCAGCCAGACTTCCCAGCCGAGACCCGCACAGCCCAGGGACGGATTCTCCCAGTTGTCTTCGACAAACCGCACATCATGCAGCAAGGGATCTACGCCAAGTGCCTTCAGGCTGTCCAGGTACAGCTCCTGAATATTGTCCGGGGACGGCTTAATGATAACCTGGAACTGGTGATGCTGATACAGGCGGTTCGGGTTCTCCCCGTAACGGCCGTCGGACGGACGGCGTGAAGGCTCTACATAAGCAACCTTCCACGGCTCCGGACCCAGGGAACGCAAAAAAGTCATAGGGTTCATCGTACCCGCCCCTTTTTCCGTATCATACGGCTGGACGAGAATACAGTTCTGGGCGGCCCAGAATTGCTGCAGGGTCAGAATCATCTGTTGAAAGTTCATAACTACCGGCTCCTTCGCTTGTCAAGTGTGGTACTGCCTCTTGCTTATGACTGGCTCTTGCTGCTGCGCGATGGAGGCGGCACCAGCTTCTATGTACCTGCGGTGTGTGTTGGAAAAAGGGTCTCCCGGACAGCCACAAGCCAAAAAGCTCCCGCCCCCATGCCTGATGAACAGACATAGGGACGAGAGCTCAAATATGTTCTCCCGCGGTTCCACCCTACTTGATTACGTAAAAATCACGAAATCCACTTTTGATGCTGCCGCTTCCGTACTCCCGGGTGCCCTGTTCATGAACGTCGTCCCGCCAGGCTTCCACTACCCCCGGCTCGCTGCTGCGACAATACCGCCCACTACTTCCCCGATCCACGCACTCTCTCCAGTTCTGGAGCAAACACGGCAATCATATAAAAGAAACTGAACTTATAGTAACGGATAATTCGTGTTTCGTCAAATATTGTATTTATCAAGCTGGTCCAGGAAGCTCTGCGACTTCAGTCTGAGCCCGAGCTGCATATCCATGAATCCCCGCATGACGATCTTCAGCTCCGCACGGGTCTCAGGCTTCACATCGACATTCCCCAGCCTGGTCAGATCAAGTGCCGCGAAGATCCTCAGCAGCTTCAAGGCACGCGGGGAAATCTCCATGGCCGGAGGATCGTTATGCCGGCAGCTGCGGCAGAGCACTCCCCCCAGGCGGGAACTAATTCTTAGCTCTTCATCCGGCTTGTCCTTGCCGCAGACAATACAAGAATCAAGCTGAGGGCCGTAACCGGCGGCTTGCAGCACTTTCATTTCAAATACATTATTGATAATACCGGGCTCTTTGTCTTCCTCCAGTGCATTCAGGCAGGCGGTCAGCTGGCGGTACCAGAAGCTGCCTGTCTCTTCATCATGCAGTACTCGGTCGAGCAGCTCACAGGCATAAGATGCATAGGCTGCCTTGACCAGATCCTCCCGCAGCGGATGATGGGACTTCGTGATCTCTCCGGCATTCAGTGTTCCCAGTCCGCCATTGTTGCGGAAGAACACGAATTCGCCTGATGTGAACAGCTGGATCAGGGCAGCATGACGGCTTTTGACCTTCTTGGCGCCCCGCACCAGAACCCCTACTTTACCGGCGTTCTCGGTGCAAAGCGTAATAATGGCGTTCCCTTCACCGTAGTCCATGCTGCGGATGACGATCCCTTCCACCCTGTATAGCATGCCTCTTCCCCCAACCACTCGGCAAGCAACCAGTCCTTATTGCGCTTCTTCATCGATAGCCATCTCTTCCTCCGCCGGCAGCGGTCCGCTGCCCTCGGGCGAATCCCCAGCTTCCCTGTACAGCAAATACGCATCGAGATCTCCAGTCATTGCAAAATACTTCCACGAAAAATTCCGCATTCGTATTCATCCTTTCTTCGGAAACACGATGTCTCTTCAGACTTAGGATGTGCGATGCCCCAGGATCTATCCGTGTAATTCCTGCCAACAAAGAAGCAGCGGGAGAGGTGATCAGTCTTTGTGGAAGCCCAAATCACGCAGTACGCGGTCCTGGTTACGCCAGTCTTTTTTCACCTTCACCCATAATTCCAGGAAAATCTTCGAGCCCAGCAGGTTCTCAATATCCGTCCGCGCCCGGCGTCCGACTTCCTTCAGCAGAGCCCCCTGCTTGCCGATAATGATACCCTTCTGGGAATCGCGCTCGACAAAAATAACCGCCGAAATATGCACAACCCCATTCGGTTCCACGTTCATATCCTCAATCGCCACTGCGATGGAATGCGGCACCTCTTCACGGGTCAGATGCAGAATCTTCTCACGGATCAGCTCCGCGCAGACGAACTGCTCAGGGTGATCGGTAATCTGGTCGTCCGGGTAATACTGCGGGCCTTCCGGCAGGTATTTCTGGACTTGCTCCAGCAGCGTGTTGACGTTATTGCCCAGCTTGGCAGAAATTGGTACGATTTCGGCGAACGAATGCAGCTTGTTATATTCCGTAATCATTGGCAGCAGCACTTCAGGCTCGATCTTGTCAATCTTGTTCATGACCAGAATTACCGGTGTCTTAATCGCGCCCAGCTGTTCCGCGATATAGCGGTCGCCGCCGCCCATACCCTCAGAGGCATCCACGAGGAACAATACCGCTTCCACTTCATGCAGCGTGCTCATCGCCGTCTGATTCATGTAATCGCCCAGCTTGGATTGTCTTTTATGAATACCCGGGGTGTCCAGGAATACGATCTGTGAGTTATTCGCCGTATATACCCCGTGAATTTTGTTGCGGGTGGTCTGCGGCTTGTCCGACATAATGGCGATCTTCTGGCCGATTACCTGGTTCATGAGTGTTGATTTACCTACGTTTGGTCTGCCGATAATGGCGACAAACCCTGATTTGAATTTCATATGATCTTCCTTCCTATTTGTCTAACAACTTGGTCAAAAGCGTTCGATCCCCCTAAATCCCCCTTCGCCAAGGGGGACCCCAAAGGCCCCGGCCCTCTGGACACCCGGAACTGGCGTGGGCGCTGCGGTTGGCGCGGTAAGAGACTGTGGAGCACGATCGCTTTCTGTTCCCTGCGGGAACACGCTTGACTGCGGCGCGGTTGATTGGTTAAATACAAGGCGCAGATCCATGTGCTTCCCGCGCCCGCATCTACACGCACACGCGCACACACAGTTAATTGTATTTTGTGCAGCAGAATAGGTATATTCATGCCGCATTATTAGATCTATTGTATTTCATACAGTTGATCTACGGCAAACAGGCCATAAACAGGTTAATTTCCATTTTCAATTGCACGAAATACAACAGAACCTTGTTTTGGACCAATTTTGGCACATTCTATTGTACGTTATACAGTAGAGTTCCCAACAGCAATATGTTGCAGTCCTCAAACCAACCTCCTGCGCTTACTCTGGGGCCTGTCCCTGTGTGAGATCCGCCGGGCCGAAGGCGCCGGGGAGCAGATCACGCACGGTAGTCTCTACAATATCGCCCTTCAGGTTGCCGAGAATGACCGGCATATCGGGGCCGCACAGCTCGACCATCACCTGACGGCAGACGCCGCAAGGCGATACGGGGCCGTCCGTGTCGGCTACGACTGCGATGGCTTTGAAGGTACCTGGCTTATGCCCGTCCGCAATGGCGCGGAACATGGCCGTCCGCTCCCCGCAGTTGGTGGGACCGTAAGCGGCATTCTCGATGTTGCAGCCGTGGTGGACCTTGCCGTCCTGATCCAGCAGCGCAGCACCTACCCCAAAGCGGGAATATGGTATATATGCATTGGCTCTTGCCTTGATCGCTTCCTGAAGAAGTAGCGCAGAATCCATAGTTGTCCTCCTAAAAGTTTTGTAAGCATACGCTTCTTCGATTAGTCTTCGTACAAAACTCTCTTCGTAAACATAACAAACTTAACCCGGTTTTGTCGTTCTATATTTAAGAAGCACTAAAGAAAATAACAAAAAGCAAAAGAAGCGGAGGGGAAATTTGGAACTGTAGGAGCGGTAGCGACCGCCTTTGTCACCGGATTTCAACCGCGAACAGCGGAATAAATCAAGAAATCTGGGGACAACAGCGGCCGGAAGTCCAAATGTTCACCGCAGTGACGATGAAGCTTCAAGTTTAAATCTTAAGTGCGTCTTATAGTCTTATATAATTAAAGATGACGGAGCGCGCAAAGCGGGTCCGCCTCTTACACCAGCTGAAGTTGTAAACTGATTATGACATAAGACCTGTGATCCAGTCCATCACGGGATGATAAAAAACATAGATTCCGGCAATCACGGCAAACACCGCCGTAAGCAGCACGGCTCCTGCGGCGGTATCTTTGGCCTTCTTGGCCAACGGGTGAATCTCAGGCGAAACCAGATCAATCGTCGCTTCAATCGCCGTGTTCAGCAGCTCGGCTGTCAGCACCAGCGTAATGGCGAGCAGCAGCAGCATCCAGCTTGACAGAGGAAGCCTGAACACAGCGGCGGCGGCCACCACCAGAACAGCAAGGCCGCTGTGCACCTTCATGTTCAACTCCGATTTGAATGCTGCTGCAATGCCGTGCGCTGCGAAGCGAAAGGAATGCCAGAATTTTTTGTGGCCCACCGCCGTATTCTTGACCATTAGCGTATCAACCCGACCTGAGCCAGAACCTTCTCCTGCTTGGACATCATTTCGGCCTCAGCCTCCGGCTCCTGATGATCATAGCCCAGCAAATGCAGGAACCCGTGGACAAACAGGAAGCCCAGCTCCCGCTCCAGCGAATGACCGTATTCCACAGCCTGCTCCTGTGCACGGGTGACCGAAATGATGATATCCCCAAGCACATTCGGCACTTCTTCCAGCTCTTCGTCTTCATCCGCTAAGTCATATATAATCTCCAGCTCGTCTTCTCCGGCTTCATTCATTGCGAAGGAGAGCACATCTGTCGGGCGGTCAATGCCGCGGTACTCCAAATTCAGCTCATGAATGCGTTCGTTATTGACGAAGGTCAGATCCACTTCCCCCGTGTCAATCCCTTCCGCTTCCCCTGCTGTCTGCAGAATCCGCTCCAGCAGTTCGATCAGATCGCCGTTAATTTCATGTTCATCCTGTTCATTGTTCCAAACGACGCTCAGACTCATTTTTGATGGCCCCTTCCTCTTTTTTGGGCTTGCGCACATCCTCGGGGTATTCAATCCGGGAATGGAAAATGCCCATTACAGTCTCTTTCAGTGTCCGCGAAATAATATCCAGCTCCTTGATGGTCAGATCGCATTCATCGAACTGATGGTCATCCAGCCGGCTTTTGATAATTTTCTCAATCATGGTCTCCACCTGCACCACGGTTGGCTTGCGGAGCGAACGGACGGCGGCCTCCACACTGTCGGCGATCCCGACGACTGCAGATTCCTTCGACTGCGCCTTCGGGCCGGGATAACGGAAATCCTCCTCCGTGAAGTCCGGCTCCACCCCTTTTTCCTCTGCAAGCTTCAATGCCTTATGATAAAAATAATGCAGGAACGTCGTGCCATGATGCTGCTCCGCAATATCGCGGATCGGCTTCGGCAGCTTGTATTCCTTCTGCATCTCCACCCCGTCCCGGGCGTGGGCCACAATGATCGATTTGCTCAGCTTCGGCTCAATCGAATCATGCGGATTTTCCATATTGTTCTGGTTCTCAATGAAATAAAACGGCCGCTTCGTCTTGCCGATGTCATGATAATACGAGCCGACCCGGCACAGCAGGCCGTCCGCACCAATCGCTTCAGCCGCAGCCTCGGACAGATTGCCTACCATCACGCTATGGTGATAGGTTCCCGGCGTCTCTATGAGCAGCTTACGCAGCAGCGGGTGGTTCGGGTTAGACAGCTCTACGAGCTTCAGTGCCGACAGAATGCCAAACGTTACCTCGAAGAACGGCATCAGGCCAATGACCAGCACTGCAGTAAGCAGCCCCCCGGCGAAAGAGAAGCCCAGGGCATATAACGTATTCGTCTCGTTCCATACGCCTCCGCTCAGCATGGTCAATATGGCTACTGTCAGGCAGCCGAGCAGGGACACCATAATTCCGCCCTTCAGCAGTGTTGAGCGCTGTCCGGCACGGTGCGTTGAGAAGATGGCAACATAACTCACGATTAAGGCAAAAAATCCGAAGGTGAAATCAAATATAGTATTCTGCTGGACATTCAACAATATGCTGGCCAGGACACTGAACAGAATGGAACAGAAATAGGCTAAGGTCATGTCCAGCAGCATGGAGATCAGCATCGCGCCGAGGGCCACAGGTGCCAGGTAGCCTATATAAGTCCGCACATCTGTCTGCAGGAAGGCCGTCAGCTTCATCATAACGATGGTAATGATAAAGACCAGCACCAGCATTAACAGCTGAGAGTTATTGTATTTGAAGCCTGAGGCTCCGCCATTATAGCGGATGAAGGTCATCAGGCCAAAGGACAGCAGCGCAGAGAGCAGCAGCAGGCCGAGCTGCGGCCAGTAGTTAATCTCTTTGCTGAGCAGGCCGTTCTCATCCAGCAGCTTATACAGCTCAGGAGTAATCTCCTGATTCTTGGCGACCAGCACATCCCCCTGCTCAATGAATACATCCGGCGTATTCTGACGGGCCTGCACCTTCGCTTCCTTGGTCGCATCCTCGTCATAGAATTTGTTGGCCGTAATGACCAGACGCACCAGCTCCTGCACCACCTCACGGGCGGTACGCTGACCCAGAGAACTGACGCTGACCTGCTCGGCCACTTTGGCGCGCGCGGCCTGGGCGTCGGTAATCTGGTCATTCATCAGCTTGATGACAATATCCCGGGCCACCGGCTTCATTTCAATGATATCCTGGGAGGTCAGGCGCGGGATCTTGATGTAGGTCTCTTCCGGGACGACGTAGGCCTGATCCTTGATGACGGACTGCATTTCATTTAGCAGATGCTCAGAATACGTCCCGGCCTTTTGGCTGGCGGCCACAAAATTAAGAATAAAATCATTTGCACGCTCTGGAATTACTTCACGGTAGATCTCCGTCTTTTCGCTTTGTGAGATCGTATCATCCTGATTCAACCGGTCTATTCTATCGAGCAGCATGGTTACAAGATTCTCAGTCCGCATTGGGATAATTGCATAACGGTTGGTCACATTCTCTGCTGCGGTCTCCTGGGCCTTCAGCTTAGCGTTGGTGTCCGGGATTTGCTTGGGGGCTGTGATTTCCTTGGCACTGCGGGTTCCCTCTTTGATATCATACCTTTTGGGCAGCAGATCAGAGGACAGGCTGAGGTAGAAAACAACCGCGAGTAACAGGAAAAGAGCATAGCGCGAGACCGCGCTATACTTCCATCCGCTGGTGCTATATACAAATCCGCTTAATTTCGATGGTTGCTTTGAGGCCATGAAGACAATCCCCTTTTTTATTGGAGGTTTTCGGCAGAGCGGTCATAGGCAACGATAATTTTCTGGACAAGGGAATGGCGGACAACGTCCTGCTCAGCGAAGTAGACAAAGCCAAGCTCCTCGATACCGGAAAGAATCGTTTTGGCTTCGATCAGCCCTGACTTCTTGCCGCGCGGCAAATCGATCTGGGTCACATCGCCCGTGATGACCATCTTGGAGCCGAAGCCCAGACGGGTGAGGAACATTTTCATTTGTTCGGGTGTGGTATTCTGCGCTTCATCAAGGATGATAAAAGCATCCTCCAGCGTACGTCCGCGCATATAGGCAAGCGGTGCAATCTCGATCAGACCGCGCTCCAGCGCCTTCGCCACCTGATCAGGCCCCATAACGTCGTACAAGGCGTCGTAGAGCGGCCGCAGATACGGATCTACCTTCTCTTGCAAATCTCCCGGTAGGAAGCCCAGGTTCTCTCCAGCCTCAACAGCCGGGCGTGTAAGCACGATCCGCTTAACCGAGCCTTCCTTCAGCGCCGTCACCGCCAGGACCACAGCCAGATAAGTCTTGCCTGTGCCCGCCGGGCCGATGCCGAAGACGATATCACGTTTTTTGATGGTGCTCACATAATGCTTCTGGCCAATCGTTTTGACACGGATCGGCTTGCCGCGGAAAGTCGTCGTAATTTCGCCCTTGAACAGGTCAAGCAGCTGGTCGGCCCGAAAATCCTTCGCCAGCTCCACGGCGTACTGCACATCGCGTTCGCTCAATAGGTAACCCCCGCGTACGAGTGACAACAGCACGTTGAAGAGCTGGCCCAGCATGTCCACTTCCCGCTCCGTACCGCGAATCGTAATTTCGGCCTCGCGCGAGTTAATGACTGCCGGAATTTCTTTCTCGATGATTTTCAGGAAACTGTCCTGCGGGCCGAACAGGGATTGCGCTTCTCCCGCATTGTGCAAAGATATTTGAATGCTTGCAGTCTGTTCTGACAAGTAGCCTCATTCTCCTCAATTGTTTACTATCGGAAGTTCTTCCGCGATTCTCTCTTCCACCTCAAACAGCACTTTCATATAAACTTTACCATTCTCTTTCTTCTCATGCAAAATTTTTTGACTTTTGATGACGCTATCAGCACCGTAACGCGCCAAAATATCGCTCTTAGCCCGCGTCAATCCTTCCGCCCGGGCAGCCTCCGGAGTAAGCGCTTCAGCGGTTGCCTTGATCTCCAGCTCCTTCTCGGTCATCAGGCCCAGCGGCAGCTGCAAGGTGCGCCACGACAGCATATCGGGCTCTGTAAGCGTACGTGATTTCGCAAACCCGGAGTCCCCGTAGCCCCACAGCTGAATCGCCCACTTGCCGAGAACGAGATAAGTGCGGTCCTTGCGTTCTCCTGTATAAGCGCTGCCCGTCCTTTTGAGCGGCACCTCCAGATTATATTCATGCCACACCAGGCCTTTAACCTCGCCTTTGGCAACTACGAACTCTGTATTCTCCTCGTCACCCAGCGCTCCCGAGATGAGGATGTCCCCTTTTTTGACCCACGAATTCCGGCTGACCACCGGTCTGCCCTGCTCCGCATAGATTTCGGTCACGACCGCATCCGTGCGGCTGATGAGATGGCGCTGGCTGAGCAGCGGTTTATTCTCCGGGCGGTCGGCTTCGACGACCTGAATGGTAATGCTCGTCCCGGTCCGGTGGAACCCGGCCCATGTCAAGCCCGGAACCAGACTGGTCAGCCCCCGGGACAGCTCGTCCGACTCCTGCATGCGCCAAATCCACTGAAACGGGTATACCCCTTCCTGGCGTGCGGCTTCGAGGATGTCTTCGGTCGGAATGCGCGTATTCCCTTCAACCTTGACGCTCCAGATCATCGAGGAGAGCAGCAGCAGACCCACACCGAAGATGAGCATTCCTGCGGCAAAAAACTTCCGTCTCCACAAGCGTGCGATGCTGAACGGAAGTCCGTTCCTGGCTGTAACATGCATGCGGCAGCCTGTCTTTTTGAGGAGCGGGCGAAGCCGGAAAAAGTCATCCAGCAGCAGATTCAAAGAAGCGCCGTCCCCGGCAGGCCTCACATCCCAGATGATGATGCCCGCTCCAGTTACAGCATTAATGAATTTCTCCACCTGCGGTCCGCTCACATGCAGTGTAACGAACCCCCGCAGTGATGACAGAGGCGGCTCTTTCATGGATTCTCCCCACTTTCCTTATATCTGATTTCACCGATAGTTCCAATGACGGCAAGCTCCTGGCCCAGAATATTGCGGATGACCAGCCCCTCGCCGGAAATCTCCAGAACGCCTTGGGTTAATGCCAGCCTCAGCTGCTCCGAAGAGAAATGCAGCAAGCCGCGGTGGTTCTCAATATACAGCTCCTTATTGCCGATCAGGGTGATCCGGGGCATCTCCTGCAGCACATCCTGCGGAAGATCCAGTACCCCGTTTGTCCATCCCCGCAGCCTGCGGCCGATACGGGTCATAAGTAGACGCTCCCCCTTCCTGCCTTCTGTACACCTTATGCGGTGGAGCGTCTGTTTATGAGAAGAACTCACACGTATCGTCCGGCCAAAAACAGAAAAAAGCCTGAATCCCATCCTGTTAAGGAATTGATCCAGGCTTATGTGCAGCATAACATGTTGATTGATAAGCTCAGGCATAGTCTTAGCGCCGCGTGGAATGCGGCTGGCGGGCACGGGGCGGACCCAGTATCTCCGCCCACATCAGGCCGCTGCGCAGCGCGTCACGGTCGCCTGTGAGCGGATGGACAGCATATGCCGATGATGCTGCATCTCCGTCCTCCCCGCCTGCTTCGGAGCCCGCAGACGGGACCGCAGCCGCCATTCCGTCGAAGGCAGCCTGCAGCTTCTCCAGCTCCCGCTCCATACGTTCTGTGCGGGCCTCTACGCTGTCCAAGTCATCGGCCTGCTCCAGTGATACGCCTTCGCCTGTCTCGTCATCGGAAGATAGCTGCTCAGCCTCAGCCCATGCTGGCGGAGAAGGGGCCTCCTGCATATCTGGCTGCGGAGCAGGCCGGTCCGGGCCCGCCCTTGTCCCGGCAGGCGCCGGGAAGCCGCTGCCCGGCTGTTCCGCGCGTCCGGCCTTCCGGCGGCGGGGCAGCATATTGCCGGTATCCCCGCCGCCGCCAAAGGTAGGCATCCCCCCGCGCGGAACTGACTTGTCTTTGTCTCTCTTTTTGTTCAGACGGGTAATGATCGCAAAGCCCGCAAGCACCAGGAAATAGACTACGCCGCTCATGGAGGCTCACCTCCCTTTATTTATGGGGCGGACGGCTGCTGTCGTCCCCATCGTTTAGTTTGCCAAGGGAGCCTCGCATCTGCGTGTCCGCCTCGATGTTTTTAAGATTCATATAATCCATCACACCAAGCTTGCCGGAGCGCAGCGCTTCGGCCATCGCCAGCGGAACCTGGGATTCGGATTCAACGACCAGCGCCTTCATCTCAACCACGCGGGCCTTCATTTCCTGCTCATGGGCAACCGCCATCGCCCGGCGTTCTTCAGCCTTCGCCTGGGCGATGCGCTTATCCGCTTCTGCCTGCTCAGTCTGAAGGTACGCACCAATGTTCTTGCCTACATCCACATCTGCAATATCTATGGACAGAATTTCAAAGGCCGTCCCTGAGTCGAGACCCTTGGATAAAACGGTGCGGGAGATAGAATCCGGATTCTCAAGCACATCTTTATGCGAATTACTGGAGCCGACTGTGGTTACAATCCCCTCGCCGACGCGGGCAATAATCGTCTCTTCGCCCGCACCGCCGACCAACCGGTCGATATTGGCCCGCACCGTCACCCGTGCTTTGACCTTGACTTCAATCCCGTTCTTGGCCACAGCCGCAACAATCGGCGTCTCAATGACACGCGGGTTAACACTCATCTGAACTGCCAGCAGCACATCGCGTCCGGCCAGATCAATGGCGGCGGCACGTGTGAATTCCAGCGGAATATCCGCTCTCTGGGCGGCAATCAGCGCGTTCACTACCCGGTCTACATTCCCTCCGGCCAGATAATGGCTCTCCAGCTGATTGATATTCAGCCCCAGCCCGGCCTTGGTCGCCTTAATCAGCGGATTGACAATCCGGCTCGGTGTTACCCGGCGCAGACGCATCGCTACCAGCGTGATAATGCTGATTTTGACCCCGGAGGCCCAGGCAGACACCCACAGCATGACCGGGAAGAAGCTGAAGAAGACGCTTAGAACAACAATCACAGCTACCGCGATCAGCAAAAAAGTAATCATAGATGCTTCTAACATACGCTTACCTACCTCCGATATTTTGATAGACAAAATTTATTTCGCAGCTTCCTTCACTACCACACGGCCGCCCTCAACCTTCACCACGGACACGGCCGTCTGCGCCTCGATGAACCCGCCTTCAGTCACCACATCTATCCGCTCGCCGCCAATCGTGGCGGTTCCTGCGGGACGCAGCGGGGTTACGCTCATGCCGGAGGCACCGATCAGACGCAGCTTCTCCGGGACAGGCACAAAGCCCTTTTCTCTGGTAAGACTATCCTGAAGGATGAACCGGTTCCAGATTCCGCGCTCCTTGAAGACCACGGCAACAATCACGATGACCACCGCTGCTGCGGAAAAAGCAATGCCCAGGCTGAACAGCGCATGCGTAAAGCTGTAAGCAGCCCTTACAACACCCGCCACCAGACTGATGGACCCGAGTATCCCCAAAATACCGAAGCTCGGCACAAACAGCTCCAGAATGAGCATCACCAACCCCAGAATGAACAGCAGCAGCGTCTCCGCCCCGGCGAAGCCGGCCACATAGTTGCCGAAGAAGTAGAGGGCGAACGCCAGCGTACCGACAATTCCGGGCACCCCAAAGCCAGGCACCAGCAGCTCGATGAACACACCGGCGATACCCACGAAGAGCAGAATGGTCATGACCACCGGATGGGTCAGAAATTGCGACATTTTCTCCGCACCGGTATGCTCAATGCGAAAAATGTCGTCTGTCGAGTATCCCAGCCAGGTAATCGCCTCCTGCTCCGTTTCTGCAATCCGGTCAGCGTAACCGGCCTGAAGCGCTTCGTTGCTGCTCAGAGCGATAATCTCCCCCGCCTGCTTGTTCACACCCAGCTCCGGGCGGTTAACTACCAGATGAACATCCATCATGCCGGCAGCCACTTCAGGATCACGCCCGTTCAGCGAGGCGGCTCCGATCATTTTGGATTTCCAGTACGATACCATCTTGGCGTCTTCCACGGTCTTCCCGTTCATGTCCACCAGCGAAGCGGCCCCGATCATGCCGCCCGGCTTCATGATAATAGCCCCGGCGTTCAGCGCGATATAACTGCCTGCGGAAGCTGCGTTGCCTTTGATATAGGCTACCACCGGGATCTTACTGTCTCTGACCAGGGTACCGATGCTTTCGGCGGAATCCACCCGTCCTCCAGGTGTATCGATCTCCAGAACAATCAGAACCGCGCCGTAATTGGCCGCCTCCTGGAAGCCCCGTTCCAGAAAGCTCTGCAGACCCCGCTCGATCTCCTGATCCACTGGAATGATGAATACGGGTCCATGTTTGACTGCGGCTGACGAAGATGATGCCTCAGTAAAAGCTTTGGCGTCCAATAGTAATATGAATAGCAAAAAGATGGAATAAATAGCCCATGTGGTGAGTTTTCGAAATATGCGCAAAATATAATCCCTCCTTTCTCCCAAAGTTTAAATTTGCATATAACCCATTGTGCCTAGATTCTAGAATTACGCTTCAATGGGACTATGCAGTGCAACGCTACTCCTCAATATCCGCTATCTTAACAGATAAACCAAAAAGACAACACATAAGCTACGGCTTACGTCTTGTCTTTTAGTATTGCACAAATTGTCTAATTTGGCCTGTATTCCATAAGAATTAAGTGATTAGATTACAGCTTCCGTTTTTCATATAGAAAGTCCTATCACAGATGTCAGCAACTTTCTGATTATGTGTTACGATAATGATTGTTTTTCCTTGTTCGTTTAACATTCTAAACAGTTTTAGAATGTCATCTTCGGTTTCTTCATCCACAGACCCAGTTGGCTCATCAGCAATGATTACTTTGGGTTCCTGGACAATAGCTCTTGCTATGGCAACCCGTTGTGTCTCACCTCCCGACAATACTTCCACCGGACTATACCCTATATTGCTAATATGAAGAGCAGCAAGCACAAATGAAACCTTTTGCTTAATTTGAGATTTAGAGTGTTTGCTATACTTTAACGGTAAAGCTATATTATTAAAGACATTTTTACCATGGATAAGAACTGAATTTTGAATGATGTAACCGATATTATGTTTTCTAAAATTTGCAGCGTGGACAACATTCAATGCCAGTACATCGGTACTGCCAAAATAGTAATTTCCACAATCTGCTTGCTCCAGCCCGGCCAATATATTCAGAAGTGTGCTTTTGCCAGACCCGCTTCTCCCCATAATAGCGACCATCTCGCCATCATGGATTTCCAAGTTCACATCTTTAAGCACATCATTTCTATGGGAACCGCTTAGGAAGGATTTCTGCAGATGAGAAACTTTAAGCACATTCTTCACTCCATCCGTTTTATATATTTATTGAAATCAATATGTTTAAACCACCAAATAATCGGAAGGGCTGATATAAGCGTGAGAGTCAGCATTGAACCCGTGATTACTAGTATTAATAAAAGCATTGAATTGTCTATTAAGAGCTTATAGGCCAACATCACTATAAAACCCGGTAACACAACAACAATGATAAGTTCAGTTAAATAAAAAAAGATCAATTGATTTATTGTGGCTCCGCAGATCAAGTGAATCATCATATTTTTTAGTTGTTGACGCATTTTCTCCAGTATCAGTAATGTGATACTAACAGCGCATATCACATAAAGGACACTGGCTACTATTGATAACCATTTTGTGCTTATCTGATATGTGGCAAGCAAAAATTTCAACGGAAGCTTATGTGTTCCCAATACTTCCGTTTCATGAAAATCAGATAACTGCTTCACTTCTTCAAGCTTATTTACTATTGTATATTCATCATCCATAGTAAAAATATGGCCATTGACAATTTGCATATAATGTTTCTTTTGAAACGAAAAATCATCTGGAGTAGTGGGAGCTGGAAATGTTTGGGCCGGCATCACAATATATCGGTCCAAAAACATTTCCGGGAATTGAGAATTAAATACCATTGTGTTTGAGGGAAGAAATCCTTTGACAACTAATTCAAAATCCTTCATCAGATAATTTGCCTTCAATAAGCCGCCAATTTTGTATTTTGACTTATAATCGGCACCGAGTAGGACTGGAATGGTATGGTTATCGGTATTGTTGAAGTCTTCCTGCTCGAATGGCTGCCCAATGTCCACTTCTATATTGTATTTCTTAAAAGCATGTGAGTTCATTTGAACCGCTTTGGAGGCATAAAAAGGACCATTGCCAAACATTGAGAACGGTTTGCTTGACCTACCCTCTTCATATGCATACATAAACTTCGGTTCCCACTCAACTTCCTCCGGCAATATGGCTATGGACTGATTAAATAAATAAATATATTGATCCTCAAAATGTTCATTTAAGTTCCGATACAGTGTGATAGCATTCACTAGAAACTCAGGCCGGTTGGTATAGTCCTTCATAGCCTCATCTTCAAGAAGAGTATCCGAGAGCTGATAGTCATTCATCTCTGACAGGGAGCTGACCTCTGATGATTGTTCATGAAGTGTCGAAGACTGTACAAAAAGGAGTGAAACTACACAATAAAATATGAGAAGTTGTATAAGGAGAAGAGCTGTTACTGCTTTTTTTCGAAATAGACTCTCCTTAACTTCACTTAAGATTATTCTCATCGATATGTTTTTCCTTTCAGCGTTATCCGCTTGGCCACTTGGACGTAAAATATCCACACCACTAATGCAGATGATATCAAAACAGCTAACAATCCTATCTCTAACCCTTGTATGAATATGAATAATGAATACCGATTGAAGGTCAGAGAAAGTTTGAAGAACAACACACTACCTGTCCCAACAAAGATGTAACAAACAAGTGCTATAGCCATATAGGTGCTCAGAATTCGTCTTCCGATAGTTTTAAGTGAAATTCCACATTGCCAAAGAACTAAAATCTCACTTTTTTTCCTATTCATCCAAAAAAAAGCAGAAATAACACTGGTACTAAATAACAAAATAATGAAGATAAAAGTAACCATTAATTGCTGCGTTCCAATATCCATTGCCCTTACAGTGCCGCTATCTCCCCTGTCGAACACATGAATAGGCAAATCATTCTGAAGAAGGGGGAGCTTCAGATCAGAGGTGATTGGACTATGAGCTATATTCATCACATATACGGTTGAGTCCATGAAAGAATCCGATTGCAAAGAGTCAAGATTCACCAATACCGTATTATCTAGCTTTGATGAATAGGAAGCGCCCATGATCCCAATGACCTTGTAACTTCTCCCTGCAAAAGTATAATAAAGCTCATCCGCTTTTTCCAATAGATCGGTTCCATCAATATTCTTACCAATTACCGCCAGATTGTCATTATTATAAAAATCTGCATCATTAAAGAACCTACCCTCTGCAAGTGGTGGATCATAAGTACTTTTATTAAAATAAATTGCGCGAACCTCTTGCCAACTTCCATTTTTTTCAACGGATCCAAGTTCGGAAAATATTGTATAATCATCTGAGGTCTCAATCTCACTCCAGTTAATTTCAGCAGCCTTTTCTTTTATGGTGAAAAATATACTATTTTTAGTATACAAGCCTCTTGATAATTGATTCAATTCATTATGTTGGACTTGATAGTAATTGAAGACGACAACAATCAAGCTTAATAAAATAAATAAAGCAGCAATTAATAGAGTATTTATATTGCACAACCGGTATTTCTCCATATCTTATTACCTTCTTTACTAAATAGAGAGATTGCAAAAAATAAAAGAGCAATCTCTCTGTTCTCAAATTATTATACTTTATTATTGCTTGTCAGTCTTTTCCATAATAGGTTTTTGCCGCCCAAATAGCATCTGCGTAAGGAGATACAGCTGAAGTATCCACATATCCCCATTGTCTGCCGCTGTCAGTCAAATCCGTTGAAAAAGGCCCTTCCATTCTTGCCCGGGAATAATGATAAGTGTCTTTCCACCAAGTAGTGCATGCAGCCCGTTCGAATCCCCACTTGTTGGACTCCTTCCAGCCATTATGCACCCTAACCACTTCTGCAGCTGGCGACACTCTGGAGCTACTTGTTGAAAAGTTGCCCTCCTTTTCACTCCACCCTCCGGAAACAGAACTGTCATTTAAACTTGTTGTAGCCAGAGCAGATCCAGAAACCCCCATCAAAACAACAAATCCCGCAATAAATGGAATCACACTTTTTTTATTCAACCTTTTTCCTCCTTTACCATTATGATTAAATTTTTAGGTTCTATATGTATATTACATAAAAGATATAAGATCACATGAATTCATGATTTATATATATTTTTCTGACAAAATATATACGGATTGTTATCAAATTATCTCACAGCATTCTTTAATCTTGTCTTTAAGCTTGCTCTTGATTCTATAAATTCTTGTAGTCACTGCACTATTGGAAATACAATACTTCTCAGACAAATCCGCTATGGATAAACGATTTCTAAAATAATCATGATAAAGCGCGTATTCCTTCTTGTTAAGAGTACTTAATACCTGCTGACTTAACTCTTTGATGTCATATACTTCTTCCAAACAGGCAGCCAGTTCATCGTTATCACTTACAAGTTTTAATTTATCATCAAACACAATTTCATATTTTCGCTTGAGATACATCCCCCGATAACTATTAAGCACGAGATTTTTTGCTGTAACATACAGCCAACCTTTTACATTGGGATGACTTTGGAGCTTGATAAGCTGCTTGCCGGCCTCAAGAAAAGTTTTTTGGGCACACTCTTCGGCGATATCGGTGAGTTGTGAATGTCCTTTAGTTAATCGGGTGCAATATTTGTAGATACTCTTGATGTTCTGTTCGCAGAGCTGCTCATAGAACACATCTCGTTGCTTTCTTTTCCACAATACCCTCTCCCCCTTATCCACTTTCCGGACTTTTTGAAGCGATTCCAAAAACACTAATATTTATCAATATTTATAAATAATACTAATTAATTATAGCTTTTATAATTATATTTTTCAATTACATTTTAGTAATTTTTTTGTAATTTATCTTAATGCAACTGATGGAAATCGATTATCTTCGCTTATAACTTAAATCCATATTCCTTCAAGTTCATCTTATTTATATAATAGATTGTTTGTTCCTTAAATCTGAAACTCATTACAGGTTCATCGATAAGTTTTCGGATAATATATTCTTTGAGGTCGTACATGTAGAGCCTGTAACCATCTTTACGATTCACAAAAATCAATTTATTATCTTCCAGTAAAAAGTCCCTTGTTACTATGTCCGGAATTGTTGTTTTAGTTTGTGTTACGGCATCATATTTGATGACATATGAATTGTTGACATAATAGACGGTACGGCCGTCAAATGCTAAGCTGCTGATAGGCGAAATGCGCAAAACAACCTTCATGGTTCCGGTTGATCGATTGATGCTTCTAATTTCTTCAGGTCCAATAAAATAAATATTTTTATCATCCAAGAAAAACGCCTGTATAGAGAAAAAGAAAGCTGATTCATAATTCCCCATCTTCTTTGCATCTATAAAGAACCGTTCTTCCGAATTTAGGTTTTTTTCGAAAATAACTTTTTCATTAAAGTTATCCATGTCCACTTGGACAATAGAAAACCATTTCTGCTCTTCAAACCTCCTTTTTTTTTCCGAATCATATTTCATGTAATACACATAGCTGCCTGTGCAAAATAATGAATTCTGCACTCTGGTCAAAGCTGATGTAGCGTTGCGCATAAACTCATTCTTCTTGCCTGTACGTTTGTCCTCAAATACAGTGTGAATGTTATTCAAATCAGTTTCGTCCAAGTAAAATCGGTAATTATTATTCTCACATGAACTCCTGGTAGAAAAGTTATATGTAGTACTCTGCTCCGAATAGTCGGAAGAAGTACAACCGGATAATAAAGTGACTGATAACCATATTAACAATGGAATACTGAACAATCTCCCTCGAAATCGCCCTGTCTTAATGCTCCATGCATTACTGCGCAGGATTACAATCATTAACAACATAATAAAGATGAGAAGTAAGCTAATCCCTAGAACGATACCCAATGTTGTTAGAGACACTTCCCGGAACACTGCAGTGAGTTGATCATTAAACGGGTCACGTCTGTACTCATCCCCACGAAGATAACCAGTTGACACTAGAAAGCCAAGTGGAGTTGGTATGTTATATTTGCTAGATTCTAATGGAAGTCCATAATAGGGGATTAGAAGGATTCCTGTGCAGGTAAAAAGAGTAAACGCGTAACGTTTCATACACACGGAGACAAACAGGATTAACAAAGCCAAATATAAACTGCCAAACACCTTGCCTGATGTCACCCACAGAAAAGCTTCAAACAATGTGCATTTTTTTTTGGATTCAGCAAAATAGGACAAGCTCTGCAGTGGATAATTCCCGTGTTCCAGTCCATATTTCAATTGAAAAAAAACAAACTCCATATATGACATCAACAGACTCAGCAACGCAACCGACAATAACGCCATACAAATCTTGCATACACTCTGTTGGAAGGTCCCTTTTCGCACTGTCAGAAGCAGCATATCCATCTTGTTTTCGTACTCATAACAATACACAGGCGCTACCAGCAGCACCACCAACAATACCCAGAGCAAATCCAAGGTATCATTGGATAGTAAGCCATCCCAGCCATTTCTATATAGAAAATACCTGTCTGCCGGATGTTCACGTATGTATGTATATTGGTCATAAATCAGTTCGTATCCCCTTTCGTTTTGCAGCACCCGTTCAAGAGGTAAGGTTCCTGCAAGAAATTCCGCTTCTTCAATGACACCGTCGTAATAATCTTCAGTCATCTTCTGCTGCAATGTTTTCGCATTAGCTATCCTTTCGGACTCTTCCAAAATGAATTGTTCGGCAATTTCTGAATACGATCCTTGAACCTCCTTAAGATACGAAAAATAGTGCGGGTAATTCATCTCGATATCAGCGTTCACTGGTTTATCCATCAAAAACAGTAGGAGTGCTTTCAAGAAAAGTAACAGCAGAATAAAATGTAAACCTTTCTGCAAAAGAAATATTTTCTTTAATTCATATAACGAAGTTGACACGTTTCCGGCTCCCCTTCAGCATTGCATTCTTTTTTACACTTAATTTGATGCCGTATAGAAATACAAGCCCCCAAGACACTGTCAATACACCAGCAGCGATATAGCTAGGTATTGGATAGCCCAGCAAGGCAATAAATTCTGCTTTTCGAAAAAGATCTCGGTTGACCACCAGTACCAATGGGTTGAGAAGTTTCAATAGCATATGTCCTGGGCCTGCAAAAGCCTCTTGCATATAGGTGCAGACATTTATCAATGCAAGTCCTGAGAGAAAGGGAATCAGAGCATTTCGGAATAAGTTAGAAATGAATAAAAACGACAAGCCTGCTACAATCACTCCCATTGTTTTTAAAAATGAGTATAAAAGTGCATATTGGCCAAGACTTATGTTTAGCGGCGTATGGACAAAATCCTCTAAAGCATACAGCGGAGACGAAGAACCACCCTTTGATCCATATATTAAATAAAATGTCGTGTAATCAAGGAACCAAAACCACATTGAAACCAAACATATAAATAATCCTGATGCCCACAGCTTGGCGTAAAGGATTTTGAAGCCTCCTGTCTTAGTCGTCATTAGCAACGAGTCCATCTCTGTTTCCTTCTCTGATAAAAAAACACCAATAAGCCCATACATACACAGCAGTAGAACCAGAAGCGATGAAAATTCATATTGAACATAACATCTATACATTTCTTTGTCTGAAAAACTGGTAATATCTCTCCCATGAAATATTCTTGCAATCGCTTCATTTTTTCTAGACTCGTATAAATTGCCGAAAGATTTAAAAAAAGTTGAATTCTCCTTTGCTTTAATTACCACATTAGAAGCGTAAGCTTTATAATCGTAGTTGTATTTCATTGGATAAACAAAGCAGTAGCGAAAAAAATTCCAGTCCTCATACACATTGCTTAACCAAGTACCTTCAGGACGGTAAGTGAAACTCAGTGTATGTTCTGCAGTCTGATTTTCCATTGGTTGAAATATCGTCATGAGCTGTTTTATTTTCGCATTTGTGATTCTCCCGCCAAACGTATGATATTGCTCAGCATAAAGTTCCTTCCAACCCGGATTGGAAAGCAGAGCTTCCCTTTCATAGATACTGTATATTTTCCCAATATTCATAATTGAGAAAAGCAATATCGCTATGATGATGGTCCCTTTACGAAAGTGCTTTTGCCATTCATAAGAAATCAACTTTACCATTGGGCACTTTCTCCAAAATAATATAGGAATACATCTTCAAGATTGCCCTGCACATTTACTGCACTCTCATCAGGCTTCGCGTCATCAATGACACGAAGTTGAATCTTTTCTCCCATCCGCAGCATATTACTTATTCTGAGTTGATGAAGTTGCCTGTCTAAAATGTGATCCGTTGCTGATACTGTCCAGACCTTCCCTGCCAACCCATCAATCAATGCTTGAGGTGTGTCCTGCTTAAGCAACCTCCCGTTCTTTAGCAAGATGACCTGGTTAGCAATAAATTCGATATCTGAGACGATATGTGTGGCAAGCAAAACGATTCTGTTCTCAGAAAACTTGGTAATCAGGTTACGAAAGCGGATACGTTCCTGCGGATCTAGACCTGCAGTTGGTTCGTCAAGAATCAAAATAGCGGGATCATTAAGCATTGCTTGAGCAATGCCGACCCGTTGGAGCATCCCCCCAGAGAGTGTACCGATTTTCTTATCCTCGGCCGAGCTCAAATTCACGACCCTTAACAGCTCTCTGGATCGCATTGCACCTTTATTTTTAGGAATCCCCTTTAGGACACACATATAATTAAGAAAATCAATTACTGTGAAATTTTTGTAGAATCCAGGAAATTGAGGTAAATACCCAATATGATTTAAAAAATGTACACCCAAGCATCTCGCATCTATACCATCAATTAAGATTTTGCCCTTATCGCTTTTCTGAATACCGACTAAAATTTGAATAAGTGTAGATTTTCCCGCACCATTATTCCCCAACAACCCGTAAATTCCATTCTCCAATTGTGCTGAAAAATCCTTTAGTACATATCTCCCTTTATATTGTTTGGAAATCTGGTTGATATTCACTTTCATATGCCTGCTCCTTTGTAAAGCAGCA
Source organism: Paenibacillus sp. FSL H8-0332 (assembly GCF_037963835.1). Taxonomy (NCBI): domain Bacteria; kingdom Bacillati; phylum Bacillota; class Bacilli; order Caryophanales; family Paenibacillaceae; genus Paenibacillus; species Paenibacillus sp. FSL H8-0332. The sequence continues at coordinate 5,318,807 of NZ_CP150145.1, forward strand.
GGGATGGTGTCTTTTCCAGAATAATTACGTCATCATAAAAATCCTCAGCGTTTAAAGGAACTGATACCACATAAAAAGTACTAAAGTCCCCCAGCTGATCCAGATTGATTTCAGCACTCAGCACCTCAAGATTCCCCTTAGTTAGTGCCATTGGAAAGGAGACCCCATCTTGGCTCTCCAAAGGCTTATGATTAAGGTAAATTGTATTTCTGTAGGAAACCCCAGGATGACCAAACAGTTTAAAGGTTATTTGAAGAAGGCCACTGTTCTCCACCTTTAAGTTATCATGTCGTATTAACCCGTCCACATACAATTCGCTGAACACCTTGGAATCTAACGTTTCAATAGCTATCTTTTCAGACCTGCCATGACTCACTAACAATTCCTGAGTCACACGCTCTGTGGATTGTCTGACATTCAATAATCCAGCCTGCTTTGAGCTGAGAGGGACAGCCCACTGTTCCGTATCTTTATTGAAAAACACTTCACCTCCGGCTTCCAGAATCGTCTGGTAACCCCCATATGAAGCGGTTACCTTCATATCCGGTATAAAGGATGGATTGTAGACACTAACGAACTTAATTGGCAGGAGTTCTCCCTTTTTCCCAGTGATGGGAGTGAACGTAAAAGTAAATGGAGTAGCCTTATTTTCCTCTAGTTCAAAAATGTGCATATACTCATAAGCAGTCCCTGAAGAATCCAATTTGTAAGGCTGTGGTAGTCCGTCAATAAATAAAAGGAAGCCCACATTTCTAGCCTTTCCTGATGCATTAACGCTATAATCGATTTTCAATTCTCCTCCATTATACTGGATAGGTAATACTCTCCCAGCTTCATCAGCCTGCAAATTAACAGCATAATGATTTATACTTCCTAAAACCACATTTTTTTCATCCATCTCAAATGGATTCTGAGGCAAGTTGTCTCCCGAATTACTCACTACAATATCAGAAGGATTTATATGGATAGGGTCTGGCTTGTCCGAAGAACAAGCTGTTGCCAATAATAACATTCCGAAGATTGATGTAATGTATATATACCTCCAGATTTTTTTCATACTTTTCATTCCCTTCTTGTGATACGAAATCAAGAGGATTTCGTCATTCAGTTTGCTTGTTTTCCATTTTAGCGATGAGCAGCAGATAGAGAGTCAATCTCTACCTGCTGCCATAAACATATTTTTTTGTGTTTTATTACTCAGTTTGTGATGTTGGTGTAAGTATACACAGCAGATGCTCCATATGTGTTTCCGCCCTGTACTCCATGCGTTCCATAGACTGCATAGGCATTTGAAGGCATCGGGGCTAAATTGTCAAAGAACGTCGTCGCCCCTCTTGTGCTATTAACTTGAGCCTTCGTGCTTATAGTAATGCCGCTCTGGTTTTGAACTGTCCCTCTTATTGTCAAGTAAGCGTTATCATTATTGTGGCTTACAAGAGTGTGGAAATATGAACCATAATAAGCTGCCGATAAAACACCTGTTAGCGTCCCATAACCTGTTGCATTTTTAACGGCAGAATCATCTGCAAAGACTGGTGCTGATAGCAGGGACAAACAAGAGGCAGTAGCAGCAATGCGAACAATCATCTTTTTGGTAAATTTCATATGAACTCCTCCTAAAAATAATATTTTTTTGTTCACCTTCGTCACAATACCTCTATTGTTTCATATATCCAACCAACTCCCCACATATCGGAACACTGATGTCAGAGCACAATATTTTTTGTTGAACTCTCTAAGTCGTTTCCGAATTATTGTTAAGGGCAAACAAAAAAACCCTTATTTATAACATTACATTAATGATAAGAAATCACATTATTCTACATATTTTGTTAAGATTTTCTCAAAATACTCAGACTAAAGCAATTAGAAAGGAGTTATGTAAGTTTTTCACAAGGAGAAGATTATAAAAAAAGAAAACACCCCTAATGAAAGGGGTGCTAGCGTTATATTATTGCAGAAATTGCTGAACCGCCTGGTTCACGAGTTTACCATCGGCGCGACCTTTGACCTTAGGCATCAGTGCACTCATCACCTTACCCATTTCACTTTTCGAAGAAGCACCGGTTTCCTGGATGGTCTGTTGTACAATTACTTTAATTTCTTCTTCGGTAAGCTGCTCGGGAAGATATTTAATGATAATCTCGATTTCTGCCTTAGTACTCGCGGCAAGCTCATCGCGACCCGCTGCTTCAAATTCTTGGAGGGCATCTTTGCGCTGTTTGATCTCACGACTAAGGATATCAAGCACTTCGTTGTCGTCTAATGTTCTCTTCAAATCTATTTCAAGATACTTTATTGTAGAACGAACCATTCGAATGGTGGAGAGTCTGAACTTGTCCCTACTCTTCATCGCTTGCTTCATATCTTCGTTCAATCGTTCGCTAAGATTCATGCGTGGGTAATCCTCCTAAAACTTTCTCTTACGAGCAGCCTCAGACTTCTTCTTGCGCTTTACGCTTGGCTTCTCATAATGCTTGCGTTTCTTCACCTCAGCCAAGACACCATCCTTAGCAATGGAACGTTTAAAGCGACGAAGTGCAGCATCAATTGTCTCGTTTTTGCGAACTTTCGTTTCAGACACCAGTTTTCCCTCCCTCCGACCAGACCGTCCAAGAGCATAACAACACGGTTCATCACCTTACATTATAGGTCAAACCTAAATAAGGTGTCAACCTTCGCGTTATTCTTTTTTCAGCCAGGCTGTACATAGTTGCATTGCTTACTTAGGCATGAGAATTGGAGTTCCCGGTCAGGGCACCAAGCTTAGCTCCGCCCAGCAGATGATAATGCAGATGCGGCACTGCCATCCCGCTGTCCGGGCCGCAATTGTTAATCAGCCGGTAGCCGGAATCAGCAATTCCCAGCTCTGTTGCAAGCTGTTGCGCTACAGCGTGAATCTCGCCGATCAGCGGCAGGTCCTCAGGCGTAACCTCGTTCATGGAAGCGATGTATTTCTTCGGGATAATCAGCACATGCACAGGGGCGGCAGGCTCAATATCGTGGAACGCCAGAATCCGCTCATTCTCGAACACCTTTTTGGACGGGATTGCACCTTCGATAATTTTGCTGAATACAGTTTCCATACCACGCTTCCTCCCAGAAAATTTGTAATGCAGAAGCTTGCATCCGGCACTTTCCGCAGCACGGGCTGAGATAACAGACACGAACATAATCCCATTCGTGTACCGGCCACCCGGTACTCATAGGAGATCACCCACAAGAGGATCAAGTATCGTTCTGTTCAGCTCGAGCTCTGCGGGACGCACACGCCTGAATGACTCTGATCGGCTTCGCGACAAATTTCAATGTATGACTCTAATCATACAGGATGTTGAGCAATTACGAAAGGCAGAAGGCTATTATTCCGGCAAAAACAGTTGTTTGGGGGGCGGCTTATGCTGGGATTGTGAGGGAAACTGGGAGGGCAGGCTGTATTATAACAGGCCGGGCAGACATTGTGATTGTGTTCGGTTTTCGCGTACAATTGTGTTTGAAACCAAAAAAAGACAAAAAAAAGAAACACCCTTCACAGCTCATATAAGCTGCTTCGGCGGCGGACGTATGAGAAGGAGTAATTCCCTGTCATACGTCCGCCGAGGTGTTTCAAATAATGTCGGCTTAGCTGTATTATAACAGGGGGTTGGAGGTGTATCTGTGATTGTTATCACAACCAACCCCGTCTTTCACATTTTTTCCAAAAGAATGGTTGAACCCCCGCCGCCCTGCTCTGCTGGAACTACAATCAGCTTGCGCGGCAGGCGGGCCCGAAGTTCGGGAACATGGCTGATGATGCCCACGGACAGCTGGTCATTATGCAGTCTCTCCAGTGAAGTAATGACGGTGTCGAGCAAATCCGGGTCCAGGGTGCCGAAGCCCTCATCCAGGAAAAAGAATTGCAGCGGATATTGTCCGCGCAGCTGAATCTGGGCTGACAGGGCAAGCGCCAGCGATAGGGAGGTCAGGAAGGTCTCTCCCCCGGATAACGTGGACACCGGACGCCTTACGCCGCCGTTCCCGTCATCCCGGATGACGAAGCCCCCGCCTGAATCCACCTCCAGCGCATAACGCTGCTTGCTCAGGAACCGTAGCCGCTGCGACGCAGCCTGGCATACCTGCATCAGCTGCTCCTCTGCAATGTACTCCACAAAAGCATTTCCGCGCAGTACGGTCTGCAGCTTGGATAGACGCTCCTGCATCGCCGCATGTCCGGCCCGCTTGTCCTCCAGCTCTACCCAGCGGATATGGCGCTGCTCCAGATCCTCCAGATCCCGCTCTGCCCGAGCACGGGCCTGAAGCGAGGCTTCATCGTCCTCTTTACACCTTAGCAGCGTTTCCTGGCTCTCCTGCCATTCTTCACTGCTGAGCACCGCTCCAGCCAGCTTCACTTCAATGCTCCGCAGCTGCAGCAAGCACTCCGCCTCCTCTTCGCGGTAGGACTTCACACGTTCGGCGGCCTGTGCCCGTTCTCCGGTCTCCAGCGATGAAGCCTCCACCTCGGCGGCCGAAGTGAACGGCGAAGACTGCAGACTCTCCTCCCACTGGGCGGCGGCAGCGGTATAATGCTCCTGCGCCGATTCTGCCGCCTGGCGGGCAACCGCAGCTTCACGGGTCTGCTGCTGCGCCTTGTCCGCTGCCCGGCGGTGTTCCTGCCGGCTGCGTTCCAGCGCAGTCTGCAGCTCCAGCAATCTGCGTTCACATCCTGCCAGCAGCGCTCCGGCAGGCTCGCCGCCGGTCCCTTCGCGCAGGCGCTGCTCTTTATCGCGGGCAAGCGCCTCTTTGCCTTCAAGCTGCGCATCCCACTGCGCCAGCTCCTTGTCCAATCCGGCCAGCTGCTCGTTCAGCGTCTGCACGGCGAGGCTTTTCTCGTCCAGGAACTTGACGCTGATCTCCAGCCGGCTGCGAATCTCCTCGGCGCGTTCATCCTTGCCAAGCATCTCCTGATACGTTCTTTCCGCTTCCTCCGGGACAAGCTCCGGAAAGAGACGGCTCCATTCCTCCCTTAGCTTGCTGGCTGAAGCGGCCAGCTCCTCTGCCTTGGCAGACAGCCCCTGCAGCCAGGTCTTCTCCGCTTCGGCACCTGCCGCTTCCTTGTGATACGTCTGCTCAAGCTCCTGTAGAGAACGCTGCCAGTCCGAGGCCGCACGGCGCAGCTCTGCGGAGCGGCCTCGCAGCGCGGGCAGCTGCTCATTCAAGGCAGACAACTGGCCATTCAGCGCAGATAGGGCTTGTTCGTCCGGGAGCTGCGCGGGTGCCTGGGAGTCGGGTGCGGCGTGTGAATCCGAACTATTCAGAGAGTCAGGTGCTGCATAGGAGCCGGAACCGGTTAAGAGATTGGAAGCCTCAAGAGACTCCGAAGTGTTTAAGGAATCTGCAGCGGCGTGGGACTCGGAATTGCTGAGAGTAACAGATTCGGCATTGGAGCCCGGACTACTTGAGAGCTTGGGTGCTTCTACGGTGTGGGAAGAAATGCTTGCCGTCTTGTCCGCAGCCGGCTCTACCCCGGCTGCGCCAGCGGCGGACTGGTCCAGCGCCTCTTCGGACGCAATTCCCCCTAGCTGAGCGAGCCACGAGCTGTCCTGCTCCAGCAGGCTGCGCAGCAGATGGCGCGTCTCCAGCGCCTGCCGGGCCTGAACGCGGACATGGCGGAGCCGGTTGTCCAGCTCCTCAGGGTCCCCCTGCTGATGAAACGCAGGGGAGGGGTGGTGCTCACTGCCGCATACCGGGCAGGGAACCCCTTCCTGGAGTTCACCGGCGAGCGCCTGCGAGAGCCGGTGAACCTCCTGCTCCTTCAGCGCAGCCTCCAGCGCGCTGATGTGCTCCTCCAGGCGGCCGGCAGCGTCCCCCGCTGCCCCTTCGGCCGTCCGCAGCTCTTCCTGGTGCAGGGCGGCGGCGGCCAGCAGTTCCCCGCGCCCGGCATCCAGCGCCTGCCGCCGGGACCCGGCGGCGGCCAGCCGCGCCTCCGCCGCTGCGAGCACCGCCGCGCGGCCCTGCCGTTCACGTTCTGCCGATTCCCGCTGGGCCTCGGCAGAACGCAGCCCCTGCAGTCTCTGCATGGCTTCCTGCAGAGACTGCCGCTCCTGGGAGCGGACCGCCAGCGGCTGCAGGCTCTGCTGCAGCTCGTGCTGTTTCTTTTGGCCGCGGGCCAAAAGCTCACGCTCCCGGGCCAGGCCCTCCCGCCCGGCGGCCAAGCCCCGGGCGGCTTCCTCGCGGCGCGCCTGCAGCGCCGCCCGCTCGCTGTGCAGCGCGCCGAGCTCGGCCTCAAGCTCGAGCGCGCGCCGGTACCGGCCCTCCTCCTCGCGAAGGGCCGGCTCGCCTGCGGACAGCGAGGCCTGGGCCGCTGCTTCCGCTTCCGCCCCAGCCGCCGCCTCCTGCACGGCAGCGGCGGCCAAGGCCTCAAGGCCCCCGGCGCGTGCCGCCCGGGCCTTCCAGGCCTCCTCCGCGCTGCGCCAAGCCTTCAGCGCGGGCAATCTCCGCTCGGCCTCGTCCGCCTTGCCGAGCTTCTGCTCCAGGAGGAGGATCTGCTCCTCCTGGGCCAGAAGAGCCTGCCGCTGCGACTCGCGGCGGGCCCGTTCCTCCTGCAGCTCGCGGATGCGGACGAAGCGCTCTGCGCGCTCCGCAGCCTCCGTGAGCCGCCCCCGGCAATCCGCCGCATGACGGATCGCCTCCTGCACACGGATGGCGGCCGCTTCCACATCTGCCTTGCCCGCGCTGCCCAGCCCCTGCTGCTCGGCTTCCAGAGCGCGCAGCGCTGCCTCGTTCTCCTTGACGCGGCGGCTCAGCTTCAGTGCCAGCCCGTCGCCGTACTGTTCCAGATGGAACAGACGCTGGAGCATCTGCCTGCGGTCCACGCCCCGCAGCGACAGGAACTCGGCGAATTTGCCCTGCGGCAGCACAACAGCCCGGGTGAAGTCATCCATCTTCAGCCCGATGTGCTCTTCGACACAGCGCGTAACCTCCGCCAGCTTGTCGGCCATCACAAGATCCCCGTCAGCCTTGACCTCAATGAACCGGCTGATCGTATTGCTGACCGACTGCTCCCCGGTGCGTTTGAACTTCCGTTCCACACGATAGCGCCGTGCCCCGGAAGAGGAGGTCAGCTCGAAGGTGAAGGCCACGCTGAGCTGGTCCTCGGAATGGTTCATAATCCCCTGGGTTCCGTTCACGGCGCGCTCCACTTTGCCGTACATCGCCAGTGTAATGGCATCCAGCAGACTGGATTTGCCGCTGCCCGTCGGACCGAAGATCCCGAACAGCCCTGTCTCGGTCAAGCTGGCAAAATCAATCTCCTGCTGCGCCCGGTAACTCTGCAGCCCGGATAATTTCAATAGTATCGGCTTCAAATCAATTCTCCTCCCCTTCCGCAGCTTCGTGCCGCTCTTCTTCCGCCAGCTCCAGGAACAGCGCAATCAGGCTGTCATCCGGCTCCGCACCGCCGGTCTGGCGCTGATAGAACCTCCGGAACAGCTCCTGTACCGGCATGCGGGAGCGGGACAGCTCTTCCAGCTCCTGCTCCATCTGCGGATAGATTGGCCGGATATGGACGATGCCTTCCCGTGACTTGCGCAGCCGCTGGATATCATTCATGGACATAGCCTCGGTGAGGCGCAGCTCCAGATCAATGAACGCCCCGGCGTCCCTGCCCTCATCCAGCCAGCCGTAGACCTCCTGCAATCCGCCGGTGGACTTCCAGTTGACCAGCGGCCGCCCGCAGGAGAGATAGATCTCCTCGAACACCGGCTCCCCGCCGGGTGCGACATCAATCATGGCCACCGACTTGGCCTGACCTGCTTCAGAGAAGCTGTAAGCCAGCGGGGAGCCGCTGTAGCGGATCATCCCGTCGCCCTTGACCCGCTGGGCGCGGTGAAGATGCCCAAGTGCCGTATATTGCGCGCCGCAAGAGAGTGCCGAAGGATCAACGGTATACGCACCGCCGACCTGGATCGGCCGTTCGGAGTCACTCTCCACGCCGCCCAGCACATAAATATGGCTCATCGCCAGATTGACAGTCTGCGGGGTGAACTCGCGTCCAAGGAGATTCATCAGCCGCCCGACCCGGGCGCTGTAAGCCAGCCGCAGCTCAGCCTCTCCGCTGTCCCCGGCGAGCAGCTCGCCCAGCCGGGCTTCGGAGGGGTAAGGGAGCGCAGCGATTTTGGCAACCTCGCCGGTTCTGGCCGCATGCACTGTGACCGGCTCCGAAGTCGGCAGTCCGATGAGCGTAATCCCCTGCCTGCGGACAAGCGGGGACACGGAAGCTACGCGCTCCGGCTGGTCGTGATTGCCCGAAATAACCACCAGCGGACGGCCGCCTGCCGTCAGTCTGGCCGCCGCGTCATAGAACAGCTGCTCAGCTGCAGCTGGAGGATTCACCGAATCATAGACATCCCCCGCCATCAGAATCAGATCTGCCCCAGAGGAATCGGCAATCTCCACCAGCTCATCCACGAACTGCTCCTGCTCCTTCTGCCGGCTTCGGCCCTCCAGCGTCCGCCCCAGATGCCAGTCTCCCGTATGCAATATGCGCATTTCCGCCCTCTTTTCCCCGCCTGTCTGCGGCAATCATATATAAAAAACACTTAAGATTTGAACTCAAAGCTCGGTCGTCACTGCGTTGAAACTTTGGACTTCCGGCCGCTGTTGTTCCCTGATTGATTTCATTGATCTTGGCCAGTAATGCTGCACGAAATACAACCTTCCTGCGATAAGCACCTGTCTTATACTGGAATTGTTGCAATAAAAGCAGAATTCCACCTGCTTAAGTCCGATGTACGAAGCCATTCTTGCATTTCATGCAGCAATCCGCTCCGACACGCAGCAATGTCTACATCCAAGCTGCAATAAGTACAACATTTCGCATCATTCCAATGAACAGACCACAGCCATGTATTAGTCTAAAGGCCCGCTCAACACCTTACATCCGCCGCAGCTACCGCAACCCTTCCCCGCCGCTCACAACCTCACCGCATGTCCGCCGTCGAAAAAGTACAGCCATATCTCGCTGACCGGCTCGCCCAGAATATCCAGCAGCGCCTTGCTGTACAGCTCCAGCTGGAAACGGTATTTGTCCGACAGCTGTGTAAGCCCGTCTCCGTGCGGAGGGATATGATCTGTTTTGTAATCGAGCAGAATCAGCCGCCCCTCTTCCCGGAACAGGCAGTCGATCACCCCTTGAATTAGGACCGTCTCCGCAAAATCACCGCCGCCCTGCTCATCCGCAAGTCCGGCAGCCGCTTCATCCAGATAGTCAAGCCCCCGATAGGCTTCACCGGCTGGCATCGTGTAACTGAAGGGCTGCTCTCTGGTCTTCCATGCAGAGTGGAGGAGTCTGTGGCCCAGCTCACTCCGACAGAACTGCTCGACTTCCTCCAGCACCACCGCGTCCGCCTGTTCCCTGCTAAGGATAGCAAGCCTTACAAGACGCGCAAGCGTAGCTTCCAGCACAGACCGGTCTACCGGCTCATCCAGGGGAATATGCTGCATCACCGTATGGTAAGCCGTTCCGCGCTCGGCAGGAGTAAGTCCCCGCTTTTCCATGAATTTCGGCCGCTGGAGATGCAGGCTGTCCCTATACCCGCGCTCGTTCCGTTCGTCCGGTCCACCCGGGAGCTTCCGCTCCTCCAACTGGTCGTACGACGGCTGCTCCTGCATCGACAATAACCCCTTGAGCTCGGTGACCGAGGTCTTAGCAGGGATGCTTGATGCTGCCGCATACCGGTAAGTCCAGCCCAGTCTCTCCGCAATCTGCGCAGCAGCCGGGGTCTCAGGTGTTGACACCGCCCTGCCCCTGCGGAGCGCCTCCAAAATCACCCGCCGTTGTTCGTTCTTGTCCTGATCGTCATCCCCGGCAAGAAAAGCGCCCGGGCTAAGCTCCGCTGCACCAGTCACCGTAATGCTCCAGTTCGACTCATCGCCATGCAGCACCGTGGAGACTGGCCCCTCGCTGCCTGCCAGCTTGCGCAGAATAGCGGCGGCAGGGTGGCGGATCAGCGCCGGTCCCACCCAGTCCAGATAACTGCGGCCCCGGGCCAGCAGGTGATCCGCCAGCAGCAGCTCTTCGCGGCCCTGCATCGCTGCCCAGCCCGAAACCGTGCGCGGCAGATCCCTGACCGTGCCGACCAGAATCATTTTGTCGCGCGGACGGGTCAGTCCGACATAGAGCACGCGCATCTCCTCAGCGAGCAGCTCCAGCCGCGAACGGCGGTTAATCGCCAGATAGGGCAGCGTGGGGTAGCTGACTCGGGTCTCCCGCTCCACGAAACGCGGCCCGAAGCCAAGCTCCTTATGCATCAGGAACGGAGAATGCAGATCCTGACGGTTGAACATTTTGGCCATACCTGCCAGGAAGACAACAGGGAACTCCAGACCCTTGGACTTGTGGATCGTCATAATTCTGACGCCCCCGGCCTCCTCGCTGGCTCCACCTGCAACACCCAGATCGCCGCCGTTCTCTCTCAGCCTTGAGATGAACACCAGGAAGCGGAATAACCCTCTGGCCGAGGTCTCGTTCTCGAATTGAACAGCCCGGTCATACAGGGCCTTCAGATTGTTCTGACGCTGAAAGCCTCCGGGAAGCCCCCCGACCCATTCCAGATACCCGCTCTCACGGTAGATCCTCCAGATCAGCTCGCTTAAGCTTCCTTGCCGGGCCGCATTTCTCCAGTTCTCCAGCCTGTCCAGGAAGGACTTAAGCTTACGTTGTAGCGTAAGCGGAATATCCTGCAGCGCCGCCGAAGCATCGGTTCCAACAGCCATATATTCCTGTACACTCTCATCTCCGGACGATGGCGTAAGCTCTGACGCGGCGGCTGTCTCTCCGGCTGTGTCACCGGTACCGGCATCCTGCCCCGCCAGCAGCGCGGCCTCCCGGAACAGGTCCGGCGGATTGTTCCGAAGTGCTTCCCCTGCTTCAGAGGCAGCAACCAGCGCATCATAGAACGTCCCTCTGCTGCACAGCCGCACCTTCGCCAGCTCCTCCTCCCGTAGATTCACTACCGGTGAGCGCAGCACTCCGGCCAGCGGGATGTCCTGGCGGGGATTATCGACAATCTGCAGCAGGGAGAGGGCAATCTCCACCTCTGTAGCCTGAAAATACCCCTTGTTCTGGTCCCCGTACGCCGGAATACCTTCTCCCCGCAGCTCCTCAATCATCAACGGCGTCCATACCCGGGCCGAACGCAGCAGAATAACGATGTCGCCGTATACTACAGGACGCATGATCCGCAGTCCTTTATCATAGATCAGCAGCGGCTCACCGCCCGTCATTCCCGTCATCTGCGAGATGCGCCGGGCAATGGCCCGTGCTTCCAGCTGCGCAGTCTCACTCTCGGCAGCCTCCAGCTCCAGAAGAGGCAACTCATCGCTCTCTGCCGCTTCTTCCGCAGGACCCGGGGGAGAGGCTCCCTTGTCGATCAGCAGCAGCTCCGGCGCAAAATAAGTATCCGGGCCTTTCTCTGCGGCTCCCGGGAAGTTCGCTCCGTACACCAGCTCTGCCCGCTCGTCATAACTAATTTCCGCGACATTGCTGTCCATGATCTGCCGGAAGACCATATTCACCGCATTCACCACTTCCAGCCTGCTGCGGAAATTGCGGGCCAGATCAATGACCAGGCCATCTTCCCGTTCCTCCTGTCCCGGCTCATTACTGAACCTGCGGTATTTATCCAGGAACAGTCCCGGCTCCGCCAGGCGGAACCGGTAAATACTCTGCTTCATATCCCCGACCATGAAGCGGTTCCCGGGGGATTCCCGGGAGATCAGCCGGACAATCTCCTCTTGCACACTGTTAGTATCCTGATATTCATCCAGCAGCACTTCATCGAACTGGCTGCGGTACTCCATCGCCGCATCCGATGGCAGTGAATGTCCCGGCTGCGAGTCCGGATGGCGCAGAATCTGCAGGCAGTAATGCTCCAGATCACTGAAGTCCACCAGCCCCCGGCCCGCCTTCTCCAGCCGGTAGCGCTCGCCGAACGCGATTACGGTCTCCGCCAGCTCCTGCATCAGCGGAGCCGCCGTATGAAGTTCACCCAGGAAGGATTCTGCGGGACGGCCGAACAGGGACTTTTGCAGCTCCAATAGGCTCTTCTTCACCTGATCCCGGATTGCCTTCACGCTCTCCTGAAGCAACGGGTCAGTAGCATCCTTCTTGCAGGGCTTCAGCTTCCCGAAGGAAATCTCCATGAAGATATCATACAATCCGGCCCAGGGCTGAGAGTCCACCGCGTCCAGCAGGCTCTGCGCCATCTCCAGATCAGCAGTAAGATTCTCCGCGTAAGGCGCCGGACCGCCGGGCTGAAGCGCAATGTCACGCCCCTGCTCCAGCTGGCTGATCGCCCCCTTCAGCGTCAGCTGGGCTTCGGCAAGAATGCTCTGCACCCAAGGCGTATGGCTCAGAGCCTCAGCATCCGGCAGCGCAAAGTCGGCTGCGGTATCCCTCAGCCACTGCGCAGGCCAGGGATGACTGCGCGCAAAATCATGCAGCCGCTGGATCAGCGAATGCACCGCATCATCACTCCGTTCACCGCTGAACCAGTCTGCGAGCTGCACGAACAAGGTATCTTCCCCATCCTCGGCAACCTCGCCGTATTTCTCCTCGAGCAGCTCTTCCAGCAGCTCCTGGCGCATCATCTCGGCCTCATGCTCATTCAGGATACGGAAGCCGGGATCGATCGGGATCATCTGATAGTACCGGCGGATTACTTCAAGGCAAAAGGAATGCAGCGTGGTAATGGAGGCTCTGCCCAAGAGGGCAAGCTGGCGGCGCAGATATTCGTTCCCGCCTTCACTATCCTCCTCCAGCTTACGCTCCAGCGCTTCCCGGATACGCTGGCGCATCTCGGAGGCGGCAGCCTTGGTGAATGTTGCCACCAGCAGCCTGTCCACGCTGAAGCCCGCTTCCTCATTGCTGATTTTGCGGATAATCCGCTCGACGAGAACCGCCGTTTTGCCGGAACCGGCTGCCGCCGCCACGAGAATATCGCTGCCGCTCTCGGCAATGGCGCGCCACTGGTCATCACTCCACAGACTGCCTTCCGGCTTCGTTTCAGGTACAGGTCTTGTGCTCACAGCTTCTCTCCTCCTTTGCGGGACAGCAGATCCCAGATCACTTCTTTGCCGGGCTTACTTAGAATGTTATAACTATTGCCCTCCACCGCTTCATCGAACTGGCAGACGGGACGGAAGGAGCAGAAGGTACAGGCTGTTTCCTGCTGAATGCGGTAAGGCTGTATAGCCACATCCCCCTCCGTAATGCTGGTCCCGATCTCCGAGATCGTGCTGCGTACCGAGGACCTCAGCTGCCCCCACTGCTCTGGGGTAGCTACGGATGCGCTGCTGTAGAAGCTGCCGTCACTCTTCAGCGCTACCGGAACAATAGAAGAATACCCTTTGTCGAGTGTGGTATCCATCAGCGAGACCACCTCGCGGTCGGCGGTCAGCAGGCCCTTCATCTTGAAGCGCTTCATTAGCTCCTGCTCCGCCTGCTCCCGGTTCATTCCGTTGGCTGAGGTCAGAAGCGGATCATGAACGTGGAAATAGAGCGCCCCGGCAGGCAGTGCTTCCTGGCCGAGCCATTGCTCGGAATAGGTCAGCAGCACATCAAGGTACGTTAACATCTGCAGCGACAAACCATAGTAGACCTCATGCAGCTTAAGATCCTTCTGGCTTGATTTGTAGTCGATAACCCGCAGCAGAATCCCCTGCTCCCCTTCAGCCTTATCCACCCGGTCAATCCGGCCGACCACCTCCATAACACAGCCGTTGGGCAGTGTAATTCTCAGCGGAGGCAGCTCCATGCCCGGGCCAAAATCCAGCTCCAGCCCGACCGGCTCGAAGCTCCCGCGCCGCGAATGCTCCCCGAGGATGACTGAAGCACGGCCGACAATATTCTTCAGCTTGCGCGAGATATAGCCGTAGCGCTTGCTGCTCATCAGAATCTCTCCCTGTAACAGCGGAGACAGCTTGTCCACGGTCTTCCCCGCCTCCGTGCGGCATTCATCCGCAGTCATGCTGCCCCAGCTGCGGCCTTGCTCCTGCAGCCGCTTCGCCATTTCACTGAGGGCCGCATGGAAGAGCTGCCCGATATCCGGGGCCTGGAGCTTGTAGAGCTGGCGCTCCTTCAGCCTCAGCCCATAGGAAGCGAAATGGGAGAAGGAGCAGGCGACAAACCGCTCCATCCGGGACACGCTGCCGCGCAGCGTGGAGCCGCCATACAGCCGCAGACTGGTCTCCTTCTTCAGCCGGATGCCTTCATTGCGGTAGAACAGCGAGCCGAGCAACCGCTCCAGCTTCAGCTTCATGGACAGATCCGCATGGCGGTATTCCGCTGCCTGTTCATCCGCAGACTTGTCTGCGCCCTGCTCCGCCGCAAACCAGTTATAGACCTCCCACCACATGCCGGATATCTCTGCCCCTTGACGCCACTGGCGGAGCTGAAGCAGCAGCATGCGGAGCGTCTGCTCAGGATGGCCGATGAAGTCCATATGGACAGCGTCGTCATCATTGCCGCTCTGCGGGAAGCCGGAGAGGAATTGTTCATCTAACTGCTGCGGGAACATTCCCTGCAGCTGGCGGATGACCTCCGAAGGCTGCAGCGCCTTCCCCTCATCGTCAGCTACGGCATAGCTGATCCACAGCTTCCTGCTGGCCGTCGTAAGCGCATTATAGATCAGGAAGCGTTCATCCAGCAGCTTCCGGGAGGAGCCCGGCGCAAGCTCCATACCGGACTTCTCCAGCAGGAGGCGTTCCCCTTCGGAAAGAATGCCGTCTTCCTTGAACTGCGCCGGAACCACTCCTTCGTTGAAACCGAGCAGGAAGGCGTACTTCACCCCCGACACCCGGGTACGGTCCATCGTACCTACCAGCACCTGGTCAAGTGCGGGCGGGACGAGCCCCATCTTAAGCTCCGCCAGCCCGGTCTCCAGCACCCCGGCGAACAGGCTGAATTCTATCCGTTCCTTGCCCATCATCTCGGCAATCTGGTCCAGCAGACCCAGAACAGCGCCCCAGAGCTGGCTATGCTCCCGGGCGGCTTCCGGACGTCCCTGCTTCAGAGACTCCGCTCCCATCCCTTCAAGCTTGCGTGCCGCTTCCGTATCCTCCAGCAGCAGATATACCGCCTTGCACAGTTCCAGGCCGCTGCGGCTGGCTTTGATTCTCTGCTCAAATGCCTGCAGCGGTTCCGCAACCGCCTTCCGGCAGGCCTCCATTCTTGCCAGCATTGCTTCATCTACAGCTTCACTGCCCTCCAGCGAGAGGCGCGGAATGCCCTTCCAGGAGCGCCCATTCGTCCAGCGGGAGCCGTGAATGCCGCAGGCCAGCACGTAATTCTCCAGCTCATCCATATGGGCGCGGGTAATGCTTCTGTCCAGCGGCAGCAGCAGCTCGGTCTTCACGCAGCGGAACACATCTTCATAACGCCAGCGGCGGCGGACGACATCCAGGGCGGAGCGGATGAATTCCACCAGCGGATGATGCAGCTCACTGAGCTTCTGGTCCAGGAAGAACGGAACGCCGAAGTCCTGAAATAACGGGGCGATCAGCGGCTCATAATCGGCCATATTGCGCATGAATACCGCCATTTCCCCATATTTGGCTCCCGATTCTCTGGCCAGGGCCTGCATCTCGCGCAGCACGCCCTCTACCTCGGTGCGGCGTGAAGCCGCAGCCCGGATGCTGATGGCTTCCTTCACCTGTTCAGCCGGCCCTGCCCAGGAATGCCGGCGCTGTAATCCGCGCTCCAGATGCGCGAGTACGGGAGCGTCCTTGAACCTTGGCAGGACGGGCGGAGCCAGCAGCTCATCCCACACGGTAAGTCCCAGCTCCTCTGCTAATCCCCGCAGCTTAATGTAAGTAACCGCCGCCGGATGGAACAGCTCCAGCTCATGCGGGGCAAGGCCCGGCGGATAGATCCGGTCCAGTGTGAGCGCAATGGTCATTGTGTCCGCGTACTGCATGAGCTCACGCAAGACGATGAATTCCTGGTTGCTGAAGCCGTGGAAGCCGTCCACCCAGATCTCGGCGCCGCGGATATAGGCAGAGTCCGCGATATGCTCAGCCAGTTCGGCCAGTCTGTCCTCTTCATCTATATAGAGCTGTGACATCTCCTGGTCCAGCTCGCTGAAGACGAGATGCAGATCATCCAGCTTCCCGGCCAGAATAGGGCTGCCCAGCGTGGCATCCCGCATTCTGCCGATCTGCTCCTCCAGGTCTCCGGCTCCAAGACAGCAGCGCTTAAGCTCCGTGTGCAGACTGCTGAGCCGCTCCACAAATCCCGGACGGTCCGAGGAAGCGCCGAACAGCTTCAGCTCCTCCTTGCGCTTGCTGATAATCTTGTAGATCAGCATTTTCTTGCCTTCTTCACTGATAGGCAGACTCGCGCTGCCGCCGGTCTCCTGCTTCACTCGGTAAGCAAGACGCGAGAAGCTGAGCGTCTGGGCGCGCAGACTTCCCTTCACGCCGCCCGCCGCCAGTAGTCCCCGTTCCGCTCCGAACGATCCCTGCTCGGGAACAAGTATAATGATCGGGGCCCCCAGCGGCTCTGCCTTCAGCCTGGAGGATACCCGCTCCCATATTGTAGTCGTCTTGCCGCTGCCCGAGCGGCCGATGATGAAGTTAACCGTCATTTCAGCAGACTCCTTCCGTTGAACCCTGGCACTCTATGCGACACCAGAATCTATGAAACTTCTCGTCTCAATAGTATAGCATACCTCCAACACACGCTCCAGAACGTACGTTTGCCATTGTTTGCAAATACACCAAGTGGAAACAGCTGTGCCGTCCTTTTAAAGGACGGTACCGTTTCGGCGAGAAATAGAAGGATAATGTATAGTGTGAAACATATACATTATATTTAAATAAAAGACTCTCCCGGAGCCGTGGAAACGGCGGACGGAAAAGTCTGAATAAACTCATGTGAATTACAACTAAACAGCTAATAGGTTAGGCATTAGATGTTTTAGTTGTACAAAATGCAATAAAGCACAAGACCCTTATTACTTCCGCTCCGTCCAGCCCAGGGTGTCCGGGCCGATTACAATTGTGCCGATCGCATCTCCGTATACATAGGACAGCTCGACCCGCCGCCGCTCCGCATCCACCACGCAGGTGCTCACGTGCAGCGGACCGCTGCCGTCTGCCGCATCGCCGGGCAGGCACAGCGTCAGAATTCCAGCCTTTCCGGCCCAAGCCGCCCGGCCCTCTACTACCGGAATCTCCGATTTGGAGCCGTAGACCTCCGATACCCAGCCCTGCTCCTTACTCACCGTGAACTGTTCATCCTTCAGGCCGCTGGTCATCCAGCTCATATTCAGCTTCACTGTAGAGCCGGGATAGACCACGGTTGCTGTAGGCTGTGCGGCTCCGTCTTCAACTTCGGGTTCTCCGGCTCCGGTCACAGCCTCTCCAGCCGCTCCGGCTTCGGAAGACAGCTCCAGCACCGCCTCCGGGTGCAGATGGAACCGCTGCTCCAGCTCATGCGCGCCATCCCCCTCCAGCCAGTCCGCAATCAGCAGCAGCGGCACCTCCACGCCCAGCAGCACCCATCGCCGGTGCATTACCGGAAGGGGGAGACGGGTGTATCCGTCATGTGCGGCATCAACGAAGTGATAACGGCTGTTGCTCTCCCAGCGGAAGGTGCAGGCCTTAGCCACAGGCTCCCCCCATTGCTGGGTAGAGATATAAGGCGTCTGATCCAACCCGTCTATGGTGATGGTGTTGTGCGCGCGTGTGCTTTTGAAATAACGGCGCCATTCCCCTTCCTCGTAGGTGTACCTCCCGGTATCGGTGAAGAGCAATTGCCCGTTCCACATCCACTCCAGATTCAGCGCATCGGCATGGCCGTGTGCTCCGCCCATCTCTGCGGCATCGAAGAACAGATACTGCTGCCGGTCCCGCATCACATAATACCCGGTCTGCACAAAAGCCACGCTGGTCGCCGAAGGCGCAGACTCCGCCTGAAGCTGCACACACCGCTCATACGCCTCAGCTCCCAGCAGCCAGAGGCATTCTGCATTGCCCGTGCCGCGTCCAACCAGCGCATCATCCTTCAGAATAGCCCCCAGCAGCGTCAGCCGCTGCCGGCCGCTGCTGATCCAGTCGGAATCGCCGATCCCGGTGGACTGGTGATCAGGGCGGACCAGCGCTTCGGTGAACGCGGCCATCTTGCGTAGCTGCCCGCCGTACCAGGCGGAGAACGGGTGGCCGGATAACGCGCCCAGCAGATAAGGCGTCCCGAACATCTCAATGGCCGCATCATGGTAATGGGTGGTCAGCTCAATCTGAATCCCTTCCGGCCCCACCTGATGAAGCAGACACAGCTCCAGGCGCTCCCCGGCCAGCTGCCGCCAATACGGGGCGCGCGGATGCTCGTGATGGAAGACAGCAATCATGTAGAGGCCCTGCATATGCATAATCGCATGATTGATCTCCGTGCTGCCGAGGTAGCGGGTCAGAAATTCGGCATGCTCCGCAAGCCCCTCCAGCAGCTCGTTGCGGAACCCCTCGCCCAGCAGCGGACTGTCCTCCATATATTTATAAGCAGAGATCCAGGACTGCACACGCAGGCCGGTCTCCAGCAGACGCCATGGACCTAGCTTCTGGAAAAAGACCGCTTCCTCATACGACGGGATCACAGGAACCGGATTCTGCTCGCGCCAGCTGCGGAAATGCTGCATAAAGGCCGTAACGTATTCCGGCTTGCCGTTCATCAGATAGGCCTTGCCCAGATCCAGCATATGCCAGTGGCGGTTGATGCCCCAGGTGAATTCGGGGTCGTTCGTAGGATTATGCAGCCAGTCCGCCACCGGCTTGCCCAGCGGAATCCAGCGGCTCAGATCACCGGTATAAGGAATAATGAATTCATTGTTCACGGCATGATCGGCAATCTGGACCGAGTTCTGCGCCTCGATGGGGAAATGGCGGGCATAATAAGCGGCAGCGCTGCGCAGCTCAGATACGTTCAGATAATAATCCTTCATTCCTGCTTCTCCAGGAAGTCCTCACGGAACGGATTGAACACATCCAGAATAACGGAATCCTCCAATGCCTTCACGCCATGCGGAATATTATACCCGGCATAGAAGCTGTCGCCCGCCTTCAGAATACGCGTCTCCTCCCCGACCTTGACTTCAAAGCTGCCCTTCACAATATAGCTGATCTGCTCATGCGCATCATGGGAATGAACCTCCCCGATGCCGCCTTTGGCGAAGGTGACCTCCACCATCATCATCGAGCCCCCCTTTGCAAGCAGGGTACGGGAACTGCTCTCATTCAGAACCGTCTTTGCGGCTTCGCTATTCTCTATAATCATTTCGGATCTGCTCCTCTCTATAAAATATCCCCACAAAGTGGGGCTTTAGCTTCGATGATGACTCAGGTACTTTGCGGGGGGCCCCAAGACAAGGCGGCCGAATCCATCATGCATCGGCCACCCGCCTGAACCTTACCTCTTATTCTTCGGTGGATAATTTACCCTGAAGCTTCGATGCGTCAAAGCTTGGATCGGCCACAATATTTGTTGCGCCGGAAGCTCTCGCTTTTTCCAAAGATGCATTGTACCGGGTGTCCAGATCCTTGATAATGCTGTCCACATCTCCACCGGTGAAGACGAAGACTGAGAACGCATCGCTCCATTTGCTGCCTTCCAGTGATCCTTCTGTAATGGTCAGCGGGTTCGCCGGATAAATGGCGTCATAACGCTTCGGCAGGAAGCCTTCAATGCCGGGAATGCTTGGTTTTTTGCCGGAGCTGATGACTGTAGGGATCAGGGAGATGCCGTAGCCTTTTTCATAATATTCGCTCTGCAGACTGTCGCTGTACACATACTCCATGAACTTCCACGCTGCTTCCTTGTGCGTGCTGTCCGCGCTGATGCCGATGTAGGAGCCGCCGATGATCTGCGATGCGCCCTTGATCGTTCCGTCCGTAGTCGGTACAGCAACAGCAGCCCAATTAGCGGTGGTCGGGAACTGGTCTTTGTAGACGCCGGGCTCTGCGGAGTGGTTAATGTACATGCCGATTTTGCCTTGAGCGAACTGCGCACGCAGCGGATCGATATCCAGGCTCTCTACGCCCGGCAGCATGCTGCCGTCTTCATTCATCTGACGCAGGGCCAGCGCAATATCCTTGTACATGCTGAAGTCGAATTGGCCGGTCTTGTAATTGTAGCCGTCAATGCCGGTATTGTTGCTCGCGCCTGCTACGGTATTGGAGGCACGCCAGAAGCCGCTTGAGCTCTTGAACGGGCTGGCGAAGCCGTATACGCCGTCCTTTTTGCCGGTTTCGGTAATCTTTTTGGCAGCAGCAACCATCTCGTCCAGTGTTTTCGGAGGATTCTCAATACCCGCTTGCTTGAAGATATCTTTATTATAGATCAGTCTCCAGATCTGTCCGGTGTTGGGCAGGGTATAGGTCTTGCCGTCCACGGTGTTCTTGTTCTCCAGCAGGCTGTCCTTGAAGGTCTCCTTCATCTCGCTGCTCATATAGTCATTGATCGGGGCCATGTAGCCTTTTTTGTAATAGGTCTGGAAGTCATTAATCTGAAGCACATCAGGAGCCTGCTTACTGGCAAAAGCGATATCTACCGCCTGCGGATAATTGTCACCCATCACGGTCATTTCCACTTCGATGTTATCCTTGTTCGTCTTGTTGAACTCATCAATCTTGGATTTCATGAAATCGGCATCGTGACGGTCGGGTGTCCAGTAGAGGATTTTGGTTTTGCCGCCGCTTGCTGCTCCGTTGTCTCCCTTGGTGTCCGCCGGTTTGCTGTTACTTGCCGCGGGCTCCTTATTGCTGTCGGCAGCGCAGCCGGCCAGACTCAGTGCCAGCACTGTACTCATTGTTGCAACAACCCATTTTTTATCCATCGTTATGCCCCCTTGTGCTTGTCCTGACAGCCTGCAATCGGCTATCTGTTAACGTAATCATAATGGTTCCGCTTTCAGTGGGGTGAGGGACATTCTAACTTTGTAAGGGGGAAAAAATGCTTGTCCCTGTTCCTTCAGCTCCTGCTTATTTCAAGTATTTTTGCCGGAACGCTGTGGGCGTAAGTCCGCAATATTTTTTGAACAGGCCGCTGAAATAAGGGCGGTCCTCATAGCCGAGCATCAGGGAAATCTCCTGCACCTGAGCCCCGGCAATCAGCAGCTCCTTCGCCCGCTCCATCCGCAGCTTGGTAATATACTGGATCAGCGTCATGCCGGTCTCCTTCTTGAAGGCACCTGCGAAATAGCTCGGGCTGAGATGGACGGCCTGCGCGCAGCTGTTCAGGGTCAGATTCTCCTCCAGATGCAGCCGGATATATTCTCTGGCCCGGTTGATGGACTGTGTTACATCGCGGAACTGCTTGCTATCGACGAATTCACAGCCCATGCTGGCGAAGTGATTGATATAGCTTTTCCACCCGCCAAAGGTTAAAGAACGGTTCTCCTCCAGCGCCGTCAGGTCAGCCTCCAGCTGTATGCGTTCCTCCTCCGTGATTTCATCACAGAACGCCCGGTACATGGCGAAGGTCAGCCCGGACAACAGACGAACCATCGACAGCGGGTCAGGATATCTGCCGGAGAGAGTCCACTGCCGGAAGATCTCGCCGATGATCTCATGACAGCCTTCTTCATTGCCGGATTTGAGCGCGTACAGCAGCTCCTTCACCTTCTCCTCAGGATAGTCCGGGGCTGCGCGGTTCTCCGGGTCCAGCTCTGTGAAGCGGAAGATACAATTCCCCTCACTGTAAAAGCGGTAGGCCAGCGCTTTGGCCGCATGCACGAAGGAGGCCCGGATCTCACGCGGTCCCCGTGCCGCTGTGCCAAGGCCGATCGAAACGGTATTCTTACTGTATTTCTCCACATTCTCACGGCATAGCTCCAGCAGCTCCACCGTATCCTTGGCCTCCGGCGGATTAAAGACCGCGGCCAGCCGCTGTCTGCTCTCGCGCAGTACAACGCCGCGCGTGTGCATTTTCAGCGTCTCGTCCAGGATGTTCTTGATCGCAAAGGGAATGATTTCACTGTCATCCAGATGCAGGGTGTACCCGTATTCGGTATAACAGTCCAGCTCAATGGCCATCACCAGCAGATTGCCGGCATCCAGGTCGATGCCCAGCTCCTGCCAGCGGCTGTCACTCATGCTGACAGTTGTCTCTTGGCGCAGCAGAGCGGTGAGATAATCCTGGCGCAGCTGCGAATGGCTGGCTATCATCTTCTGCTCCATTTGCTGTATCTGCTCTGCTCTGGCCCGCTCTTCTTCAATAGTCTGCTTCACCTTCAGCACAGCGTCCACAATCTCCGGCTGGGTGAACGGCTTCAGCAAATAGTCGGAGGCGCCCAGCTTGATCGCCTCCTGCGCATAGCTGAAATCCGAATACCCGCTGATGAATATAAATTTGGCCCGCAGCTTCGCTTCGGCAGCCCGTTTCATCAGCTCAAGACCGCTGAGCTTCGGCATGCGGATATCGCTGATTACGATGTCGGGGTCCTTCTCCAGCAGCAGCTCCCAGCCCTGCTCACCGTTGCCGGCGGTCCCCGCCACTTCGATTCCATGATCCGCCCACGGGATCGTTGAAGCAATT
The DNA here is from genome assembly GCF_037963835.1 of Paenibacillus sp. FSL H8-0332. NCBI lineage: Bacteria > Bacillati > Bacillota > Bacilli > Caryophanales > Paenibacillaceae > Paenibacillus > Paenibacillus sp. FSL H8-0332. The sequence continues at coordinate 5,341,371 of NZ_CP150145.1, forward strand.
CCTTTGACGACAGTCTGAATATCATCCATTACGCACAGGGTCAACGGGTTCATGGCAGCCTCCTAGAGGATCGGTATCGTGACGGTTACAGTTGTAGCAATATCGGGAATGCTGCTGAAGGCAATCGATGCGGATTCACCGTAATGCAGGCTGAGCCTGCTGCGCAGGTTGGACAAGGCATATCCCCTGCGCTCCGCTTCGGTACTATTCACCGCATTCGCAAGCTGAGCGGCATCCATGCCGCAGCCGTTGTCCGTGACCCGCAGGATCATGAATCCGGCAGCGCGGTAGATGCGGATCTCAATCCTGCCCAGCTCCGCTTTGTCGCGGAAGCCGTGCAGGATTGAATTTTCCACCAGTGGCTGAAGCAGAATCTTCAACATCCGGACGGACAGATAGGCGTCATCCTCCACCTCAATCGTATAGGTGAACAGATTCTCATAACACTTCTGCTGGAGCTGCAAATACTGCCGGACATGCTGGACCTCCTGCTGGAGGGTTGTAATATCGTTCCCGTTGTTCAGCCCCAGGCGGAACAGGAGCGACAAGGCCACGATCATCTCGCTGACATCGCTTTTCTCGCCATTCTCGCTTTTCCAGAAGATCGTATTTAGCGTGTTGTATAAGAAATGAGGGTCCACCTGCGCCTGTAACGCCTTGACCTCCGACTTGCGCTTCTCCTGCTCCGAGTTTCGCACCTCCTGAATCAGAACCTGAATCTGGTCCAGCATCCGGTTAAACTTATGGCCAACGGCGCTGACCTCATCCTCATAGCGGCTCTGAAACCGCACATCCAGATCGTTATACTCTACCTCAACCATCAGACGCTGCAGCTTGTTGAGCGGCTTCAGCAGTGCAGAGGCGAGCAGGTTGGACAAGGCCAGCGCCACCAGGGTACAGATCAGCATAATCCAGAAGATCAGCCAGCGGATCTGGTTCAGCGGTTGCAGCAGGTCTGCTTTGGACTGAATGCTGACCATGACCCAGTCCTCATTCATCGACAGCGTGCTGTAATTGACGAGCAGCTCCTCGCCTTTGGCATTGATATAGTTGAAATCGCCTGCCGTCCCTGCATTGAACCGGCTGACGAAATTCTGCTCTGTATTGAACTCGTAGGTTTGCGTCTCCGGCCGGATGACCATCGATCCATCCTTTTGCAGCAAAAAGAGCTGAACCTGATTATTCATCAGATCCTGCTCCAGGATAGACCTCATCGCCCCCTCCTTCATGTTCACAACCATATAGACGTCCGGAAAATTATGATTGTCAATCACTGTAGGCTTCAGCAGAAGCGAGAGCACCCGGCCCTTCGATTGGAACAGCTCGCTCTGATGCGCCCCCAGCCACAGGGTATTCCAGCCCGGCCGCTCCAGATAACTCCCGTATTTCTCCATGAAGTTGGTCTTCCGGTCGGGGAAATCTTTAGTGGAGTAAAAATCGCCAATGGGCGTACTGAGATAGGTCGCATCGATCAGCGGCTCCACCAGCTTAAGCTGGTCAAAGGAGGTCTGCAGCAGCGACAGATTCTGATAATAATGAGAGGAATTACGGCTACTGACATCCTTCATCGCCTGGCCGAAGCTCTCACCCAGCATAAGGGAATACGAAGAAACTACGATATGCCGGAGATGCTCGTCCATTACCTGAACCGATTTGTTCAAGATGCCTTGCTTCAGCTCAAGCGCACTACCCTGGATGCTGCGTGCCGCAAAAAGATACGAGCCGACCCCGGTTACACTGATGCAGAGAATGGCGAGGAAGATGTACAGCACCTGAATTCTTTTCTTCAAAGACTGCTTGTAGAAACCGAGTTTCATCCGTGAACCACTCCTTGCAACCCATTGTAACAACAGTGCGGGCGGAACACTACTTTTTCCGGGACTACCCTTTGACGGCGCCGAGTGTTACCTGCATGAAGGATTTATTGGCGAACACATAGACCACCAGCAGCGGCAAAATGGACAGGCACGCGCCGGCCATCATCAGCTGCACCTCTGACGCCGCTCCGATTCCGTAGCGCAGATTTGCCAGCCCAACCGGAAGTGTCTGGAGCTGGGGATTGCTCATCGTGAAGACCAGCGGCAGAATATATTCATTCCATGACCCCTGGAACGCTCCCAGTCCGGCAACCGCCAGCGCAGGCCGCAGCATCGGCAGGATGATACGCAGGTAGACAGAGTAGAAGTTGCAGCCATCGATCATCGCTGCTTCATCCAGGTCGCGCGGAATGCTCTGGAAGAAGCCGATTAAGATGAAATAACAGGTGGCATGGGCGCTGATCAGGATAATAATGACGCCCCAGAGCGTCTTGTTCAGGCCGAGCATGACCATCAGGTCAAATTGCGGACGCAGCACCACGGCGCCGATGGAGATGAACAGCGTGGAGGCCATGAGCAGGGAGTACGCTTTTTTGCCGATAAAAGAAACCCGGTTTACCGCATAGGCGGACATCGAAGCAATCAGCAGAGTGCCGACAGTGGTGGCCACGCTTACAAATATACTGTTCAGCGTATAGCGGGAGAAATTGGCGTTCTTCCACGCTTCCAGGTAGTTCGAGAAATGCCAGCTTGACGGCCAAATGGTTGCACTGCCGGTCAACTCCTGGTTCGTCTTGAACGAGCCCAGCACGACCATGATGATCGGGAACAAGGCCAGCAGGGCGGCCGCAATCAGAAAGATCCAGAGCACAGCCTTGCCGAACGAGCGGGTCAGCAGCGGGGACATGTCGGAACGGGTGCGGGTGTTATTCATTCTGCTCTCCTCCTGTCTGTTCTAGTACACATCGTTTAATTTCTTGGAGATCCGGAAGTAGACCAGCGTCACGCCGCCCACAATGACCGCAGTGGTGAAGCCGACTGCGCTGCCATAGCCAAGCTGCTGGATGGACTGTGCTTCCGCCGAGACCGGGAATAAGAGCTTGAACAGGTACAGGTACATGACTTCTGTTTTGCCATACGGCCCGCCTTCAGTCAGCACCATAATGCTCTCATAGCCCTTCAGCGAGATGGTGATCGCCAGCATGATAATCATCTGCATCACCGGTCCCAGCAGCGGGATGGTCACATTCTTCAGCTTCTGGAATTCATTCGCCCCGTCCAGCGAGGCTGCTTCGTACAGATCATTGGGAATGCCTTGGAGTCCCGCAAGGAACAGCAGCATATAGTTACCGACCGCACCCCAGATAGCAATTATGATCGTCGTCATCATGGCATGGTCGGCGCTGAGCCAGCCAACCGGTTCGCTGATGATATGGAAGCGGATCAGCAGCTGATTCAAGATACCGTTATAGGAGTTGAAAATGATGAAGAAGACAATCGCCATAACCGAGGCGCTGAAGATCGTAGGCAGATAATAAATCGCCCGCAGGAAGGAACGCCCTTTCATTTTGCGGTTCAAGATAATCGCCAGCAGCAGCGACATCGGAATCGTCACCACGAGCTTGCCGAGCGCATAGATCCCGGTATTGCCGACAGAGGACCAGAACTGATGGTCGCGCAGCACCCGCCCGAAGTTATCGAGGCCGATAAATACAGGCGTCCCAAACCCCTGATAGTCATAGAACATATACCGCAAGGCCCACAGCAGAGGATAAATGCCGAACACCAGGGTCAGGAACAAGCTGGGAAATACGAAGACGTAGGCATGTATTTTTTTCTGTTTCATAAAAAACGGCCCCCCTCAGAATCTGTACCTTGATTATAGAGGGTCCGCCTACGCTGCCGGGATAGGGAAATCAACTATTGAAAGGGGAGGATGTTACTGAGCTGGGGGGCGGGGAGGGCCGGAGGGCGGCGAGAGACGGGCGCGGAAGCGATGGTGGGACTGAGGCGGAGTGACACGGGCGACACAGCGGGTGGTGGAACTGGGGCGGAGTGACACGGGCAAACACAGCGGGTGGTGGAACTGGGGCGGAGTGACACGGGCAAGCACAGCGGGTGGTGGAACTGGGGCGGAGTGACACGGGCAAGCACAGCGGGTGGTGGAACTGGGGCGTATGGGGTGATACAGACGGCGTCCGTGCTTAGGTGTATTTGGTACAACTAAAAGCGGCTAAAATGGCGCGTTAACAGGTTTAAGTGTATTCTCTGCAACTAAAAATCCGGTTTTCACCTCCACAGACACTCCAGGCCGTTTTTAATTGTACAGAATACAGCTATCGTAGCTATTCTGGTTTTCGGTCGTCTTTTAACTGTACCAAATACATCAAAAAAGAGCCTCTATAAAAGAGACTCTTCCCCCAAAACCGGCCGGCCCGCCGCGTCTGAAACTTCTATTTGCTGCGCACCTCAAAGATGGCAAACTTCAGATAATGCCCCTCGTCCACACCGAGAATCTGCGGATGGTCCTTGCCTGCGGCCCGCCATTCGATCAGTCTCAGCACCTTACCGGCATCCTTGGCTGCTTCCATGATCGTATCGAGGAACAGCTGCGGCTGCATGTGGTACGAACAGCTGGCCGTGACCAGATATCCGCCGTCATTCACCAGCTTCATGCCCTGCAGATTGATGTCCTTGTAGCCGCGTACGGCACCTGCCACTGCACTTTTGGTCTTGGCAAAAGCAGGCGGGTCCAGAATCACGACATCCCACGTGCGTCCGCCCCCGGCGGTCATCGGCTTCGCGGTGTCCGCCTTGGCAGCTGGTTTGCTTGCGGTTTTCCCTTCTGCTGCTGCGCCGCCCGTAGCGCGCTCGGTGCGTTCCTCCTGACCCTTCACCTGATTGCGCAGAAAAGCAAATGCATCATCTACCACGAACTCCACCCGGTCGCTGAACCCGTTGATCTCCACATTGGCCTTCGCACTCTCGATGGCATGCGCGGATACATCCAGGCAGGTTACCTTCTTGGCACCATACTTGCAGGCATGCAGTGTGAAGCTTCCTGTATGCGCAAAGCATTCCAGGACAGTTGCACCATCCCAGTACGGGAAGGTGACAGGCTTGCCGCTTTTGTTAACCGGCAGCATCTGGAGTGAACCATCCTCGGCGGCTACGTTCTGCAGTGTAATTCCGCTGCGTCCGCCCCAGCCCTGCATCAGCGGAGCAATCGATGCCCTGTTCTCCCGCTGATCGAAGAAGTATCCGGTCTTCTGCCCCTCTTCAATATCGACAATGACCTTCAGCCCGTTCTCGCTTACGGTAATGTGGCGCGGACATTCACCGTAGAGCACACCCGTGGTCTGTTCCAGTCCCTCCAGCTCCCGCACACTGACATCGCTGCGCTCATAGATGCCGCGCGGCGCCACCACCTGAACCAGCGCCTCCACAATCTCGGAGCGGTGCTGGTCCATAGCCAGTGTCAGCAGTTGCACCACAAGGACTTCACCGAAGCGGTCAATGATCAGCCCTGGCAGAAAATCCGCTTCCCCGTAGACCAGACGATAAGCGTCCGCCCCCGGCAGGAAGCGTTCCCTGTGCCGCAGACAGTCCTCGAACCGCTGTGCAAAAAACGCCGTGTCCATCGCCGCCAGCTTGTGCTGCGACAGAATTCTAACCCGGATCTGCGAAGCTGGATTGTAATACCCCGTAGCCAGATACCGCCCCTGATGGGTCAGAACATCCACCAGTCCGCCTGCCTGCGGATCTCCGTCTACAGATGCTACTTCACTGGCGAAGACCCATGGATGGCCCTGCTCCAGTCTTTTTTTACGGTTTCGTTCCAGAATTACTGATGCCAATACCTTCAACTCCCTATTCTTGTTGCCAGATTAATATACATGTCCTATGCCTGGCGTTCATATATTGGTACAACCCCCGTTCAAAAAGGAGCCTGTCCTTATGATCCGTGAACTGTTATTCCCTGTCCTCTACGGTCTTGTCATATTTCTCGCCGGCATGAAGGTGATGGAAGCCTCGCTGTCGCGGCTGGCCGGTCCGCTGCTGAAGCGCAGCCTGCACAAGGCTACCTCCACACCGGCCAAAGGCCTGATCGTCAGCGCTCTGCTGTCAGCGCTGCTGCAGAGCAGCACCGCTGTAACGGTGCTGACCATCGGCATGGTCAATGCCGGGCTGCTGACCTATGCCCGCACGCTTGGCATTATTCTCGGCAGCAACATCGGCACCTGCCTGACAACGGAGCTGATCAGCCTGCAGATCAGCACACTGGCCGCGCCGCTGCTGATCGCGGCGCTCTGTCTGTGGGCCGCCGCCGTGATGGCCGGCGAGCTGGCCCCGCAGTCCTCGCGGCTGCTTGAGGCCTGCCGCCGGATCTCGGGACCGCTGCAGTTCATCTCCCTTGCGGTCACTGGCTTTGCGCTCGTCCTGTGGGGCATCGCGGTCATGCAATCCATCGGCCCCGCCCTGGAGGGTAGCGCCCTGTTCAGCTGGTTCCTCGGGCATGCCGCAACCAGCGCACTCTGGGGGCTGGCCGCCGGAGCTGTACTGACGGCGATGGTGCACAGCAGCGCCGCAGTCATCGGCATGGCGATGGGCCTAGCTGCCAGCGGCGTGATGCCGCCTGCACTTGGCATCGCCATCGTCCTCGGCGCGAATATCGGCACCTGCGTCACTGCCGTCATTGCCGCCATCGGCAGTACGCCTTCCGGCGTATTCGTCGCCTGGTCGCATGTGACGCTGAATGTCGGCGGCGCCTTACTCTTTCTGCCCTTCATCCAGCCGCTGCAATTCCTATCCGCCTCGATCGGCGGCGGACCTGCCGCCCAGCTCGCCCATGCCCAGACTATTTTCAACGTCGTCTGTTCGCTTGGGGTACTGCCGCTATGCTACCTGCCCGTCTGGTCCAGGCTGGAGCAACGGCTGCAGTCCTGAGTCTTCCAAGAATCGTTATCGCAGTCCTCATTATACTTCAAATCCGTCCCGCAGTACTAATTCAAACCTTAGTTGCGTAAGAAATTTCCCCTTATTGATTTTGTAAGATATATAAGCATAATTGGAACTAAGGGAGATGATTCCAAAGTTGAGTAATCAGAATATCAGCACAACAGTTTCAGGAGATTTAATTGTTACCCATCTAATTGGCAAGATTAACACAGATGATGTGAATGAATGGTTCCATGGATTCGAGCATGCTTGCCAGCAATTCATTTCCGGGAATCGGAAATACAAATTGCTGGTGGACCGAAAAGGATACACACCAGATCATTTTTCTGTTCAAAAAGCATGGAAAGATAAGTTCTTCAATGAAACTCTATTGAATCACAGCATGGCAATTGCGTTTCTCCTTGAAGAAGGGGAGATCATGAATTATTTACAACAATCCAACACCAAAAAATCCGTGAATTTTTTTGATAATTATGAACAAGCATTGATTTGGTTGAATGAGTATTCAATATAAAGCCTTACAAATTTCCAGTTCATTGTGAGTCAGCGCTCTGTCATAGTAACAATTTTATAGAATTACAGAAAAGATCCTAAAAAAAGACCCAGGGCCACCGATATTGGCTCCGGGTCTATATTTACATCAGCTTCTTAATCTTATCCAGCGGCAGTTCAACAGCCTTAGAGACCACTTCGGGAGAAAATCCATTAAGCAGCAATTTACGAATGAGCTCCGCCTGACCTTCTTCTTTTCCTTCTGCTTTGCCTTCCTCAATACCTTCTGCTTTGCCTTCCTCAATACCTTCCGCTTTGCCCTCTTCGTATCCCCAACGCTTCCAGGCTGGCATCAATTCCATAATGACTTCTCCCTCCTCCGGGTAATGATCGATTAATTCTCTTAGAATCTCCTCATCCTGTATCCGGTCCGGCTTGAAATACAAATCGGCCACTGACATAATCAGCGCCAGCCGTCCCTGATCCAACCGTGTCCTGAGCTTAATGAACATACGCAGGAATTCCCGGCGCACTTCTCTTGCTTCTCTTGTAGTATAACCCATCTTCGCTAATAACGCAGCAGCCACTGCATTGTCTGAGTCGATGAATCGCCGCCAGCTCTGCTTACGCAGCTCCACCTTAAGGAATTGGAAGCGCAGAATGGAATGCTCCGGAATAGACATCTCCAGCGTGTCCGGCTCTTCCCGGACCTCATCTGAGGTAAAGATCGCAATCGGAATAATCAGCTTATGGTCTTTGCGGTAGCGCTCGAATAGACGGCTGAAGTAAATAAACATTCTCTCACGGAATGCGGTATCCCTATACGATTGCGGTTCCAGGTGAATTAGGATATAACCGTCCAGTCCTTTGTAGCGGGTCTCCAGCAGCAAATCCAGCTCACGCGCTTCTTCTCCGACAATATCTACCAATAACTCCTGCATTAAAAACCGGGTCTCACTATAGTCCAGCATGGCATGCAGTTCAGGAAAAAACAACTCTATGAATTCTTCAAAGAACGTCTCCAGCAGCTTCTTGAAAGCTTCATCATGTGGTATAGAAATATGTTTCGCCTCCTTTTATAGGTTTGAGCTTGTTCTAATGTGATTGTATTCCATTTATTTGGGATTGTATATAATAAAAGGAACATACATTCGTGTTTAAATGTGATACCCCTACCTTATTAATTTTGAGCATTCCGATTCCTCACTAGAGTAAAGGGCTGGTACAACCCAGCCCCTCCTCATCAAACCGTACGTGAGGTTTTCCCTCATACGGCTTTCCGATGTTTGTCATTCATGGGCATGCAGATTACAATAGCGTTTTTAGTCCACACTTATTGGCCATATACTTGACCTCCCTGAATGAGCTCATCCATCTCCTCCGTTGTCTCTTCTTTGCATACCACCGGGTAAATCGCTGCAGAATATACCAATCCAGCTTCGCTAACCTCTTTTGGCTGTAGTTCGTGTAATAGTAATTTCTCCATCCCTGAATCTTTGGGTTGAGCCATTCCACGTGTTCCTCAAACGATTTCCAGCGCATTCCAGGCGGTGCTAATCGGTCTTTGACCACGCCTCGGATGCGTTCCTCTGCCCTCTTCGTTAGCCACTGCTGAGTGGTATAGTACACCTTCCCTTGAGAGGTTTCTGCTTTCGTTTTTCGGTGGTGCATTCCTAAGAAGTCGAAGCCTTCGTCTCCTGTCCACAGACCTACAATGCGGGTTTTGGTCGGATGCAGCGTGAGTTCTAGACGTTCCATAATGGTGCGGATGAGTTCATACGCATGTTCTGCATCCTTTTTGGTTTTACAGACCACAACGAAGTCGTCTGCATACCTCGTCAGTTCTCCCAGCCCACTTCCGTGTTTCTCCCATAACCGGTCAAAGTAGTTCAAATAGATATTCGCCAGCAGTGGCGAGATGACACCACCTTGGGGTGTCCCTAGATCGGAACGCCGTACCTTTCCTTCTTCCATCACTCCCGCATGAAGCCACTTCCGTATAAGCTTCAAAATCCGTCTGTCATTGATACGCATCTGTACCAATTTCATGAGTTTCTCTTGATTGATATGGTCGAAGTAACCTTGGATATCGACGTCGACTACCCAATTTCCTTTGCGGTTGCAGGCTTTCCGGATTCGTTCCAGTGCTCCTTTTGCACCTCGCTTCGGGCGAAATCCGAAGGAGACTTCTTTAAAATCGGCTTCAAAGATGGGTTCAATCACCAGTTTGGTTGCCATCTGTAGGACTCGGTCTCGTACCGTAGGGATGCCTAGTGGTCTTGGCTTCCCGTCTTTCTTCGGGATATAGTGCCGCCGTACGGGCTGCGGATGGTAGCTGCCTTCTTTCAATTCTCGCTCACAGCTTTTGAGAAATCTCGTGACTCCTTGTTTCTCGATTTCAACGAGCGTTACGGCATCCACTCCCGCAGCTCCCTTATTCGCTTTCACCCGTTTCCAGGCTTCGCATAGCACATCCCACCGGTAGACTTTGTCGTACAAGGCGTGGAATTTACGCTTGTTGTTCTCCTTGGCCGCATGACCTAGCTTTTCTTGGAGTTCTTGAACTTTTTCCTTGGGTGTCGTTAGCCGTTTGGCATTCACTCACTCGTACCTCCTCCAAAAGCGTAAACAAAGCAGGGCTCCTTCCCTCCCTAAGGTTATGTTGTCCTTAGGTTCTTCGGTACTATAAGCCCCTCGGACTCCCTTCCCACAGACGGTTCACTTCGTCTTCTGGACTTATAGAGCGTCTCTTTACGGGTTCCTAAAAAAAAAATTCTTCCGTGTGGGGGAGGGTCTCCCCAGTTCACTGCATTATCTTTCAATCCATGCCGTTCCCATTACGCCGGAGGATTCTTCACTGCTGTTCCAAGTTCTGCACAGTTTCCTTGGCCTTCGTCCATAATAGCGGGACTCGGCTCCCTCTGTTCCCCTTTGCAGGGCCTTTTTGACGACGCGGCAGGATTCACTTGATGTTGCGGCCTGAATTGTTGCTCGCCCGGTCTCTGACCAGTACTTTTGTCGATGCGCTTTTACACACAGATTTCGCCATGTGCAAGCATCCTAGCTACAAAGGTAGCTTGGTCCCTCCTTTGGTTGGACTTTCACCAACTAGATAATGCGTGCCTCTGGGCACGCCCATAAACAAAAAACCTGTACATTCGTCCATATGGACGAATGTACAGGTCTTCTCGTTGCCGCTCAAACCACCAGCAGCCTTACACTATTTCACACTAACATATACCGAGACTGACTTAGCTCCCAGTTTTCCTTTAATAGATGCGCTTCCCTTGCTCACTGCTGTAATCATCCCGGTGGCATTCACCTTGGCTACAGAGGATTTGGAGCTGGTCCAGACCATGCTTCCTGTGACTACCGCAGTCCGGCCGGTATCATACAGCGCGGTTACAACCACGCTTTTACCTGCACCCGGCGCAAGGCTCAGCCGCTTCTCACTGACCGTCAGCTTCATCAGCTTGGGAACAACATTGATCTTGACCGTTGCCTGAATCCCCTGATAGGAGCCGCTCAGTGTAGTTGTACCTTCTGCCAAGGCTTTGACGGAAGTGCCTTTGATTGAGGCTACAGCAGGGTTGGAAGATTCCCAGTTCATCGCCCCTGAGAAGTTGGCAGACTTGCCGTTGGAGAAATACCCGGTAACCTTAATGCTCTTGGAGGCCTTGATATTCATCTCCAGCGTTGCCGGTTCCACAACCAGCTTCACAACCTTCTGTTCAATCGTTACCGGAACACTGATCGTCTTGTTAGAGTAGGTCCCCTTCAGGGTTGCTGTACCTTTCGCCAGTCCCTTGAGGGTCTTCGCAGTGCTTGTCTGCTTAAGAACGGCATTGCTGCCGCTTAGCTCCCACTTAATGCTTCCCGATACATCCAGCTCGTCGCCATTCTCCAGTACAGCCTGGACAGCAGGCAACGGTAGTTCTTCACCAATGACTACGCCCAGTGCTTCATCCGGCCCAATCAGGACCAGCACTTTGTTCTGAACCGTTACATTAAATTGAACGGTCTTGGACCGGATGGCTGTAGCGGAAGCGGAGGTCACTTCGCCATTTTTGAACTTCCCGGTCAGTATAGCGGTGCCTGCCTTGCCGCCGACAAACTTTCCGTCCTTGATGGACACAATCTCTTCATTCGCAGAGATCCACTCCATCTCATCACTGATGTCCAGCTTGGTTCCGTCATACTTGGTTCCGTTCACCTTCGGCAGGCTAACCGCATCCGCCGTGTATATTTCCTGTTCCGTCTTCTCCTGACTGAGCTCAGTCAGGGTTGGAAGGACGGTGATTTTGAAGGTTTTGCTGATGCCCAGATAACTCGCCTTAATGATCGAGGTCCCTACCGCTTTACCTGTTACCGTGGCAAAAGCGTTGGCCGCATCCGCCGTATTGGCAGTCACCGTAGCGTTCATCAGGTTGTCAGAGGTCCAGACTGCGGATGCTGTTTCGTTCGAGGTAGAATTGACCGCATTGCGCATCATTGCCGTTACATTCAGACTCTCCCCCAGGAAAAGCGACTGGTCGCCGGAAGGCTTCAGCACAAGCGCTTCATAAGGTGCGCGTACATAGACATCCACCGACTGGGTGACACCCAGATAGCTTGCGGTAATGACAGTCTTGCCCACGCCGAGAATGGTAATCTCGCCGTCTTTTACTGTTGCTACACTTTCGCTAGAGCTGCTCCACTCTGCCTCTTTGTCGATCGTGAGCTCTGGACTCACCGCTGTAGCTTTGGTCACTGCTTTCACATGCACCGGATTATCCCCGACCAGCATTTCGAGTTCTTTGACAACAGTATCCTTCTGGTCTTTGAGCATAATGGCGGCATAAGGAAGCTCCACCACCGCTTTGATCGTTTCGGTTAATCCTTTGTACTTGGCGGTAATGGTAGCCTTACCTTCACCGACCAGAGTAATCTTGCCTGCTGCTATGGTCAGCACGCCTGTATTCGAGCTGCTCCATTCAACGTCCTTCGTTACATCCTTCTGCGCCGTGGCTGAAGTTCCGCCGATGGCGGTTGCCGTAACGGACAGCAATTCCTCTTTGTCGCCTAATTTATAGCTGCCCTCTGTACTGCGGGTCAATTTCAGTTCCTTGAAGGAATGGGAGACCGACACCTCTACCGAAGCTATTGCATTATTGTAGGTTGCTGTAATCATTGCCGTTCCGGCATCCACCGGCTTAAGCTGGCCGTTCAGCACTGTTACGACTTCCTGCTTCGAGGAGGTCCATGTGGCGGCTGCCGTTACATCCCGCTTGGAAGCGGAGCCCTCTACATTGGCATATACCTTAAGCTGCTTCGGTGATTGGCCCACGGTAAGCTCAACCTTGGCTGCGCTGTCGAATTCAATAGAGATAGTGTCTCCAGCAGCGGCAAAGACGTTTACCGGAAAAGCGGCTACAACGAGCAATATCATAATGAGGAGCGTTTTTGTCATTTTCCTGTACACGGTCATCTGTTCTCTCCTTAGACGGTCTGATTATCGGTGGACTTTTACCACACTCTTCCACTATATCGACATATACAGCCCATGTCTTTACCCCATTTTCCATATTTCACGATTCCCGGGCAAATTCAGGTCTTTGTAACTATATAAAATGTACCTTTAATTTTTTCAGTATGGGATAGCCGTAACTCCAGAGAAGTTTTGGACTTCCGGCCGCTGTTGTCTACAGATTTCATGATTTGTATATTTTCAAGTCCAATTTATATAGATAATTACGGGCTGACGAAAAAAGGATGCCTAATCGCCATCATCGGCTAAGTAGACACCCTTTCATTCGTAAGCATCTGTCCTATCGGACGCTTTCACGCAGTCCAGCTACTGCCCGGCTAACACTAACTAGCTCGCCCCGGCATTCATTCACGCCGGCTTCGGTTACCTTCACCTGGCACAACTCGCCCTGCAGTGAATCGTCGCCGCCAAACAGCACCTGGAGATAGTTGTCGCTGAAGCCGTGCTGTATGCTGCGTCCCGCCGAACCTTTAGCCGCCCGCTCCGGGATCACGGATAACGTCTTGCCGACGAACTGCCGGGCATACGCCAGCTGCATCTCCTCGGAGAGATCGATCAGCTCCTGCACACGCGCATTCTTGATCTCCTCATCCACCTGATTCAGCATCCGCGCAGCCGGGGTTCCGGTCCGTTTGGAATACGGGAAGACATGCATCTCCGAATAGTTGACCGCCTTCATGAAGTCATAGCCTGCCCGGAACATCTCATCCGTCTCGCCCGGGAAGCCGACAATCACATCGGTAGTGATCCCCACATCCGGCATGGCCTGGCGGATCAGCTGCATTTTGGCAAAATACTCTTCCGTGGTATACTTCCGGCGCATCGCCTTCAGCACCTCGTTATGGCCCGCCTGAAGCGGAATATGCAGATGGCGGCACATCTTGGTGCTGCGATTCAGCACCTCCAGCAGCTTCTCGTCAATCTGACTGGCCTCAATGGAGCTGATCCGCACCCGCTCCAGCCCGTCCACCTGATCCAGCTCCCAGAGCAGGTCAGCGAGGCGGTAGTTGTCCAGATCGTCCCCGTAGCCGCCGGTATGAATACCGGTCAGTACGAACTCCTTATATCCGGCCTCCACCAGCTGATGCGCCTGGGCAACAATCGATTTCGGATCACGGCTGCGCGACAGACCGCGCGACCAGGGAATGATGCAGAAGGTGCAGAAGTTGTTGCAGCCGTCCTGAATCTTCATGAACGCCCGCGTCCGGTCAGCGAACCCGGGCACATCCATCTCCTCGAACTCACGTGTCTTCATAATGTTGCGGACCGCATTCACCGGCTGGCGCGACTCCTGAATATTCTTCACATGGGTCATGATCTGCTCCCGGTCCTGGTTGCCGATCACCAGATCGACTCCGGGGATATCCAAGATCTCTCCGGGAGAGGTCTGCGCGTAGCAGCCAGTAACCGCTACGATGGCGTCAGGATTGCGTCGGACCGCCCGGCGGATCATCTGCCGGCTTTTTTTATCCCCCGTATTGGTCACCGTACAGGTGTTAATCAGATAGACATCGGCGGAACCCTCGAAATCTACCTGCTCGTATCCATCATTCTTAAAGAGCTGCCAGATGGCCTCGGTATCATAGAAATTGACTTTGCAGCCCAGTGTATAAAAAGCTACAGATGGCATGGTTTAAGCTCCCCCCATTTCTCCGGATTCATATAAAATGCAGGCGGCGGCAACCATACCTGCGGTTTCACAGCGCAGAATACGCGGCCCCAGCCCGACAGAGACTGCTCCGGCTTCCTCAGCCAGCCGGCATTCCTCCGTACTAAAGCCGCCCTCCGGCCCTACAACGATCATCACTTTGGCTGCAGCCTCCGGCGGAAGCGATGCCAGCCATGGCGCGGCTGCGCTGCGGAGCTGGAGTCCCTCTTCCTTCTCATAGCAGAAATAGACGGCATCATAGCCGCTGAAGCTCTGGAGCAGCTGTTTCCAGCTGAACGGTGAATGCACCAGCGGAACAATATTCCGGTGCGCCTGTTCGGCAGCCTCCTTGCAGATTTTGCGCCAGCGCTCTACCCGCTTACTCTCCTTGCGCTCATCGTACTGCACGATCGTCCGCTCTGAGAGGAACGGCGTGAAGGCTACAGCCCCGATCTCCGTGCATTTCTGAATGACCGTCTCCAGCTTGTCCCCTTTGGGCAGGCTCTGGGCGACGGTAATCTGGATACGCGGCTCATGAGTCATGGCCAGAGGCTCCAGTATGCTCACGGTGACCAGGCCGATCTCTATGTCAGCAATCTCGGCCAGCGCCTCGCGGGACACGCCGTCGCTGACAATCAGCTTGTCCCCGGCCTTACCGCGCATGACCTTGGCAATGTGGCGGGCGTCTTCACCGTCAATGCTAACCTTGTCTTGTCCGAACTGTGCCGGAGTTACGAAATAACGCTGCATCTCTCATCCTCATCCTGTCCGTTATTCAGCGTAAAAGCGGCGTAGTCCCCGCCAAATCAGGTCCCGGCCGCCGCTTCACACGTATCATTCATCTACTTAATAATCACATTATATTCTACAACGTTTGCCATGCACTGAACAGTCCCTGTCCGTACTGCTCTGCTCAGACCCCGAACATTTTTAGGAACAGCTGGAAGAAATCATTACCCGTACGTGTCGCCCAATAACTAAGCGGTTCTATCGTATAGGCGCGCAGACCCGGAATGAAGATGATCAGCAGGAACAGGAAAACCGTATACTGCTCATACTGCTGAAGTCTTCCACGGATCGGACGCGGTGCGATATCCTCAACGATCCGGTAACCATCCAGCGGCGGCAGCGGAATCAGGTTAAATACGAAGAGGAAGAAGTTGAAATGAATGAACATTCCGAAGAACCAGATCAGCGCACGAAGCACCTGCTCGTTCTTGATCGAATCCATCGTACCTGTTCCCACAAGAATCGCATAGATCAGCGCGCCCAGAATACCCAGCAGCAGATTGCTGATTGGCCCGGCGGCTGACACGATAACACCCATCAGGCGGGGACGGCGGAAGTTATCCCGGTTCACGGGAACCGGTCGCGCCCAGCCGAAGCCCGCAATCAGCAGCAGAATGATACCGAAGAGATCAAAGTGCACCGCCGGATTCAAGGTCATACGGCCCAGCAAACGCGCTGTAGGGTCCCCGAATTTATTGGCAAAATAAGCGTGGGCAAATTCATGCACCGTAAACGCAATAACAATCGTAATCAGAAAAAACGGAAGCTGCTGCAAAGGATATACTAAAATTTGATCCAGGGAACCCATGTCTACCTCTTTCCGGCTGTGAACGCCACCCAGTCTTCTTCGCGGGTTACTTCTAAAATCTCGAAACCGGAGGACTTCAGCGCTTCCGCGACCAGCCCTTCCTTATCCTTATAAATCCCCGAGGTAATATAGATCCCCTCCGGCTGAAGCGCACGATAGACATCGTCCGTGAACAGCACAATAATCTCGGCCAGAATATTCGCCACGACCACCCGGACCGGCAGAGTCACTCCCAGCCCGTCTGCCGCCGGGGCAACAACAGGAACGGCCTCTTGGTCAGCCGTATTGCTCGGCCGGGCTGAAGGCCACATCTCTCCGGCTGCGGTATCCGCCGCCCCCTCACCGCCCAGCAGCGAGAGCAGGTCGCTCTCCTTGACGGTGATGGCTGACACCAGCCGGTTCAGCGCCACATTCTCGCGGGCACTCTCCACGGCGACCGGGTCCAGATCCAGCGCCAGGACGGAGGCGGCACCGAGCAGCATCGCTCCGACAGCAAGGATGCCGGAGCCTGTTCCTACATCGATGACTTCGTCGCCGCTGACAATATGCTTCTCAAGAGCGCGCAGGCACAGCGCCGTTGTCGGATGCGTCCCGGTTCCGAAGGCCATTCCGGGGTCGAGCTCAATGATTTTCTCATCGGCAGAGGCCGGGGTATATTCTTCCCATGTCGGCTTAATGGTCAGCCGCTCAGAGACGCGCAGCGGCTTGAAGTACTGCTTCCAGGCATGGGCCCAATCATCCTCATCCACTGTCTTCCAAGAGATCTGCGCCAGCCCGGGGTCAATCCCGAATTCCCTCAGCTCTTCCACCCTTGGCGTCACCTCGGACACAACCGCGTCCATGTCCACCGATTCCGCATAATATCCTTTAATGACCGCTTCCCCTTCGGGGATATCATTGAGCGGTTCATCGTATAATTCACCGTAACGTGTATCCCGGACTTTATTCAGCGTCCCGGATTCTTCAATAGAGACTCCGCCCGCTCCGGCTTCAACCAGCAGATTGGAGATCATCTCCTGTGCTTCCTCCGTTGTATGTACCGTCAATTCGTGCCATAGCATGGTAATGAATCCTCCTAAAAGTTTTGCGAGCGTTACTTCTCTTGATTCTGCTTCGAACAAACTTACTTCGGAAGCATAGACTCAGTTTTGGGAGCATAATGTCCCTCGAAGCTTATCTTAGCTAGTATAGCATTTCTTACCCGTTCAGCGCCAAACTGCCGTTCAGCTCTCTATAGCAGCCGGGGTGCTGCGGCAAAAACAATCCAGCGCATGGTCATCTACCATCCCGGAGGCCTGCATAAAAGCGTAACAGATCGTCGAGCCGATAAACTTCATCCCTTTGCGCTTCAGCGCCTTACTCATCTGATCAGACTGGGGAGTGGTCGCAGGGACCTCCGCTCTGTTCTTCCAGTGGTTCACAACCGGCGTCCCGCCGACGAAGCTCCACAGATAACCGGCAAAGCCTCCCTCTTCCTCGCGGCAGATCTGCTGGTACACCTGTGCATTGGTAATCACTCCCTTAATCTTCAGACGGTTGCGCACAATCCCCACATTTTGCATCAGCTCTTCGACTTTGTCCTCCCCATACAGCACAATCTTCTCCGGATCAAAGCCGTCAAAAGCCTCACGGAAGCCCTCCCGCTTCTTCAGCACCGTATACCAGCTTAGCCCGGCCTGCATCCCCTCCAGCATCAGCAGCTCGAACAACTTCAAGTCATCTGTCAGCGGCTTGCCCCACTCCTCATCATGATAAGCTATATATACCGGGTCTGTATTCACCCAGTCACAACGGGTTAGTTCCACAGTCTATCTCTCCTTTGTCTTATGTTATTAGCCACTCTTCATAGCCATATCTTCTAACTGTATACGAAAAAAAGAGAAGAACACAAGGTTCTTCCCGTTAAAATAATGTCACTATTGTCCTTGCAGCTTCACACGTGTCTCCTTGTCCGGCTCATTGGTAGAGTAGAAGAACATGTATATTGAAGCCTCTGTTCCTTTGAAATCCTTATACACATCAATGCTGCGGTTGTTTCCGTCTCCACGGAAGCCTACGGTCACTATTTTACCCAAGATTCGATCTTTACCGGTGCCGATATGTGTCTGATTCACACCGCCAAAATGGGGATCATCGCTCTTCATCTCTACATAGAGATCCGCACCCTGCATATAGTACGTCCACTGCACCGGATAACCGCCGGTTTGCCGGATTAACGTCTGCTTCTCGCTGGAGATGTTGTTTAATTCCAGTGGCTTCTTGTCATCCTCATGCCGGGTAACCTTATAATTACCTACAAGTGTCATTGGCGTTGTCTTTGTAATCTCAAGATTTACCGGCCGTTCGAAGCGCAGCGTCCTCAGATCCTTGTCCTCCGATGTCGAATACCACAATCCGCCTTCCAGCTTCTGTCCGCCCACCTCAAGAGTATAATTCACATAAGGCAGCTCAGCGAATTTGGCTTTAGTCCGGATGGACACACGGATTTGTGTAGGTGTTACTACCATTTGCTCAATCCGGTTACTGGCGTCTTCCGCTTCCAGCGGCAGATCCAGTGCCGTCTTCATCGTGGCGCCGGCCATTTTCTGCTTGCTCAGCTCGAAATCAAACGTCCAGGGGCCATCAATATTGCGTTCAAGCTTGGTGTAGCTGAGTTTATACGTTGTGTCAGCCTTGGGCACATCACCCGGCTTGTAGTACTGAAGCGAGGTGTATTCCCCGTTATCTCCGGGCTTGCCCATTGCTCCTGCCTGAGAGTTCTTGACAGGCTCTCCATCTCTGTATGCTATGATTTGCGGGTATGCCAAGCTCTTAGCTTCCGGATTATTAAAGACTGCTGCCGTGGACAGCATTAGCTGTTCATTACCTTCCTTAAAAGGCTGAACACTGAACGACTCTAGTCCATCCCTGTTCACCGGAAAGCTCTGCCGCTCCGGTGAGTCGGTATCCAGCTTCAAGTCTACCTCCTGCTGGGAGTAGGACTGAATCCCTGTTGCGCTCAGGCTTACCTTGACCGTCTCCTGGCCCGGACTCCAGTTCGTCTCGAAATAACCGTTATACCGCTTGTTTTTCTCGTCCCACTGCTGGTAGTAGTATTCATTATCGTCTCCGTTCCCTTTGGCATCCTTAAGGGACATTCCATTCACATTCCACATTCCGTTGCCCTTGTCTCCCCCAACATCCAGACTATACAGAATTACCGTCCGGTTCTCATCGGAGAGCGCCGTATGTAGCGTCAGGGTTACTCCATCCTTGGTGATCGTCTGGCCAATGGGCTGACCCAGGTTCTGCGCCAGTGCCGCCTGTACACCGCTTCTATGGTTCAGCAGATTACCCCAGTCAACTTGCACAGCGGCATACACAGGAACAGCCATCAGAACTACGCTGAATGAGGCTGCGACAGTGATCTTACGCCAGTTACGGTGACGGACCGGACTATTTGTTCCCGCACGGCTGCTGCCCTTGGAGGAAGTATATCCAGCCTGCTCCATCCGGCCCCACATCTGCTCGAAATCAGGATAGTTCAGCTCCTGATCCTCATTTAAGCGACGCTTTAACTGCGCTTCGGTTCTGTCCATATTCATCGTCCTCCTTCGTTATGGGCTGAACGCCCGCTTCTTCCAGAATCCTCTTCATCATACGCAGCCCCTTGTGCTGTCTGGACTTCACGGTCCCCAGCGGGATATCCAGCATCCGGCGGATTTCCTCCAGACTGAAATCATGCATATACCTCAGGGTCAGCACCGCCCTGATCTTCGCCGGGAGCAGGGACATGTATCCCGCCCATTCCAGCTTCGTTTCCTTCTGCTCCACCAGCTTATCTATCAGCGGCTGCGGATTCTCCTTGAACATATGGAGATGCGCCTTCAGCTTCTGCTGCAGGCTGCTCCTGCGCTTCAGATGATTCAAGCAAGTGTTGACGGTGATTTTCATAATCCAGGCCTTCAGATATTCAATGCCCTGCCACTCGCTGCGGAAGAGAGTGATGAATACCTCCTGACACAGATCCTCAGCATCGGCAGCATCATGCACCATATAGTAGCAGGTGCGATACACCTCCTTGCTGTAGGTCTGGAATAATTCTTTGTTGTCCACTTGAGCGTGCCCTCCTTTCTTGTTTGGATACCTTTATAACAACCCCGGGCTTCAAAAGGTTCATTTTCTGCTTCCCCCATCTGCAGGAAATTCAAAAAAAGCAGCATGTCCGCCCAAAGTTCATGGGTTCCATGTTGCTTTCAGAATGTTATGGAATCAATCAGAGTAACCCTTCAGTCCGGCAGACCTCAGATAATGCTCATCACTTCACGTGCCTGATCGTCCAGTTCCTGCGCTGAGCTTGCAATCAGCGTGAATTCATCCAGCGCCACTTGAATCTGCTGCTGGCTGAGCTGCACATTATCCTGCACCTGGTTCAGGCCCGTGGATATTCTGCCTACCTCTTCCGTTATGGCCTGGACACTGTCCCGCACTTCGGTAATCTGATCCTGCACCATTGCGGACAGCTTTCTTACTTCTTTAGCCACCACATCGAATCCCCGGCCGAATTCTCCGGCATGTGCAGCCTCAATCGCTGCATTCAGGGCAAGCAGATGGGTCTGGGACGCAATATCACGGATTGTCTGCACTACACCGCGGATCGCTGCCGCCTGCTTTTGCAGATTCACCAGTGTTTCGGTATTCTCACTCGACACCTCAGCAATCCTGTCAATACTCAGCAGCAGCTCCTGGCTCCGCTCAATTCCTTTATCCGCACGCTGATTGAGGCTATCCGCCATCCCCTGCATCCGCTCCACGACATGGCTCATATTATTCTGTCTCTCCGTGATATTGGTGGCCACCTTGGACACGCCAATGACATGGGTCTCTGTCTCATCAAACACCGGCATATATGTAGCTTCCAGCCAGACCGAATTCCCCTCTGCGTCCATCCGTTCAATTTTGTCCTGGAAGCTCCGGCCAGCCATTAGATTCTGCCAGAACAACTCATAATCCGGACTGTTCACGAATGAGGGGAAGCATAGCTGCCTATGCTGCATGCCGTACATATCCTCCACTTTATATTTCACTGACCGGGCAAAAATCTCATTGACATAGGCGACACGGCGATCCAAATCGAACCGGATCATAGCAAGATTCTTTTCCAAAGCTTTGACAACCAGTTGGTCTGTAACTGTCTGGTCTGCTAGATTTTCCATGTTGACTGCTCCCTATACATCTCAATTTTTAACTGATATACGAACGGTATTCTCTTATTTCTATATACTCCTATTAACGGCTGTTCGGGCTTTTAAAATGATATGATTTTCTTAATTCCCTATCTTAATCCCCCATACGCTGTCCTTCCGGTATGCAGCTGCTTCCTGCAGCTCTGGAAGTCTCGTATCCTGCGGATAATGCCGCTCCAAATACTGGACGAAGACCTGGCGCAGGCCGATCTCCTTGTCCAGCTTGTTGAATTCATTGGGGTGCTTTTCCATTTCAGCGATGGAAGCTTCCCAGCCTACCAGATCTCCCGCCGCCGACTGCTCTGAGCGGACCTTCTCTGCAAGCCTTCTTAGCTCCCGGTAAGCTTGTTTTACTTTGGAGGAATAGACCTGTTTCTGGTTCAGCAAGGTTAACAGCGCCACCAGCAGCGCCAGTCCCACCCACATAATCACTGTATTCACTTATGTATCCTCCCGGCTTCGCATATCTCTCCATTATACACGCCACAACACAAAAATACCCCACTTGCGCAGGGTATCCACAGCAACAATTCGACTGCTCATCTCTTCTTGACTTCACCGAATTATTCCTTCTTCATGATCTCTTCCAGCTGCCGCTTGTCAGCTTCCCGGGAACGGTCCATGGCCTCTACATCTTCCTGATCTGCTTCAGCTGCTGAGAATTCAACATCCTCGGCCTTCGCCTCATAGAGCATTTTCATTTTTTCGGTTTTGGAAAAGATTTTCGAGTTCTCTCTGTCCATAGCTTGCCATCAAGCCTCCAATGTATTTATCTGATTGTCTAAGCTTCAAATCATTCCGCCAGCTTCCTCAATGAGCGACATCGCCTGACCATGGACAGCCGCATCTACAATAACTGTCAGCAGAATATTTCTGCCTGTCGGTCCGCCATCCCCGCCGTGACTCATCCCGCTCCCGCTCGTATGCGCCGCAGCTAAGATGCCCGTATGGTCACTAACCGCCGTCATCGAATCCATGCCCGCCAGATTGCCGGTAACCGGATTCACTCCCGGCTCCTGCCCGCTCCCCCCAAACCTGCTGAACCGGTCAATGGAAATTTCCTCTGCACGCAGGGCCTGGAGCTTACGGGAGACCCCTTCCGCTTCTTCCGGAGTCTTGAAGTAGGCCAGTATACTTTTTTCAGACATGGGAATTCCCCGCTTTCTGCCTGGTATTCATTCGTTCAGGCTTACTTGGGTATTTTGGATTTTTGGACAGGAATTTATACATTTAGGGTTGGCTGCGACTCCAGAGAAAATTCGGACTTCCACCCGCTGTTGTCTACAGATTTCAAGATTCTGAAGCTACACTTCTAAATTACTGCTCATATTTTTCGTTCAGCATACATGTCAGTATTTATGACGAAAATTGTTTTTTTGTCTGTTATTTTGTATTTTTTTGTCTTCAAAGATTCCTGTAGTAGTTTTAAAAATCTGTTTGTGTCACATAACATTCCACAATAAATGAAAACATTCTCAAATCTCTATAAATTTTGTGTGGATTTTACAAATAACCAGTGGTAAAATCTTCTTAATATTTTTCCTAGTAATCTTGACGGAAATAAACCGGATTAATAGAAAAGGAGAATCCGCCTACTGTCTATAGCAGGAGAGATGTAAGCCAGAACAAACATCATATTGTGGAGGGGATTACATTTGGAGTGGACAAAATTACCTCGTAAGCTATCATTACTAACTTTATCATTAGGTGTGGCTGCAAGTATGATTCCAGGCGCGGCATTCGCCGCCAGCAGCTTGAAGACACCCGTATCAGGCAATCATCTTCCAGCCTTAATTCCAGCGAATCAGTCTTATATTTCTCCACAGATTAACACCAAATCATCAAATCTTGTCCGGGTTATCGTTCAACTCAGCGGTCAGCCTGCCGCCGTCGGCAAATATGCTGCCAGACAAGGAATTACAGCGCTCGCCAATACAGCGACTGAAGCTGCGGTGAACAGCCAGCAGGAAGAAGTACTTGATAAGGCTGAAGCCAAGAAGATTGACCTCACTGTCAATTACAAGTACGACACGATTCTGAACGGCTTTGAAGTCACCGTTCCGGCTGACCGAATCCCTGAGCTGGCGAAGATCTCCGGCGTGTCTTCCATTTATCCGAACAGCACCTGGTATGCGCTCCCTGATCAGACAGTGACCGAAGTGACTTACAGAAACGATAATGCTCCCCTGAAGCAGATTCATGCAGACTGGGCGGCAGACCAAGGGATTAACGGAGCCGGACTGAAAGTCGGTGTGATTGACACCGGTGTTGACTACACGCACCCGGATATTGCCCCGGCTTATAAAGGCGGTTATGACTCCTTCTACCAGGACAATGACCCCTATGAAGAAGTCCCGCTTACTCCGGAAGAAGATACCGAATATGGCGTAGGCTATGCGGGTACTTCTCACGGTACACATGTATCGGGAACCATCATTGGTCAGTATGCAGCAACAGGCGATGTTGCGCAAAAGGGCGTTGCTCCGGGAGCGGAACTGTACGTCTACAAAGTATTGGGGCGCAATCTTGAGAAACCGAACACTTCCTCCGGATCTTCCGCTCAAGTCATTGATGGGATTGAACGTGCGGTTAAGGATGGCATGGATGTCATCAACTTGTCGCTCGGCTCCGATTCCGAGAAGGACGTGAATTCCCCTGACTCCATTGCGATTAATAACGCTGTACTCTCTGGAGTGACTGCTGTAATTGCTAATGGGAACAACGGAGAAGCGGGTTATTTCTCCATGGGCTCCCCGGCGGCCTCCCAATTGGGCATTTCAGTAGGTTCAGTGACCAGCCCTATTGACGCTTACTCCGGCGAATTCAAGGCAGAAATTGCAAACTCGGTAACTTCTGTTACTTACGATACCTACTTTCCATTCCATATGATGGCGTATGAGCTGGCAAATGATGATTTCGCCACTATCATTGGTACTAAGCCAGTACGTGTTGTGTACGCTGATCTTGGAGCAAAAGAAGATTACCCTGCTGAAGATATCAGCGGTTCCATCGTATTGGTATCACGTGGTGAACTGGGCTTTGTAGATAAAATTGCGAATGCTAAAGAGCGTAAAGCTAGAGCAATCGTAATTTTTAACGGAAATGCCCAAAAGGTGGATGGTAAGAGTGAAGCTATTCTAGACGAAGACTACAAAGACCGTAGTGACTTCATCGGTGTGAATTTAGGCAATGGATATCAGAACATTCCTACGTTTGACATCGAAGGCTCCAAAGGGCGCAAGTTAGCCAGAGCAATTCTGGCAAATGGTGATAATCCAACATATTTCACCTTTGGTTCAGAATATAACCATGAAATGACAACTGGTGATACAATGAGTAATTTCTCTTCATTAGGACCGAACTTTGACGGCAATCTGAGCATCAAGCCGGATATTGTAGCTCCCGGTGACGGAGTGCTGTCTACATGGCCAGCTTATGGCAAAGGTCATCCGGAAACAGATTATTCCAAAGCATACAATCGCATTAGCGGCACAAGTATGGCAACTCCGCATGTGGCTGGTTTGGCGCTGCTAATCAAACAGAAACATCCAGAGTATACACCATTCGATATTCGGGCCGCTCTGGCGAACACTGCAACTCCAATCCTTTACGAAGGCTCTCCTGAAGATTTATATCTTCAAGGTCCAGGACGCGCTAATGTTGAAGATGCCATTAACACTCCGGCACTACTGCAAGCCCTGGAGCCAATATCTATTCTGGACAAGAACTTTGTCCCTCAGAACGTAATTAACTACAATCCGTCCACAAGCTTTGGCACATTGCTGCCAGGTTCTGAAGCTACGAAAGTTCTGCAGTTGAAGAATATGAGCAATAGCACGCTCACCTATTCCGCTTCTGTGGAATGGAACTATGGTGATCCCAAGCATGTATCTGCGACTCTAGACAAGTCATCGGTAACTGCTGCTGGGAAAGGTGCCTCCACGTTCAACCTTAAGGTTAACATTGCTGCTGATACTAAGCCGCAAATGCTGCAGGGTAATATTGTACTGAAGGCAGATGGACAACCAAATCTTCCCGTTCTTCACTTGCCGTTTGCAATTAGTGTAGACAAGACAACAGAACAGCCTAGCTGGGGTACAGGCATTCAGGAAGCTGCACTAAGCCAGCCGATTGTCTACACCAATTCAGGTGCAGTTCTGAACTACAAGCTGAAAGCCAAAGATATTAACTACTATGAAGTAAATCTTATTGGCCTGGATGATATTAAGAAAGGCTCCTTCCAGGTATCCACCACAGGATCACCGGATCAATTCTTTGAGCCTGGCAACTATAGCACGGTTATATCATCCACCTATCACCCATATGACCACAATGGTGATCCAATTTTGGATGCTAACGGCAACCCTGCAGTAGCCGGTCTGACTGATGGGGTCTACAAGCTTGAGATTCTTGGAATCACTGCAGAGGACAACACGAAGACACCAATTAAGATCGACTACAACAATGATAAATACTACAGCACCTACACCTCATTCCGCTTTATCACTGTTTCTGACAGTGGAAGCGGCGGAAGCGGCGGTGGTGGAGGTGGCGGTACAGTAGTAACGCCGACTCCTGTAGTGGTTCCAGCTCCTGTGAAGTCCCTTGTTGAAGAAGGGGTTCAACAGGTAACGGTAACACCTCTAACTGCATCGAAGGATGGTGTAACGACAGTAACCGTCAGCGACAGCGATCTGAAGGCCGCTCTGGCCAAAGCCGCTACTGTCAAGACAGCCGTTGTTATCTCTCTTATCAGCATCTCAGATAAGTCTGCTGAACTGAGCCTGACTGCTGATCAGGTGAAATTACTGGCCGCCATTCAAGCAGGCAGCACCATTATCGTGAATATTGGCGGATCTGCTGTAGCCTTGCCGGTATCCTTACTTGCTGCTTCCCCTGCAGGCCAGAGCTTGAAGCTAATAATCAAGCAAGAGCCGGATGCAGCCAGCAAGCTGATTGCAGGTACTCCGGGTGCCAAGGTCATCGGAACCCCGGTATCCTATGAAGCTTCATGGACTACAGCTACAGGCAGCACTTACTTGAACGTTCCAACCAACGTATTCATCAAGCGCACCTTTACTGTACCTGGCAAGATTGAATCGAAGACCGCAGGTGTACTGTTTGAGAAAGATGGACTGGTGACCCCGGTTGCTTCTGTCTTCACACCACAGGCAGACGAAACAACCCTTGTGACAGTAAGCCGTCCTGGCTTCTCCGTGTATGCAGCAGTCAGCAAACCGGCAGCAGCCTTCACTGACATCGCTAACTCCAAATCAGCTGTTGCCATTCAGACGTTGGCCGACAAGCTGATCATCCAGGGAACCTCGGCAACTACTTTTGCGCCGCAGAGCAACCTGACCCGTGCTGAGTTCACAGCACTCTTGACCCGTGCACTGGGCCTTCGTACCGATACCAGCGTAACCTTCTCCGATGTGAAATCAACGGACTGGTACGCTAAGGATGTCGCCGCAGCCTCCAAGGCCGGTCTGATTCTGGGCATCGGCAATGGCAAGTTTGCACCTACGCAAAAAGTAACCCGTCAGGAACTCGCTGTCATTCTGGACAGAGCGGTGAAACTGACAGGCACTGAACTGAAGGCTGTTGCTAATCCTTCGTTCACAACTTACTCCGACAGTGCTAAGGTAGCCCCTTATGCCAAGGACAGTCTGCAAGCTCTGACCAAAGCCGGTATCTTCGCCAGCGAATCAGGCATTGCCTTCAATCCGGCCGCTCCGGCAACCCGTGAGACAGCAGCCGCTGCACTCTATGAATTGCTGAGCAAGAGCGGATTGATCGAGTAGTAGAATAAGCTTAAGAGGCTGTCTCAGTAGTCATTACATGACTACTCGGGACAGCCCTTTTTGTTTGGTTAAGACCCGCTTGAGTACTTGAACAGACGCTGCTACCATAATGTGCATACTACCTCTGATTGTATTTCCTACATTTGATTCTTAGATTTCCGCTTGATAATGCCCATTTAGAGAATTTCTACTGTTACAATGTGCAACAGATTCAAAAAAGAATAATCCCAGCAAAAAGCAGCGCACCGCCTCCAACAATAGAGACGGTGCGCTGCTTTACAAGCTTTTAAAGTCCTTATTTCATGCTATCTAAAAGTTCAGTCTCCCCGGAACGCCCGCTTCACGCGGTCGAAGAACGACTGCTCCTGCTCATGTGTGTTCTCTCCGTTGAAGGAAGCAAACTGGCGGAGCAGGTCCTTCTGCTCATCGCTGAGCTTGCTAGGCGTGACTACAATGACGCGGACATGCTGATCGCCGACGCCGTTGCCGCGCAGATGCGGAACCCCTTTGCCTTTGAGGCGGAAGAAGGTGCCAGTCTGGGTGCCTGCCGGGATCTTGAGCTTCACCTTCTCGGTCAGCGTTGGGATCTCAATCTCGTCACCAAGCGCCGCCTGAGCGAACGTCAAGGGAACCTCGCACATAATATCGTTGTTCTCGCGCTCGAAGAAATCATGATTCTTCACGCGGATCACAATGTACAGGTCTCCGGCCGGACCGCCGCGTGTGCCGCCTTCGCCTTCACCAGTCATGCGCAGCTGCGCGCCGTCATCGACACCGGCAGGGATACGCACATGGATCTTGCGCTGTCTCTTCACTTTGCCTTGACCTGCACAGGTGGTGCATTTCTCTTTGATGATTTTGCCTGTGCCGCTGCAATGGGAGCAGGGACGGCGGTTACGCATCTGTCCAAGCGGTGTATTCTGCACGAATTCCTGTTGCCCGCTGCCATGGCAGACGGAACAGGTCTCCGGCTTCGTACCCGGCTTGGCTCCGGAGCCAAAGCAGGTATCGCAGGTCTCCGTGCGCGGAATGGTAATATCGGTCTCTTTGCCGAACACCGCTTCCTTGAATTCAATGGTCATTGTATACTGCAAATCGCCGCCGCGCTGTGGCGCATTCGGATCACGCCGCCCACCGCCGCCGCCGAAGAACATATCGAAGATATCACCAAGACCGCCGAAATCTCCGCCACCGCCGCCAAAGCCGCCGCCCATTCCCTGATTAGGGTCAATATGCCCATATTGGTCATACCGCGCCCGCTGTTGCCCGTCACTCAGGACATCATAGGCTTCCTTAACCTCTTTGAACTTGGCCTCAGCATCACTGGCTTTATTCACATCGGGATGGTACTGGCGCGCCATCTTGCGGTAGGCCTTCTTCACTTCGTCTTCTGAAGCATCTCTTCCGAGGCCCAGAACCTCATAATAATCACGTTTATCTGCCACTGCTTTCACCTCCGTACATCGTTAATTTCCCCTATATACATGGTAAAAGGAAAGCCAAAACCCGGGATGCCCCGGTCTTGACCTTCCCTCTCACCACATTAGAATTTATCGTCTAAGGTTACCCTTGATTCTTCTCATCGTCAACCACTTCGTAATCCGCATCTACCACGTTATCCTTCTTGGCATTGCCTTCAGAAGCATCCTGACCCGCTTCAGCGGCCTGCTGTTCCTGTGCAGCCTGCTCATACAGTTTGACGGACAACTGCTGTACAATCTCATTCAGCGCCTCTGTAGCGGCAGTGATTTCTTCCAGGTTGTCGGTTTCCAGCGCAGCCTTCACCTTGTCCTTGGCTTCATTAGCTTTGTCGATCTCGGAAGCATCGACCTTGTCGCCCAGATCCTTGATTACTTTATCTGTGGAGTATACGAGCTGGTCAGCACCGTTCTTGGCTTCAACCAGTTCTTTACGCTTACGGTCTTCTTCAGCGTGCAGCTCGGCATCCTTCATCATCTGTTCCACTTCTGCGTCACTCAGACCGCTGGAAGAAGTGATGGTGATCTTCTGGCTCTTGTTGGTACCTTTATCTGTAGCAGAGACATTAACGATACCGTTGGCGTCGATGTCGAAGGTAACTTCGATCTGCGGTACGCCGCGCGGTGCCGGTGGAATCTCGTTCAGCATGAAGCGTCCCAGCGTCTTGTTGCCGTTCGCCATCTCGCGTTCACCCTGCAATACGTGGATTTCCACGCTAGGCTGGCTGTCTGCGAAGGTCGAGAACACCTGCGATTTGCTTGTAGGGATCGTAGTGTTGCGCTCAATCATCTTCGTGAACACGCCGCCTGCAGTTTCGATACCGAGGGACAGCGGAGTTACGTCGAGGAGTACTACGTCTTTTACATCCCCAGTCAGTACGCCCGCTTGAACAGCAGCACCCAGGGCTACTACTTCATCCGGGTTAACACCTTTGTGCGGATCTTTGCCTGTAAGTTTCTTAATCGCATCCTGTACGGCAGGAATACGAGTCGATCCGCCGACCAGTACGATTCTGTGCAGATCAGCAGGCGTCATACCAGCATCCTTCAGCGCTTGACGGGTAGGTCCCAGCGTGCGCTCAACCAGGCTTGCAGTCAGCTCGTCGAACTTGGCACGGGTCAGGTTGATCTCCAAGTGCTGAGGCACTCCGTCAACTACCGTGATGAACGGAAGCGATACTGTAGTTGTAAGTACGCCGGACAGCTCTTTCTTCGCTTTTTCCGCAGCATCCTTCAGACGTTGAACAGCCGCTTTGTCCTTGCTCAGGTCAATGCCCTGCTCTTTCTTGAATTCAGCTACGAGGTAATCCATAACCAGTTGGTCAAAATCATCCCCGCCCAGACGGTTGTCACCGCTGGTAGCCTTTACTTCAAAGAAGCCGTCGCCCAGTTCAAGAATGGATACGTCGAAGGTACCGCCGCCAAGGTCATAGACCAGGATGGTGTGATCTTCGGATTTCTCCAGACCGTAAGCAAGAGCAGCTGCTGTTGGCTCGTTGACAATACGCAGCACTTCAAGGCCAGCGATTTTGCCTGCATCCTTGGTAGCCTGACGCTGGCTGTCATTGAAATAAGCAGGAACTGTAATAACCGCCTGAGTTACCGTCTGGCCCAGATAGGCTTCAGCATCGGATTTCAGCTTCTGAAGAATCATAGCCGAGATTTCCTGTGCAGAATAGTCTTTGCCGTCAATGCTTTCTTTGTGGCCTGTACCCATGTGGCGCTTGATCGAAGCGATCGTACGGTCCGGGTTCGTGATGGCCTGGCGTTTTGCCGTTTCACCGACGATACGCTCGCCGTCTTTCTTGAAGCCTACAACCGATGGGGTTGTACGCGCGCCTTCCGGATTCGGGATAACGACGGCTTCGCCGCCTTCCATAACGGCAACGCAAGAGTTCGTGGTTCCTAAGTCAATACCGATAACTTTACTCACTGTAATGTGCCTCCTCAGAAATAATGTGAAGCCCGGGGCTTCATCCATTTTTTATTATCTTATATAGAACAGAACTACATGCTGACTTTGACCATGGCCGGACGAAGAACCTTATCCTTCAGGAGATAGCCCTTCTGGACCTCTTCCGTCACGATGCCTTCCTCGTGCTCCTCGCTCTCCACCTGCATGATCGCCTGATGATATTCAGGGTTAAATGGCTGTCCTACCACTTCCATGGCTGTAAGTCCTTCAGACATAAGGACTCCCTCCAGCTGCCGGAAAATCATATTCACGCCTTTGATGAACGCTTCAGCGTCTGCACCTGCTGCAGGAGTCGCCAGTGCGCGTTCAAAGTTATCCATTACCGGAAGCAGCTCGGTTACAAGCTTAGACGTTGCGTACTTCGCCAGCTCTTCCTTTTCTTTCTGGGTCCGGCGGCGGAAGTTATCGAAATCAGCCTGCACACGCAAAGTGCGCGCCTGATGTTCATCTGCAAGCTCCTGCAGCTTTCTGTATTCCTCATTGTCTGAAGCCGCCTCGCCGGCCTCTTCAGCCGTAAATGAGCCGCTGTCTGCTCCAGCTTCAGCCTCATCGGCCGCCTGGTTCTCATTCACCTTAGGATCATTCTTCTCATTCATTTCTTGAACCTTTTCCTCTTTCAAGTTGTCTTCACCTCCTTAATATCATTCACGATGGACTAGTACACTCTGTTCACTTATACCAGTGTGCCAGCATCGCTGTCAAATCCCGGGATAGAATCCCCAGAATACCCATTACTCGCGCGTACTCCATACGGGTCGGGCCGAGGATGCCGATGCTCCCAAGCGGCTTACCGTCCAGTGAATAGGTCGCGGTAATCAGACTACAGTTGGCAAAAGCCTCATGCTTATTCTCTGTACCTATGCGCACTTGCATTCCTGTTCCGCCGCTGGCCGGGGTAAGCATTTTGAGCAGGGTAGGTGTCTCTTCCAGCAGATCCAGAATAGTCTTCACCTTATCGACGTCCTTGAACTCCGGCTGGGTGAGCATATTCGTAGCTCCGCTTAGGTAGATACGCTGTTCATGGTCGCTCTCAAGCGCCGTATCCAGCACCTGCATTAATTCTTCATAGTGGGAGATGTGGCGCTGCATTTCTTCACCCAGCTCGGAATAGAGCTGACTCTTCAGCTTGTAGAGCGGTACATTGACCAGCTTGCTGTTCAACAGATTAACGACCTTCTCCATCTCGGATACTGATATCTCCGGAGGAAGGCTTACGGTCTTGTTCTCTACCTGCCCGGTGCTGGTAACGATAATCGCCACAGCGGTCTTGTCATCGAGCGGAAGCAGCTGGAAATGGCGCAATGAAGTATGAAAAACCTCCGGTCCAAGCAGGATGGAAGTATAATTCGTCATATTGGAAAGAATCATTGCCGCATGTTGGATGACCTGCTCCGTAGCATTCAGCTTCTCTGCGAAAAAAGCGCGGATCGTGCCCAGTTCGGCCGTTTCGGCGGAATTCCACGGTACCAGATGATCCACATAATAGCGGTAGCCCTTATGGGACGGGATTCTCCCCGCCGAAGTATGAGGTTGCTCCAGATAACCCAGATCCTCCAGATCGGCCATTTCGTTGCGGATCGTGGCAGGACTGTAGCCCACATCCCCGCGTTTCGAGATACTGCGCGAGCCTACCGGCTCAGCGGAAGAAATATAATCATCGACAATGGCATTCAGTATCATTCTCTGGCGTTCAGTTAACATGTTATTCCCTCCTATCCGGCTGTGGCTCCGATTCGTTAGCACTCTAACGAGATGAGTGCTAACCACTAATACAAAAATACCAAACTGACCTCGGCATTGTCAAGTGAGTTCAGCAACTTGATTGCGCCTATTTTAGTTAAAGCAATATAACATCCATACATCCATCAGGCATCATTGTTGTACGTTGTGCTTGTATCTGCAAAAAACCACTGTTCTCCGGGAAGCTGATGCTTCAGGGTGACAGTGGTTTCTTATTATATAGTTTACCGGGGCTATGGCCCGCCGGATTAGTCCAGTCTCTTCAGCACGGCGATCTCGTCGCAGGCATGCTGCTTCTTGCAGTTCACACAATCGGTCCAGACCTTCTCGGGGAAAATCTCCTTCTGCACCACATCGAAGCCGTTCTTAAGGAAGAAGTCCACGGCATAGGTCAGTGCCATAATCTTCGGGATTCGCTGCCGTCTGGCTTCTTCAACCAGCTTCTCCAGAATCATCGTGCCTACGCCCTTGCCCTTGCCTTCATCACGCAGTCCAATGGAACGGACCTCAACAAGATCACTTCCGAGCCGGAACAAGGAACCGCAGCCGACAAATTTTCCGCCGATCTCGGCGATCACGAACTGGTCGATCTGGCGGGTCAGTGCTTGCCTTGAACGGGGCAGCATAATCCCCTGCCTGGCATACTCCTCTATCATCAGATACAGCGGCTCTACATCTTCCACCGTAGCATTTCTGCATATCACTTGCTGCTCCCCCGCAGGAGAAGCCTTTTGGAAATGATCCGTTTTGACAAGCACCTTGACTCACCCCTCGTTGTTAATATGAATAAATATACAACAGAGTGAATTACAATTC
Organism: Paenibacillus sp. FSL H8-0332; assembly: GCF_037963835.1. Classification (NCBI taxonomy): domain Bacteria; kingdom Bacillati; phylum Bacillota; class Bacilli; order Caryophanales; family Paenibacillaceae; genus Paenibacillus; species Paenibacillus sp. FSL H8-0332. The sequence goes on from NZ_CP150145.1 coordinate 5,374,446, forward strand.
AAGAGGTATTTCAAAATTAAACCTCTGTCAAAGCACCGACAAATTCCCCGAAAACATCGTTGCCAAACAGGATTCCCTGCTTGCTCAGGCGATAGGTGTCCCCGGCCTGCTCCAGCAGTCCTGCCTTCAGCATTTTATGCAGCGGTGCGGCAAAAACAGCCTCCAGCGGCTTCCCGAACTGCGAGCGGAACGCTGCATCCGATACCCCTTCGCGCATCCGCAGGCCGACCATCATGAAATCCTCCATCGCCTCCTGCTCGGAGATCTCAAAGCTGTCCAGACGTGGCAGCCCGCTGCGCGAAGCCTCGTTATACGGGTTCACGCCCTTGATATTCATGTGCCGCTGCCGGCCCACATATCCATGTGCCCCTGCTCCAAGGCCATAATAATCCTCGTTGCGCCAGTACGTTATATTGTGGCGGCTCTCCAGCCCCGGCTTGGCAAAGTTACTGATCTCATACTGCGTATACCCTGCGGCCTCCATAGTAGACATAAGCAGCAAATACATCGCCAGCTCATCCTCTTCATTCGGCAGCGGAAGCTTGTTCTTGTTGAACAGGGTGTGGAACAGCGTGTTCTCCTCCACCTTCAGGCTGTAGATGGAATAATGCGGAAGATCCAGCGCCAGCGCCTTGTCAATGCTCTCTCTGAGCATATCCACCGTCTGGTTCGGCAGGCCGAACATCAGATCCAGCGACAGGTTATCCAGACCAACCGCACGGGCATTCTCCAGACTGCGGTATACGTCGTTCACATCATGAATCCGGCCGATTCCGCTCAGCAGCTCATTCTGGAAGGCCTGCACCCCGAAGCTGACCCGGTTGACGCCGCCTTCCTTCATGACTCTGAGCTTGTCGATATCCGTTGTGCCAGGATTAGCTTCCATCGAGAATTCAATATGCTCATCCCACTGCGGGAAATGCCTGCGGACCGATTGCAGAAAATAAGCCATCTCATCAGGCTTCAGTACAGTAGGCGTACCCCCGCCGACAAAAATCGTCTTGATCACACCAGGAGGCGTATGTTGCACGGTCAGTTCCATTTCACGGTCAAGTGCATGGAGATAGTCCATCACCGGCTGGTCCTTCAGCACATAAGAATTGAAATCACAATAGAAGCATTTATTGGTGCAAAACGGAATGTGAATATATACGGCCTCAGGGGGACGGCCATTGTGTGCAGTGTTCGTAGCTGTATTCATGAGCTGTCTCCTTTGTTCTATTAATATACAGGCCTTCCACAGCACCTGCTGCTGAAAAGCAAGAAGAAACGGCTGCACCGCCCTGCGTAGGACGGCACCCGTTTCTGTGATAAACCGAAAGCTCCGGGAGGAGCTTATATGCTGCTACTCAATCTGAAGCACAGCCATGAACGCTTCCTGCGGCACCTCGACGCTGCCGACCTGCTTCATGCGCTTCTTGCCTTCCTTCTGCTTCTCCAGCAGCTTCCGCTTACGCGAAATATCGCCGCCGTAGCATTTGGCTAATACGTTCTTGCGCATCGCCTTAACAGTCTCACGCGCGACCACCTTCGTGCCGACGGATGCCTGAATCGGCACCTCGAACATCTGGCGCGGGATAATGCCGCGCAGCTTCTCACAGATGACCCGGCCGCGGTTATAGGCGCGGTCGCGGTGAACGATGAAGGACAGTGCATCGACCTGCTCATTATTCAGCAGGATATCCATCTTGACGAGATTGGACTGGCGGTAACCGGAGATCTCGTAATCATAGGATGCATAACCCTTCGTGCCGGATTTCAGCTGGTCGAAGAAGTCGTAGACGATCTCGGATAACGGAATCTCGTACGTAATGGTTACACGGTTGCTGTCCAGATACTCCATATTGACGAATTCGCCGCGTTTGTTCTGGCATAGCTCCATAACAGTACCCACGAAGTCGTTAGGCACAATAATTCCCGCTTTGACATACGGCTCTTCGATGAAGTCAATCGTCCCGATCTCCGGATAATGCGACGGATTGTCGATCTGGATGGTCTCCCCGTTGGTCAGCTTAATGCGGTAAATTACGCTCGGCGCGGTAGTAATCAGCGGCAGATTGAACTCGCGTTCGATCCGCTCCTGAATAATCTCCATATGCAGCAGTCCCAGGAAGCCGCAACGGAAGCCAAAGCCCAGGGCACTGGAGCTCTCCGGCTCGAAGCTCAGGGAAGCGTCGTTCAGCTGCAGCTTCTCCAGCGCTTCACGGAGATCATTATAATCGGAAGTCTCAATCGGATAGAGACCGCAATAGACCATCGGATTAATCCGGCGGTAGCCCGGCAGCGGTTCAGCGGTCGGATTCTTGGCATCCGTCACCGTATCCCCGACACGGGTGTCGCCTACGTGCTTGATCCCGGCCACAATGAAGCCGACATCGCCGATGTTCAGCTCCGGCACAATGGTCATGCGCGGCATGAAGGCTCCGACCTCGATAACCTCAAAGGTCTTGTCGGTAGCCATCATCTTAATCTTGGAACCGGCACGGATACTGCCGTCCATTACACGGACATAGACGATAACGCCCTTGTACGGGTCAAAATGGGAGTCGAAGATCAGTGCCTTGAGCGGCTCTTCCGAGTTGCCTGTCGGCGCCGGAACCTGCTTCACGACCTGCTCCAGTATCTCCTTGATGCCGATGCCTGCCTTGGCGGAAGCCAGCACAGCTTCACTGGCATCCAGCCCGATGACATCTTCAATCTCCTGCTTCACGCGTTCGGCGTCTGCATTCGGAAGATCGATTTTGTTGAGTACCGGAAGAATCTCCAGATTGTTGTCGAGCGCCAGATACACGTTAGCCAGCGTCTGGGCTTCAATCCCCTGCGCCGCATCCACTACCAGCAGTGCGCCTTCACAGGCTGCCAGACTGCGGGATACCTCATAGGTGAAATCGACATGCCCCGGTGTATCAATCAGATTCAGATAATAATCCTGTCCGTCATCGGCACGGTACGTCAGGCGTACGGCCTGCAGCTTGATAGTGATGCCGCGCTCGCGCTCCAGATCCATCTGATCCAGAACCTGCTCCTGCATTTCACGTGAAGTGAGCGCACCCGTATACTCCAGAATGCGGTCAGCCAGTGTCGATTTGCCATGGTCTATATGTGCAATAATCGAGAAATTGCGAATTTGTTGTTGTCGTTTCTGAACGTCAGTCATTCCTTACCCCCACAGACAGCCTAATTTTAATCCACTTATTATAACAGTACGGGCTTCGCCCATCAATCCCGCCAGCCGCTGGAAAAGAAAGAAACCGCCTGGACCCTCTACAATCGCAGGCTGAATCCTGCAAAAAAACACAAAAACGGGTGCGGGCTTCCATCCTCCGCAACCGTTTGTGTCCTAAACCTCATTCCGGCCCGGGGGATTCCGGGCAATTCCCGCTCACTCCTCCGAAGAGTCGAAGAGTGAGACCACCCAGCGGATGCCCTTCTGCGAAGCCTGCTGAAGCAGGCCGGCAGTCTTATCCGCCAGCACATCCACAGTCGGCTTCTGCTCCTCCGGAATCAGAATCTGCTCGGGACTGAGCGCAGAGTAGTCCTTCACCTCCTGCTGCGGGAGACTGCCTGTGCCGCCAGCCGTCTGCGCCGGTGTACCTGCAACCGGCTGCTGGATGGGCAGTGCGGTGTAAGCACCCGTTACAGGATCAATAGTTACGGGCACGTATACATAAGCCTGACCACCCGGGGTCGTACTGGCAGCCGGAACATACGCTGTCCCGGCCGTGCCGTTCTGTCCAGCCGGAAGCTGCCTGCCAGCCGCGCTGCTCCCGGCTGGCTTGCTCCAGTCCGGCAGGATGCCGGAGACTCCCGAACCGCCGCCGAACTGCAGGCCGACCAACAGCCCCACGCCCGCCCATATTCCGACCATTACCAGCTTTTTACCGAACCGTGTCATAGTCTCCGCTCCTTTTCAGCTATAATCCGTTCAGGAACCTGTTGATGTCTCTGCCCCGGTGCCTCCAGACTGCGTACTGCCCTGATCTGGCGCAGCCGCCTTCTCGGCATCCCGGCTGCTCCAGTACACATCAGCAATCGCATCCGCCAGAAGATCCGCCGTCCGCTTCAGTTCATCGGCGCTGTTGTCAATTCCGCCTACCTCAATCAGCACACTGTTCGGGGACAACGTCTGGTTATATTCCCCATTATTCCCGTTTCCGGACGATTTCCCCCATATCCCGCGTGAAATTCCAGGATAATTTTTCTCCAGCAGCTGATGGATTTTATTTGCGAAGGCCTCGTTTTGTTTCCAGTTTTTATTCGCATGCCCCAAAATAAAATACACCTGGGCATAATTTTTACCGTTAATCACGGCCGTTGTTTTGCCGTGCCGCTGCGAATCGCGGTGGATATCAATCAGCTCACTCATCTTCTGATTGGAGGCCATGGCCGATTTCACGGTCATACGTGAATATTTATAAGAGAAGTTCCAGTTGTAGCCCGGTACCGCCGTAGCATAATCCTCCTGCGCATGGACCGTCCCGATCCCGCGTTCTTCCAGTCTCTTGGCAATATAGGAGCCTACCAGCATGACATTCTTGGAAGGAACCGCCGAGCTTGGGTTGTCGTTCTGTGCGCCAAGCAGTGGATTATACGCCTCCCGGGGATGGGAATGATAGACGAGAATACGCTTGACCGAAGTATCTCCCGTGCCGTTCTCGGCATCTCCGCTTCCGGAGTAACCCTCGTCAGGTTCTGTACCGGGCGGGTCTGGAATAGGCGAAGCCTCGGGCTGTACCACTCCTTCCCCTGGACTGTCATGGCCATTACCAGTCTCTGTACCATTCCCTGAATCCGGGAGGGCTCCAGGGTTGCCCCCTGCTCCCGGCTCTTCTCCGGTAGCCAGTTCATCTCCCCCCGGATGATAGTCCGCCGGCGCTCCTGTACTTCCTCCTGAGCCTTGCCGCAGCAGGAAGGGATCTTCGGCAGCTAGTCCGGGCATCTCACGCGAGACCAGACTCTTGGGATCACCGGGATCGACACTGGTCAGCAGCCGGAATACGAAGGAGGTCACCTTGTCCCCGGAGAAGGCTGAAGGCTCCTCGCCCTTCGGCAGATGGGGAACCTCCATGCCCAGCAGCTCCATGAAGAATCCGCTGGACAGCGAAGCAGCGAGACCCTTCATAGAAGGAATGGGTGAAGAGTTCAGCTTTTGCCCGGCCAATCCGCCAGCTCCAAGCAGCATGAACAACACAAGCGAACCTCCGGCCAGCAGCAGCATCGTCCTTCCCAGCGACAGAATATCCATCAGCCGTCCGCGCAGCCGCCCTATATTCCATAGCTGAAACCATTTTCTGTTCATGATTGTTATGTCCTCCTCTAAGCCCTCTGTAATCTCTCATACTCCAAATCTATGAGCGGAAGGGTTATGCTAGAACCACAGAATGAGAGATAGCAGGGAGCATAATAGAGAGGCGAAGCGTCGACACTTGCAAAAAGCCCGCAACCGGCTCTGCCTTGCGGCAGACGGTGCGGGCCAGGTGATAAGTTACAAATCAGTGAGTGTAAGCTCCGACATTGCCCGGATCTACCGCTTCATGCAGTGCAGCGTTAAGGCCGCTTGCCACAATATTGGCGATATCTTCAATGAATTCATCAATCTCCTTGGGGGTAACAATCAGGTCATGCCCCAGAGGTTCGAGCACTTCCTTCACCAGGGCCAGCCGCTCCTGCTCAGAGATATCGTCAAGGAGACCCATGATCTCTTTGGTATGGGCACCCCCGTCAGCCATCTGCCCGAAATGCGTCCGCATCATCTCAAGCACATTGTTGACGATGGTGGAGGCATAGCAGACTGTAGGAACGCCGATGGCGATGCAGGGAACGCCCAGCACTTCCTTGGTCAGCCCCCTGCGCTTGTTCCCTATGCCTGAGCCGGGGTGAATACCGATATCGGCAATTTGGATCGTTGTATTAATTCTTTCCAGCGAACGGGAGGCCAGCGCATCAATGGCAATAATGACATCCGGACGGGTCCGGTCCACAATCCCCTGAACGACTTCACTCGATTCAACCCCTGTCAGCCCAAGCACTCCGGGTGCTATCGCACTCACATTCCGGTAACCGGGCGAGATCTGATCGGGCATCAGCTCATAGAACTGCCGGGTAATCAGCGCATTCTCCACGACCAGCGGCCCCAGCGAGTCTGGCGTCACATTCCAGTTGCCGAGGCCTACGATCAGCACCTTGGAATCGCGGCCGATGCCGATTTTGTCCAGGAACTGCTCGAATTCACGGGCAAACACAATGGAGACCTTCTGCTGCAGACCGGTGTCCCCTCCGCGCAAACCAGGCACCTCAAGGGTCACGTAATTGCCGATGGCCCGTCCGATAGCCTGAGAACCGGCAGGGTCCGCTACAGAAAGCCTGGTAACCTTGATACCATCCGCTTCTTCCACTTCTTCATTAACGCCGGGGATCGGAGCATTGGCGTGCCGCTCTGCCATTTCCTTCGCTTCCACCGCCAAATCCGTCCGTACCGAATACAGCTGAAGATCCAGTTCCATTCTTAGTTCAGCCTCCTTTTGCATATTGCTGATAGTGTGCGAGAGAAAGCCTCTGTTTATACAAACCGCTCTGAGGGAATTACAATGCTTTTTATATTGCTTTTTGCCACCCTTCATGCTAAACTATTTTAAGTTGTGAATCATTTGTTGATTTCGAATGTCTTTCAGGAGGTGAATGCAATGCCAAATATCAAATCCGCGGTAAAACGTGTCAAGACGATCGAGAAACGTCGTGCACTGAACGCTTCCCAGAAGTCCGCGCTTCGTACAGCTGTGAAAACTGCTGATGTAGCACTGACAGGTACGGAAGTTGAAACTGCTCACGCTGCTTTCCAAGTGGCTTCCAAAAAGCTGGACAAGGCTGTTTCTAAAGGTCTGGTTCATAAAAATGCGGCTGCCCGCAAAAAATCCCGCTTGGCTAAGAAATTGAACGCTCTTAAGGCTCAAGCCTAAGCCAAGGGCGACAATCATAACGAGCAATTGAAGAACCTGACCGCTATGCTGCATACGGTTAGGTTTTTTTATGCTCGTTATGTTCATTCATTGAATTCCGCCCTACAATCAAAGAGCCTGCCCGCCCGCGTCTATCACGGGATGGGCAGGCTCTTTGATTAACTACAGGAGATGCCGCCTTCGCTTTATTCAGGCTCCAAGGCGCAGCATGAACATCTCCAGCCCCAGCACCTTATCGATGGCCCCCGTCTTCATCTGATAATCCAGATCGGCCAGAACACTCAGGATCTGCCGCAGCCGCTGGCTTCCGAACTTATGGGCCTGCTCGCCGGCCAGCTTCACTGCATACGGATGCAGTCCAAGCTGGGAGGCAATCTGTCCTTGCGAATAGCTCAGGGCTGACAAATCCTTGACCTGCAGGATGATTCTGAACTGCCGGGCAATCAGCGAAGCAATCTTGATCGGCTCCTCCCGCTGCTTGAGCAGCTCATAGAGCGTATTCAGCGCCTTGTCCAGGCGCAGATTTGCAATATCCTCCACCAGCGTGAAAATGTTCTGCTCAGTCCCCCGGTGAACCAGACTCTCCACTGCTGCCGCATCCACCCGCCCGCCAGTACCGGCGAACAGGCACAGCTTGTCCATCTCCGCAGACAGGCCCTGGAGTCCGGTTCCGCTGCTTGCGATCAACGCTTCCGCCGTCCCCGGCGCAAGGGAGCAGCCGCGTTCGCGGAAGCCTTTCTCCACCCAGCGCAGCAGCTCCTCTGCACCCAGGGGATTGAAGGCCAGCACGGTGCCGGTGGCCTTGATGCTTTTGACGATTTTTTTGCGTTCATCCAGCTTATCGCCGTTCACCATAAATACAATCACGCTGAATTCGGCAGGGTGCTGCATATATTCGCTCAGCATCTCCACGTTATGTTCCAGCTTGGCCTTCTCCTTACCTGCCGTGAACAGGGCCGCATCCCGCACCAGCAGGAGCTTGCGTTCTACCATGAACGGAACCGTCTCCGCCTCTTCAATGACAGCCTGAACCGGAGTTTCGGAGAGATCGAACGGGATTACCGCGAAATCGCGGTCTTCTTTGGCTATCAGGTGTTCCTCCAGCATGGCCGCGAATTCATTCATCCGGAACTTCTCACTGCCGTACAGCAGGTACAGCGGGGAGACCTTTCCTTGCTTGATGTCTTTGGCCGCCGTTTTGGCATCCATCCTGCCACTTCCTTTTTTATGTTCTTGAGTGATACATTCGTACATTTTAACAAAAAAACGGCTGAAAACATAGGCATCTTTATCACGCTGCCCAGCCTCACGGCGCAAGCAAAAACGGAGCAACCTCGGCAGCCAGGGCCAAAGTTACTCCGTTTCAGCGGCGCATCTATATAAACGACGGAGGGAGCAGCTCTAGAAACTCTCCCGGCCGCCGGTCATACCGATGATGATACTCGCAAAGCCTGTAATTCCTGTCCTCTTGCCTTAGCATATTCCGCAGGCCGGAAGAACGTTCCGGTTATTTAACGGACGTTGCCGCGTCCGGGGAGATAGCCGGGCTGGGGATGGATGAAGCAGACGCCGCCGGGGAAGCGGCAGGAGCCGGAGAAGCGGATGGAGCAGGTGTTGCAGCCTCTGCCGGAACCGTGTATACGTTAGTCGCCTGCGTACCATCCTCAAGCTGTGACACATAAGTGAACTGGGTGCCATCTTCTGACCAAACTCCTGAGACCCAGGTGCCTTCTATAGGAAGAGAGGTCAACGCAGTCCGTTCTCCCGCACTCTCTGCGGGCGAGCTGTAAATCACAACCTCTTGGCCTGCCAGCTCAGCCGTATGCTGCCCGTCGGGTGATGTCCACGAGGACTCCGCGACCATCAGCATGGCTCCTGCCTCGTTAGCGGCTGGAGTCGGCGCTATCCGTGCATCCCCCGCAGCCGCCTTATCATCCGCTATATGCTCTTGTGTTGGTGCACTCGACTTCGTGCTTTGGGGCTCCGCCGACCGGCTATCCGCTTTCTTGGTGCTCTTGGGGCGGTCCTCCGGAGGCGCAGTAGCGGCGCGGTTGCTGATCGGAGCTTCGCTTACCGCAGGCACCTTGTCTGAAGCCATACCACCGCCGGCTGCGGCTGGTTGATCAGCACCCTCACTGGGAGCAGGCGGTGCAGATTTCAAATTAACGTCTGCAGATTCACTAGGCGTGGCCTGGTCCATCTTATTAAGATCACTGCTGCTGCCGCTGTTATTCTGTCCGTCCGCCTGCGGGGTATCTGCACTGTCTGCACTGCTCTCCGTACTCAGGCTGGAGTTCGCCGCTCCGCCGCTCATTAATTGGGATGACATATCCACATCCGCGCCCGGCAGGCTCTTCGGCATATTGAATACGGCGATGAGCAGAATCACCGCTGCCGCCGCAGCACCAATGCCTGTCCGCGAAGCCAGTGAAGCGCCCTTGGACTTCTTGCCCCGGGTGCTTGCACGTGTAAAGGGAATAATCTTCGGATCTTCCGGCTCCATTACCGCAGGCTCTTCCGGAACACCACGGTCCAGCAGTTCAAGCTGAGGCAGGATAGAGTCAACCAGACTGAAGGGGGGCTTCACATCCGGAAGCTGCTCCAGCTGCTGGGAGAGCAGCGTCAGCCGGTCCAAGACTTCCGCGCAGGAAGGACAATCGTCGATATGACGGAACATTTCAAGCATTTCTTCCTGACTGAGATCATGATCTAAATAGCGATGCATCCATTCCATCACCTCCGCGCATTTCATCCTGACACACCACCTTTCTGATACTCCTGAAGTCTATTCTGCAGCTGCTGCCGCGCCCGGAACAGGTACGATTTGACCGTGTTCAGAGGCAGATCCAGACAGTCTGCAATCTCGTTGTAAGAAAAATCCTGTAAATAGCGGAGCACGATTACCGTCCGGTGATGCTCCGGAAGCTGGTCGATGGCCTCACGGATATCCTCCGCCAGATAACCCGACATCACTTCGCGCTCTACGTTATGTTTTTTATCCTGGAACACCATTTCGTGTTCATCGATAGAAACGGTAGGCTTCGTTCTCCGGAATTTGTCTATACATATGTTGGTTACTATTCGCTGAACCCATGTTTTGAACTGCGCCTTCTCCTCATAGGAGCCGATCTTGGTGTACACCCGGATCAACGCTTCCTGGGAGGCATCCAGTGCATCCTGTTCATTATGCAGAATGTAGAAGGCCGTCTTATATACATGCCCTTCAATTTCTCGCAATAGGGTGATTAGAGCGTCGCGATCGCCCGCTTGAGCGGCTCTGATGAGTCCCTGCTCCACCACGAAGGTTCCCCCTCTCTATGCAATCTTACTGACGCGCAAGACTGCGAATTTGTTGCAAGCTGTAATCATTTTTTTATAGTCCACAATCCCTACTAAGCATACAAGGGATGCTGCAATCATTCAAATACTCTTTTTATAGAAGTTAGTTACAGAAATGACATGACAAGCCGTCCGCTCCGTACCAGACCTGGCTAGGAAGAAGACGGCTCCTTCAATGTATATAATGTTGTGGCACACAGCAGGAGCACGGCATAATTCTCTCTGAAATCATCATCAAGCACATATACTTCACCCTGCTCAAAAAGTTGCGGATGACTATAGTTACGGTGCAGTTGATAAATCGCTCCCACGCTCACCCTGCAGCCGTGCACTGTAGTTCTGATTCCCACATAATCGGCTTCTTCCATTATTAGTGTCGGGTACAGCTTGCTGCGAAGCTCATCGCCGGTCATGGCATCACCTTTCAGGTCAACTTCTCAAATATTGGCAGGCGCTTAAGCACCCTCCCTATAGGCTAAGTATTGCCCTGATCGGCAGCAATTCCATCATTTACAGCCGCTGTTTATCTCCTCCGCCCGGAGGCTCGTCCAACGGTGAGAAACAGCAACCCTTGAGAAACGGAAGGAGACACAGCCCCCCGGCAACAAGCAAATGGAAAAACGTATCTTAATTCCCTGATTTCCGAGCATGATAGGTAAGAAAGTGGAAAAAGAGCACCTATTGTTATTGATTTTACCCTTTCAGCATAAATCATGAGAAATTAAGTGCTGTTTATCCAACTGCTGTCCCATCAGAGTTCTTCCATTCATCAGCAAGTGTAGAAAATCCAACTACTGCCCGCTTCCTTAGCTCTCACGAACAGTCAAGTGGAAATGGCTTTGCCGTCCTTTAATGGATGGTACCGTTTCAACAAAAAATGCCCTGCCCCATAAGGCAAGACATTTCTATTATAGATGAGTCACCAGATCCGCGAACGAGTCCGGCTCAGTTCTAGGTTACAGGCCTTTGATCTCCTTGAACTTCGCTACATACTGAGCAGCCAGCTCTGTGATCTGGTCATAGCGGCCTTCCTTGGCCGGTGCGGTCAGGTTGCCGCCGATGCCGACAGCGATGCAGCCGTTCTTGATCCATTTCTCCATATTGTTCAGATCCACGCCGCCGGTAGGCATAATGTTGACATGCGGCATTGGCCCCTTAACCGCCTTGACATAGTCCGGTCCGAACGCACTGCCAGGGAACAGCTTCAGCACATCCACACCCAGCTTCAGGGCTTCCTTCATCTCATTCAGCGTCATGCAGCCCGGCATGTAAGGAATGCCGTACAGATTACACATCTTAGCAGTATCCTCTTCAAAAGACGGGCTGACCACAAATTCCGAACCAGCCAGAATAGCAATTCTTGCCGTCAACGGGTCAAGCACGGTACCGGCACCAATCACGGCGCGTCCTCCATATTCAGCCACTAGGCGCTTGATCGCTACATCGGCTCCTGGCGTCGTAAAGGTAACTTCGATATTGTTCAGTCCACCCTCGATACAAGCCACTGACATGGCATAAGCATCATCGGCATTATCCGCACGGATAACAGCTACTACACCAACAGAGGTAATATTCTGCAAGACTTTGATTTTCTTCATGGTAGTTACTTCCTCTCTGATTATATTCCAGTTAAGAATATTTATTTAGATAAACTAATTTATCTTTTTACTAACATCAGGCTTTATCCTGCTAATAAAATAGTAATAATATTGCCGCTAACAGTCAATATATATTTATTCGGGAAGCGGTAATAAACTCTGAACACTCGCCAAAAACACCTATGTATCAACGATTTTCGAACCACATCGGCTATATACCGTACAAAACAAGCCCGCTGAATGAGCATTGCTATATTGTACAAAACCGTTTTATGTGATAATTTCAACTTATATTCTATCCCAAACCATAATAACGTGTTCATTTTAGGAGGAACTATTCATGAATAAACAGCTGGATGCAGTCACCTTCGGGGAGCCGATGGCTATGTTCTACGCCAATGAAGCCGGGCCCCTGCATGAGGTCACTTCCTTCTCCAAGGCGCTGGCAGGTGCGGAGAGCAATGTAGCCACCGGATTATCACGTCTGGAGCATCTGACCGGTTATGTGACTAAGCTTGGCGAAGACAACTTCGGCCAGTTCATCACCTCGGCGCTGAATAAGGAGAAGATTGATACCGCGAGCATCACAACGACCAAAGAATTCTCCACCGGCATGCTGATCAAATCCAAGGTACTGAGCGGAGATCCCAAGGTTGAATATTTCCGCAAAAATTCCGCCGCCTCCAAGCTGAATCTCGCCGACTTCGATGAAGATTACTTCGCTTCCGCCGGCCATCTGCATGTGACCAGCATCTCTTCCGCACTCTCGGCCTCATGTCACGAATTCTCGCTGCATGCCATGGAGTTCATGAAGCAGCACGGCAAGACTGTATCGCTCGATCCGAATCTGCGCCCAACCCTGTGGCCGGACACTGAAACTATGGTTAATACAATCAACGACCTGGCTACCCGCTGCGACTGGTTCCTGCCCGGCCACGGAGAAGGCAAAATCCTCACCGGCCTTGAGACTCCGGAGGAGATTGCCGGGTACTATCTGGAGCGCGGCGTATCCCTTGTAGTCATCAAGCTCGGTCCTGAGGGCGCTTACTATAAGACCTCCGCTGGTGAAGAGGGTTATGTGGACGGCTTCAAGGTCGAGCAGGTTATCGATACGGTCGGCGCCGGAGACGGCTTCGCGGTTGGGGTGATCAGCGCCATGCTGGAGAAGCTCAGCGTAGCGGAAGCCGTGAAGCGCGGCAATGCGATCGGCGCACTGGCCGTGATGTCGCCTGGCGATATGGACGGACTGCCAACCCGCGACGCGCTGGAAGCCTTCATGAGCACAGGCGTTAAGAAATAAACAGTCTCCCCGTAAGGGCGAAACTGTAACAGAAACTCCAAAAAGGTGTCCCAGAAGCCGGCCGGCTTGGGACACCTTTTTGACATGAACCTTAAGCAATAGAATTACAACCACTGCCTGCGCCAGTCATACCGCCAGTTGCTATTCCGGCTTAGCCGGAGACTGCACCGAATCGCCCTGCTGCAAGGAAGGCGGGAATCTGTAGGTGATGGGTATCGCGCTATCCTTATCGTTGATCAATGAGAGCATGATCTTCGCTGCCTGCATCCCCATCTCGTAGGCGGGCTGGCGGATCGTAGTAATATCAGGATTATAAATCCGGGCAAATTCCGCATCGTCAATGCCGATCACTGACAATTGTCCGGGGATGGAGATGCCCTTGCGGTTCGCATATTTAAGAATCTCGCCCAGCACCAGATCATTGGCGGCAAGCAGCGCTGTCGGCGGCTGAGGCAGCTGTAACAGCTCGTCCAGAGCAGAAGCGATATCTTCGCGTGACACACTGCGCATATACGAATCCTGCAGCGGCAGACCTGCTTCCTCCATCGCTTTTTTGTAACCACTCATTCGCTCCTTGCGCGGGGTAATCGCATGTACGCCAAGCGGCAGGGATAGAATAGCAATCGCTTCATGGCCGTAGCTGCTCAGCTCCCGGACGGCTGTCTTCACCGCCATCTCGTTATCTAGCAGCAGGCTCTGGGTAGTGATTCCGTCTACCAGCCGGTCCATGAACACCAGCGGATATTCCGCTTCAATTAACCGGGTGTAGGGTGCAGGCTGATCACCAGCTGGAAAAATAATCAGGCCATCCACCTGCCGGGCGACCAGGGTCTCCACATAAGTATTCTCCTTATCGGCGTTCTCGTCCGAGTTGCAGATAATCACCTGTATCCCATGGCGCTGCAGCTCATTCTCAATGGCCCGGATACACTGGATGGACAGCGAATAATCTATATTGGCCACAATAATGCCAACCATATGCGTGCGGTTCTGCTTGAGGCTGCGGGCAAGTCCGTTGGGCTGGTAGTTCAGCTCATCGATAACCTCGGCAATGCGGTTTTTGGTCGCCTCACTCATATACTTGAACCGTTTATTCAAAAATTGCGAGACTGTGCTTTTCGATACGCCCGCCTTTTGGGCCACATCCTCAATAGTCAGCTTCTTCATTAATCCCGCTCCACTCTTCTATATCGAACCCCAGAAGTAAACACACACTAATTTTACTTGGAGATATTATCAAAATTATAGCTTTATTTTAGTAAATTATCCATATGATTAGATTGAAAATACGAAATAAGTAGATACGGCCTCTAAAGCGTGAGACAAATACACTAAATGGCTGGGCCGCAAGATGGTACCGGACTGAGACGCGCTTATTTCCCCGAAAAGCAGCATTAAAGCAGGCTTGCGGACTCCAGTGCTCTTATTTACTGTTACTCACCCGATTAAGACGCATTCGCACTACAATAAGAGCCTTGTAGTCCGTAAGCGTGGTCAAATGTGCCAAATCGAGAATATAAAGGCTTCACAGTCCGCAAGGGACATAGATAACAGGCAAATTGGAGGACTCCCTGCCTTCACAGGAATTCCTCCATCGACCGAATGGAACATCTCATGATTAGCAAACTATTCCAGCACACATCCTGCACCTTTACTCTAAGATGATCATTTTTCTATTGAGGAGGCATCAATTTTCACACCGTATTCCTCATACCACCAGTCGTAGAACCACTGGCCGCCCGTCTTCATATCAACCTCTGTGCTCCGCTGCTCTCCGTTAACTTCGTAATGGACAATGGTCACAAGATCTTTAGAATCAAGGGTAAGCGCTCCATAATGGAGCTTGGAGGGTCTTTCTGCATTTTCAGTAGTGATTTCGCCCGAAAGTACCTGAGCACTGCCAGTTGCAATATCATACAGCTTATTATGCTGTATGTAACCGCCCTTTCCATCATTGGTATAGTAAACAACCAGAAGCTCTGCTTTATCGGAATTAAGAGCCATGAAGGACTTATAGACTTGAGACGCTTCATCTGTGATTAGTAATTCTCGGGGAATAGGAATCTTCCCCTCGCCAGCCTGTCTGACATCCATCACAAACAGCTTAGCTCCTGACCTTTTCTGATTCTCTCCAATTTTATAGCTGCCGCTGAAATACAAAAGATAATCTCCAACTCCAAATAAACCTCCCAGCGACAAATATGACTGCGCACCTCCTGCATACAAAGGAAAGACATACAACCGCTGTGCTGAATCCGCAGATAGCTCTGCATGCCCTTTTGGAGTCAAATAAAGAGTATATGGCTCTGTATTGTGTGTGTATTTAGGCTTTAGGTAGTCAACCATTGGCGGCGGAGGCGACCAGACGATTCCGGCGGAAGTCTCAACAGCCATTGCAGCACTCTTATTACGGTCTAGCGGTAGGGGCATATAATACTTAAGCCCGCCTAGTTCAAACTCTGCCGATATCTTGTACAGGCCCAGTCCTTGCGGAGAAGCCGAAGGAGACACCGACGGCGTAACTACAGCCGCTCCCGAGCTTGGCTTGAAGAGCGAGGCCAGCCTCCCTGTCGAATCAAGCCCGGCTCCCGGGCCAAATGGCCAGACCAGTGCGCCAAGCAGCAAGATGGCTGCCAGTCCGCCGAGGGCGGCCATACGGCTGAAGCGGCGGTGTAGTCCGCTTGTACGGGTAGAGGTTTCATTAGCAGCCTCTTCAATCCGCGCCATGAGCTGTGGCGTGAATCCCGGCTCTACAAGCGGGTTGCGCCCGGCTCGCTTATACCAGTCCTTCTCCCCGCTCATCACCTTCACTTGTTCATCCTCATATCTCGTCTTCACAGGTCTTCCTCCTTTATCGCCGTTCTCACTTTCTCTCTGGCCCGTCCCAACCGGGATTTGACCGTGCCTTGCGCAATACCGAGCAGCGCGGACAGTTCAGCGACCGACAAATCCTGCTGGATATCCAGCACCAGTATCTCCCTGTACTTGTCAGGCAGCTCCATGATGATCTCCCAGATGCGGTTCGCGTACTGATTGCCGATAGCCTCTTGTTCTGCGGACAAGGCGCCTCCCTGATCCTGATGGCTTCCCAGCGGAGTGAATCTCCGCCAGAAGCTGCTCTTCCGTAAGCTGAACGCGGTGTTGCGGGTAATGGTAAGCAGCCAGGTTTTCAGAGTGGACTGCCCCCGGTACTTGCCGATGCTCTTGTAGGCCTTGAGGAATACCTCCTGGCTGATATCATTCGCCTGCTCTCGGCTGCGGGTTAAGAAAAAAGCATAATTCCATACATCCGGTCCGTAAGTCTCCATCATCTCGCGAAGCGATACCGATGAGGCACAGGTCATGCTATACATTAGTTCTTTACTTTGCATGTTCTCTCCCCTCTCGCCCAATAAGACTCACGCGGGCAGAAATGGTTCCCAAGGATTCTTATTTTATTTCCAAAATGTATGATGCAAAAAAACATGAACACGATCGCTCTTAAGTTTACGTTAAAAAATAAACTTTTTTACGTGGTTTTTTCGTTTTTTATCGTAGATTCAAAATTAGTGGGTGATTATAATAACAGTGCCAGGAACAATATGCTGCGGCAGCACGATAAAGAGGGGGATTCTTCTGAAGACAAAAAAGGTAACCATTACACATATTGCCGAGGCTATGGGACTCTCACCCGTATCCATCAGCCGGGCACTCAGCAATCAGGCAGGCATCAGCGATGAGCTGAAGGCAGCTATTGTGAAAAAAGCGGCGGAAATGGGCTATATCAAGCCCAAAAAGCATACGCCTGCACGAATTCTCGTGCTGCACCAGAAGCCCTATTCGCATGATAACAGCAATTTCAGCTATATGGTACAAGGGATTGAGCTCTTCTTACAGAAGGCGGAGACGGATTACAGCATCGAATTTCTGGATAAGGACCATCAGAATAAGCTGATCCTGCCTTACCGTCTGAGCCGGGGCTTCAAGTTCGACGGGGTGATTCTGATCGGCAGATTTAATCTGGAGTATGCCGCCTTTATCCAGGAGCAGATCGCGAATCTGATCTTCTATACCGGCTACTCTCCGGCCTATGACTATGACAGTGTATGGTTCAGCTTCCTTCATGCGGGCTATAAGGAGTGCAAATATTTGCTGGACCGGGGGCACCGCCGGATCGGCTTCATTGTAGACCAGGGTACCTACCGCAATAAGGAGATGAAGACAGGCATCATCTCCGCTCTGGAGGAGCATGGGGTGGCTGTGGAGGAGGAGCTTTTTGTACAGAGGGATGAGACTCTTCGCACAAGACTGTCCAAACTGATTAGCGGCGGTCAGCTTCCAAGCGCCTTCCTCTGCGATCATGACTTCACCGCGGTCGAGCTGATCCGTGAGCTGCAGGAGTATGGCATCAAGGTCCCTGGAGAGGTGTCGATTCTCAGCATCGGCAATAGCGAGGTCTCAGCCTTCTCCTTGCCAGCGCTGACCACAATGGATCTGAATATTGATTATTCATGCCGCACCGTCGTCGCCACGCTCCTCAAACGAATCGCCGAGCCCGGCAAGCCTGCGGAGAATATCGCCATTCTAGGCACACTGGTGGAGCGGGATTCTGTACGTGAGGTGTAAACTGTAACTTTTGGAAACTCGGGTACTTTATTTAACAAGGGTACTGTAAAGGTGGGGAATCGATCGATGAATTCATCTGTATTACTGCGTTTCTTCAAGTCGCGCAAGCTCAGCTACAGTATAGGCTTTGCCTTCATGTTCGCCGCTTCCTTCATTCAGACGTTATTTCCCAAAGTGTTGGGGGGGTGCGGTCGATCTGATGAAGGATAATGGTTTTGAGCCGGAGCAGGTGCTGACCCGGGTGCTGTGGATGGTGCTGATTGCGGCTGTCGTCTTCCTCTGCACCTTCCTCTGGAGAAACATCATTATCGCGAACGGCCGGAACCTGGAATGTTACATACGGGAGGAGCTGTACCGGCATTTCCTCAGACTCTCCCCCGGCTTCTTCAGCAGCCGCAAGACCGGCGACCTGATCGCTTATGCCATCAATGACATCTCAGCGGTGCGCATGACCTTCGGTCCGGCCACGGCTATGTCTTTTAACGGAATTGTTATCTGTATCTCCTCGGTCTACTTCATGTTCGCGTCAGTCAGCCCCAGTCTCACCCTGATTACCCTCTCCCCGCTCCCCTTCATCATCCTGCTGATGCTCTTCAGCGGCCGCAAGGTTAAGACCCGGTTCCGGATCGTTCAGAAACAGTTCGGCACTGTCTCTGACAAGGTTCAAGAGAATATTTCCGGCATCCGCGTCATCAAGGCTTATGTGCAGGAACGTCCGGAAATGGAGAAATTCAGTGAGCTGAGCAGCCGGATGAAGCAGGCCAACCTCGATCTGATCAGAATCTCCGCCGCTCTGCCCGCGATGGTCGAGTTCGGCTTCGCCGTCTGTTTCGTAATGAATCTGATGTTTGGCGGCCGGATGGTGCTGCGGGGAGAGATCAGTATCGGTGACTTTGTCGCTTTTAACGGGTATCTCAGCCTGATTGTAAGTCCCATAGTGTCGATTGGCCGGATCATCACCATTGTTCAGGGCGGGGTCGCTTCCCTCGGAAGACTGAATGACATTCTGCGGGTTCAGCCGGAGATACTGGAGTTGCCCCACGCTGTACGCACGCAGCCGGAAGGCTCCCTGGAGCTGCGCA
Organism: Paenibacillus sp. FSL H8-0332; assembly: GCF_037963835.1. Classification (NCBI taxonomy): domain Bacteria; kingdom Bacillati; phylum Bacillota; class Bacilli; order Caryophanales; family Paenibacillaceae; genus Paenibacillus; species Paenibacillus sp. FSL H8-0332. Next base: position 5,393,326 of record NZ_CP150145.1, read on the forward strand.
ATCTGACTTTCTATTATGAAGGCTCTGAGGTTCCGGCGCTGCAGGATATCTCGCTTGTTCTGCCTAAAGGCCACACACTGGGCATCATCGGCCGCACCGGCTCCGGCAAAAGCACCCTGGTCTCCCTGCTCTTCCGCTTCTTTGGCGTGAAGCCGGGGCACATCCTGCTGGATGGACGGGATCTTAACGATTATGCGCTGGATAGCCTGCGGGAAGGACTCGGTGTTGTGCCGCAGGATACCTTCGTGTTCGCCGCTTCCGTGACGGACAATATCGTCCTGTTCAAAGACGGCTATACAGACGCGGATGTGCAACATGCCGCAGCGCTGAGCCAAATCGCCGCAAGTATCGAGAAGCTCCCGGATGGCTATGATACCCAGCTGGGTGAACGCGGCGTGAACCTGTCCGGCGGGCAGAAGCAGCGGCTGGCCATTGCAAGAGCGCTGATCCGGAAGCCGGCGGTTCTGATTCTGGACGATGCGCTGTCAGCAGTCGATGCCGTAACGGAAGGACAGATTCTGAACAGCCTGCGGCAGACCCGCAAGGGCAAGAGCAATATCCTGATCTCGCACCGGGTCTCAGGCATTATGGAAGCCGACGAGATCATTGTGCTCGATAAAGGGCGTATCGCCGAACGGGGCACCCATGAGCAGCTACTGAAGAAAGGAGGGATGTACTATGACATCTATACCGGACAGCTTGACGAAGAAGGAGTCTGCGAGACGGAAAAAGTCTGAAGCGGGCGCTATGAAGCTGCTGCTGCGGTTATCCGCCCCTTATAAGTTCCAGCTCCTCCTTGCATGTCTGTGCGTGGTGATTGTAAACGGAGCTTTCCTGATCCAGCCGCTTATTCTACAGCGTGTCATCGACCACTTCCTGATTGGACGCGCCGCTCAAAGCGGATTGGATTCGATTGGAGGCTTAGCGCTGCTCTATGTGGCGGTAGCTTCGGCCGGGGGAATCTTCTCGTATCTCCAGGCGCTGATTGCCGGAAAAGCGGGACAGAGCCTGATCCATGAGCTGCGGGTACGGGTATTCTCTATCATTGAACGGCTACCGCTTCCGTATCTGGACCGTACCTCCTCCGGAAGGCTCATTACGCGGGCTACCAACGACACCGCTGAGATCAGCGAATTATATACGGATGTGGTCATCTCACTGGTCAAGGACGTACTGCTGCTGCTGGGGATCATCTACGCCATGCTGCTGCTAAGCCCGCCGCTTACGCTGGTTTCGTTTACCGTCATTCCCGTGATGGCCTTCCTGGTCCTCTTCATTAAGAACAAAATTAAAAAGAACTTCTTCCATATGAAGCACTATATCGGACAGATTAACGGTTTCTTTGCCGAGAGTCTCTCCGGGATGCGGGTCATTCAGAGCTTCCGCGCCGAAAAGGAAAAAGAGGATCAATTCCTGAAGCTGAACGGGGAATATTTCAAAACCACCCTGATTCAGGTGCGCCTTAACAGTGTACTGAAGCCGGCTTCGGATATGTTCCAGAGTCTGGCCGTTGCCATTCTGGTCTGGTACAGCATTGGCCGAATCTCCGGCGGCACCCTGCAGATCGGCGTACTGTTTGCGTTCACCACGTATATCAGGCAGTTCTTCGCGCCCATCTCCGATCTGGCTGACAAATATACGTCTATACAATCTGCCCTTGTATCCACCGAGCGCATCTTTGAGCTAATCCGTGAGGAGGACCGCCTGGAGCAGCCGGACCGCGGCTTGCCGATGGAACGCCTGCACGGTACCATTGAGTTCCGCCATGTCTGGTTCTCTTACAATGATGACGACTGGGTGTTGAAGGATGTAAGCTTCGTGATCGGTAAAGGACAGACTGCCGCCTTCATCGGAGAGACCGGAGCGGGCAAAACGACAATTATCAGCCTGATCAACGGCTTCTACCGCGTGCAGAAAGGCGAAGTTCTGATTGACGGCGTCAATGTGAACGACATCCGGCTGAATGATCTGCGGCGGAACATTTCCGTCGTCCTCCAGGATGTTTTCCTGTTCTCCGGCTCGATCCGCGACAACATCACCCTCGGTGATGACATCGCGGAGGAGAGCGTGCAGGAGGCGCTACAGGCCTCCTGCGCAGAAGAGTTCGTGCTGAGTTCGCCTGGAGGCCTCGACGAGCCTGTAACCGAGCGGGGCGGCACCCTGTCCGCAGGCCAGCGCCAGCTCATCTCCTTCGCCCGGGCGATCGCCCATAATCCTGCGATCTTCGTGCTGGATGAAGCTACCGCCAACATCGACACGTATACTGAGAAGCTGATTCAGAAGGCGATCGACAATGCGGCCAGCGGCAGAACAACACTGATTATCGCCCACCGGCTATCCACCATTGCCGAAGCGGATCTTATCCTTGCGATGAAGGAAGGCCGGATCGCCGAAGCTGGCTCGCCCAGCGAGCTGCTGAAGCGTGGCGGATATTACGCCGAGCTGCTGGAGGAGAGCAGGAGTCATATTATGACCTCCTGAGGCATTTTAAGCAGGGGGGATGGCTGACAGCCTATTGCTTGGGAGATGGTCTGCGCAATTATTCGGGTGTCCCTTGGCTGAGAATCAGCGGCTGCAATGGATGGTTCCTCGTCCTTGAGGAACCCAATTCCCGCAGGACAGAGGCCTAGCAAAATGCTTAAAAAAAATACTAATTAATTATAAGAGAATAGAATGCAGGCGGGGCGTGGGATTGGCGGTTTTCACCGGCAATTTGAGAGGCTGGAGAGGGCTGTTCATCTCTTGACTTTTCAATATATGGTAGTAAAATGATTAAACGTTACTAAATATAGTGTATATAAGTGAAAAGCCAATAAATCTAGTGAAATGGCCCATCATCATTTGTCAAGTAGAATGGGCTACATGTTATAGGAGGTTAGAGACCATGTTGATTGCTTACGATTCCAAGACCGGCAACGTTAGAAGGTTCATCAATAAGCTGAAGCTTCCCGCTGTTCAAATCGAAGAGCATATGATGATCGACGAGCCTTACGTGCTTGTTACATACACCACCGGATTTGGACAGATTCCAGCGAAGGTGGCTACGTTCCTTGAGCAGAATCATTCCAGACTCAAGGGTATTGCCGCGAGCGGCAACAAAAACTGGGGTGAGCTATACGCGCACAGCGCAGATCTGATTGCACAGCGTTACAACGTACCTGTTGTCGGCAAGTTTGAATTGTCGGGAACATTTGGTGATGTACAGCGCATAAAACAGGAGGTGGACCGGGTTGCGGCATATTGAACTGAACAACATGTTGATGAAGAGAGACGAAAGCGGCTTTTTCCAATTGGATAAGGACCAGGAGGCAGTAGCCGAGTTCATGCGGGATGTGGAGCGGCGCAGCCTGACCTTCACAACTACCAAAGCGAAGATTGATTATATGATTGCCAATGATTACTACGAGGACCTGTACGACCGTTACTCCGCTGCTGAGATGGAGGATGTCTACCGGATCGCCCATGAATATAATTTCCGCTTCCCTTCCTATATGGCGGCTTCCAAGTTCTATACAGATTATGCCGTCAAAAGCAATGACCGTAAGCAGTACCTGGAGCATTATCCGGACCGCGTAGCGGTAGTGGCTCTGCATCTGGGACGGGGCAACGTGGAAACTGCCCGTACACTGGCCCGCTCGATGATGGAACAGCGCCTGCAGCCGGCGACACCAACCTTCCTCAATGCCGGCAAAAGCCGCCGCGGGGAGATGGTCTCCTGCTTCCTGCTGGAGATGGACGATTCGCTGAATTCGATCAACTATGTGCTGAACACCTGCATGCAGCTGTCGAAGATCGGCGGCGGTGTTGCCGTCAATCTGTCCAAGCTGCGCTCGCGCGGTGAGACGATTAAGGGTGTAGAGGATGCAGCCAAGGGTATCATGCCTGTCCTGAAGCTCATGGAAGACGGCTTCTCCTACGCTGACCAGATGGGTCAGCGCAAGGGTTCGGGCGCGGCTTATTATAATATTTTTGGCTGGGATGTACTCGAATTCCTGGACAGCAAGAAGATTAACGCCGACGAACGGACACGCCTGAAGACGTTGTCTATCGGCCTGATCGTGCCTAACCGCTTCTACAAGCTCGCACAGGATAATCAGCCGCTGCATGTGTTCGCTCCTTACACAGTCTATCAGGCGTATGGTACGCACCTGGATGACATGGATCTGGACGTAATGTATGACACCCTGCTCGCTGATCCGCGCGTGAAGAAAAGAATCGCCATGAGCGCACGTGACATGCTGACCAAAATCGCCATGATCCAGCTTGAATCGGGCTATCCATATATTATGAACAAGAGCAATGCCAACGCTGCTCATGCCCTGCGGAATGTGGGTCAGATTAAGATGTCCAACCTGTGCACCGAGATTTTCCAATTGCAGGAGACTTCGGAGATTAACGATTACGGACAGCAGGACGAGATCCGCCGCGATATTAGCTGCAACCTGGCTTCGCTGAATATCGTGAATGTGATGGAGCACGGCAAGATCCGTGAATCCGTCCACGAAGGTATGCTCGCACTGACGGCTGTCAGCGATATGACAACTGTCTCCAACGCTCCAGGCGTGGCTAAGGCGAACAAAGAAATGCACTCCGTGGGTCTGGGCGTAATGAACCTGCACGGTTATTTTGCCAAGAACAAGGTGGCTTATGAGAGTGAGCAGGCCCGTGATTTCGCACGCACCTTCTTCATGACGATGAACTATCATTCGATTGAGAAGAGCATGGAGATCGCCGCCGAGACAGGTGAGACCTTCTATGGCTTCGAGCAGTCCGACTACGCCAGCGGCGTATATTTCGAGCGCTATATGACTACAGACTACCGTCCGGTTACGGCAAAAGCGCAGGAATTGTTCCAAGGCATCTATATTCCTACTCCTGAGGACTGGAAGCAGCTGCGTGAGCAGGTTATGCAGAACGGATTGTACCATGCCTACCGTCTGGCGATTGCGCCGACCGCAAGCATTTCGTACATCCAGAATGCCACCTCCAGCGTAATGCCGATTGTAGAGCAGATCGAGACCCGCACCTATGCCAACTCGACAACCTACTACCCGATGCCTTACCTGCGTCCGGACAATGTGTTCTATTATAAATCCGCCTACCAGATGGACCAGTTCAAGGTGATTGATCTGATTGCGGAAATTCAGCCCCATATCGACCAGGGCATCTCGACGGTCCTGCATGTGAACAGTGATGTAACGACCCGTGAGCTGGCCCGCTCTTACCTATATGCGGCGCATAAAGGGCTGAAATCCCTGTACTACACCCGGACCAATAAACTGTCTGTCGAGGAATGCCTGTCCTGCTCTATCTAAGAGCGGGCACGGGTACAGAAAGGGAGAATATACGATTATGAGCGCAATCCAAGCCGTGAACTGGAACCGTCCCGACGACGATTTCTCGCTGATGTTCTGGAATCAGAATATTATGCAGTTCTGGACCGACGACGAAATTCCATTATCCGATGACAAAATGTCCTGGCTCACGCTGAGTGAGATTGAAAAGGACTCCTATATGAAGGTGCTGGGCGGATTGACCCTGCTGGATACGATTCAGGGCGGCGTAGGTATGCCGCAGATTATGGAGCATGTGGACGGCTTGCAGCGCAAGGCGGTCCTCGGCTTCATGGGGATGATGGAGCAGATTCATGCGAAATCCTACAGCAGTATTTTCACCACACTGGCTTCCACCGAGCAGATTGACGGGATCTTCCGCTGGGTGGAGGACAACACGTTCCTGCAGTTCAAGGCCCAGACGATCTCGGAGTATTATCAAAAGATTGAAACGAAGAAAGACCTCTATCTGGCGATGTCCGCATCGGTTCTGCTGGAGAGCTACCTGTTCTATAGCGGCTTCTTCTACCCGCTCTATCTGGCCGGACAAGGCAAAATGACCTGCAGCGGCGAGATCATTGACCTGATTCTGCGCGATGAGAGCATCCACGGCGTATATGTCGGCGTGCTTGCCCAGGAGATCTTCGAGGAGTTGTCCGAAGAAGACCAGAGCGATGTCTACCAGACCCTGGTGGGTCTGCTGCGCCTGCTGCACGCGAATGAGGAGCAATACACTGAGCAGATCTACGCGCCGATTGGTCTGGTTGAGGAAGTGAAGACGTTCCTGCGCTACAATGCCAACAAGGCGATGATGAACCTCGGCCATGATCCGCTGTTCGATGAAGAAGAGATCAACCCGATCGTGCAGAACGGGATCAGCACCCACACGAAGCAGCATGACTTCTTCTCGAAGAAGGGGAATGGGTATGTGCGGGCTATGAATGTGGAGCCTTTGCGGGATGAGGATTTTAAGTTTTAAACTTGTACATTCCGATTCCGGGATAGTCGTGGCTCCAGAGAAGTTTTGGACTTCCGGCCGCTGTTAGGTTTGGATTTCCTGATTTTAAACCGCTGTTCGCGGTAGAAATCCAAACCTAAAGGCGAACGCTATCGCTCCTACAGTTCCAAAATTCCCTTCCACCACTCGCCCTTTATTTGTAATTAACAAGTTCAACTTATTGGATGGTATGTAGAATAAGCACCCGGCAGCTTGTCTAAGCTGCCGGGGATTTTTTTGTGATACACCTTTTCTGTCCCCTCAATGGTCCTGAGTAAACATCGAAACCCAAGCTCCACTCTCCCCTGAAACGGTACCGTCCCCAAAAGGAAAGCAAAGCCGAATCTATATATGAGACCATACGGGTGTTGAGACGTAGGAGTAGGGATGGTTATTTTAGAGGAATGAGGTGTGCGGAGTGGCTATACATATTCAGGAGTACGGAGACCCGGATGGGGATTGTCTGATGGTCTTCCTGCATGGCGGGGGCGTGAGCGGGTGGATGTGGGATAAGCAGGTGGCGGCGTTCGCTGGTTATCACTGTCTGGTCCCGGATCTGCCGGGGCACGGGTTCAGCCGGGAGGATAAGGAGTTCACGATCCGCAGCAGTGCGGAGGAGCTTCTGTTGCTCATTGAGGAGCGGGCTAAGGGACGAAAGATTGTTGTTACCGGATTCTCGCTGGGCGCACAGGTGTTGGTTCAAATGCTGGGCATGAGGCCGGAGCTGATAGATCATGCCATCATCAACAGCGCATTAGTGCGGCCGATTCCCTCTGCCAGCAGGCTGATCGGCCCGGCGGTCAGGCTCTCTTTTCCGCTGATTAAGTACAGATGGTTCGCGAAGCTACAGGCCAAGACGCTCTATCTGGATGAGGAGTATCTGGAACGGTACATTGATGAGAGCCGGCAGATGGAGCTGAAGACACTGATCCGGGTGCTGGAAGAGAATATGTCGTTCCGCATTCCAGCCGGGTTCAGTGAGGCCGCAGGCAAAATACTGGTTACTGTAGGTGAACGTGAGAAGTCTGTCATGAAGTCATCCGCCCGGGATCTTGTGGCAGCGAATCCCCGCTCCATGGGCGTGGAGATTCCCCGGATCGGACACGGCCTCTCTCTGGCGAAGCCGGAGCTGTTCAATAAGCTGGTCGAGGCCTGGATTCAAGGCGGGGAGCTGCCCGGGGAATGCAGAAGAATTTGATTCCCTCAGGCACGGAGTGACGCTAGGTTAGATCCTCCCTGATTTTATACCGGACAGCGACATAGCTAAGGAATAGAATCGCCGCAATCGCCACTCCAAACATGTGAATCAGGTCAGCCGTGCTTCCTAAATCCTTGACCCGCACAAGCGTGTTGATCAGCAGATATTTTGTCAGATGAATGTCCGTAAACAGCTTTTCCAGTGCCTCCATTACCATCCCGATCACATTCAAAGCCAGAACGATGCTGGCACTTAAGCTAACTAACAGGTTCCGGGTAACCATAGCTATACAAAGAATCAGCAGCGAGAACGCCCAGTGCAGCAGGAATTGGCCCGCCAGCAATGTAATGAACGTCCCCGGGTCTCCCATATCTGTCTGGTCCCATAACAGTTTTCTCGCGATTCCGTCTGCAACCAGCAGAGTCAGGAACATCATCGCCACGAAAAGGGCGAGAATCGTCATTTTGGAGAACACGGAGTGGCTTCTGGCCTGCCGCATGGAGATATAATTCTTGGAGAAGCCGGAGTTCCATTCGCTCATATAGAAATAGATCGTGAACACGGCGATATAGATCAGCATCCAGGAAGGCGGCTGCGAGATGGTATACTGGATGAATTCGCTCTCGGTTAAGCTGCTGAGTATCGGATGGCCCTCCACTGGCTGCTCATATTGCTTCATCATATAGATGCCGAAGATCTGAAAAGCACAGAACAAGAGCAACAGCAGGTACATAATCTTGTTCCGCGTGAAGCGGTAAAGGTCCATTTTGAACAGGTTAATCATGGCGTTCACCTGCACTTTCCGTGCGTTCCAGGAAATACTGCTCCAGGCTCTGCTTATGTCTTGAGATGGAATCCACCATTATCCCATGCTGCGCCAGTTCCTGGACGATCTGCCGGATGCGGATATGCTCGTCGTATACATACACCGTCCGGCTGTCCACCACTTTGTATTGTGTAATCTTCAGCTCGCGCTCCAGCACCGGGAGAGCCTCCCGGGCTTCCTCCACGCTAATCTCGATCCGTTCCTCACAGCGCTGCTGCAATTCTTCCTTGGAGATCACCTCGGCAAATTCTCCCTGATGGATGATGGCATACTTGGTGGCGATTTTGGAGAGCTCCTCCAGAATGTGGCTGGAGATCAGAATCGTCAGACCCGCTGCGTTCAGCTCCAGGATGAGCTCCCTGATCTCTACAATCCCCTGCGGATCAAGCCCGTTAATCGGCTCATCCAGAATCAGCACATCGGGACTTCCGAGCAGAGCCACCGCGATTCCCAGCCGCTGCTTCATGCCCATGGAATAGCTCTTAACTTTGGCGGTATTCTTAGGGTCCAGTCCTACGAGCCGCAGTAATTTCTCTATCGTGGTATCCCTATCACTTAGACCATATGCAATGGCGAGCAGCTTCAGGTTCTCATAGGCCGAGACGTTCGGGTATAGCCCGGGCTGCTCAATCAGCACCCCCATCCGCTCGAAAAAAGACTGGTCCCCCGCCGCCGCACGGTTGAAGAAATGCAGCTCTCCCGAGGTCGGGTACACGTGTCCGCTGATCATTTTGAGCAGGGTAGATTTGCCCGCCCCGTTCTTCCCGATGATGCCGACAATCTCTCCTCTGTAGATTTTGAGATTGGCATTCCGCACTGCCGCTTTCGATTGGTACATCTTGGTCAGTCCGCATAGTTCAATGATGCAATCTGTCATGTCTGCCACCTCCTTACCCTAAGTTAACAGGATGAAGACTAATAGTTCGCCAACAAAAGGTTAAGAAAGTTCAAAGTTCATCATGGACTCAGCCGGAAGCCGATGCCCCAGACCGTATCGATATAGGCTTCGTTGTCATGCGATTTGATTTTATTACGGATATTGCTGACATGTACCGTTATTGTCTTATCCTCGCCCAGATAGATCTCCTCCCAGGCCAGTTCATAGAGATCCTGCTTCGTGAACACACGGGAGGGATTCCTGACCAGCAGCTCGACAATCCGGTATTCCTGGCGGGTCAGAGCAAGCACGCTGCCATGAATCCTGACACTGTAGGCCGTGCAGTCCAGTACCAGATTTTTATGCCTGAACTCCTTCACCGGCTCACCGGCAGCTGTCCGCTGGATATGGACATGGATGCGGGCAATCAGCTCCTCCAGCTCAAAGGGCTTGGTCACATAATCATCAGCGCCCAGCGTGAACAGATCCAGCTTATGATCCAGCTGATCCTTGGCTGAGAGGACAATTACCGGAACCCGGCACTTCATCTCCTCACGCAAACGGTGCATGAACGCCTCGCCGGACAATCCGGGCAGCATCAGGTCCAGCACAATCAGGTGATACTCCTGCTCTGCCAGATTCAGCATCCCTTCACTACCAGAATAGGACTGGGTGCACTGATATCCTGCGGCGGTAAGCCCGTCATGCAGAATTGCGTTAATATGCTCGTCATCCTCAACGATGAGAATTCTTCTGCGCTGCCCGCTATCCTTGAGATGGGTGCTCATCGCTATGCTCCTCCCCCCTTTTTGAGAATCCGATTAATATACTGAAGGTATCCGCTGTACACCCGGCCTCAGCATGCCCGTTCATTTTCTCCATCAGCGCCTTCACAATCGAGAGTCCAAGACCTGAGGAATGCCGGGTACGCGACGGATCTTCTTTGTAAAAGCGGGTAAATATCTTCTCCGTATCCACCCTGCTGCCTGCCTTAAGCCGGTTGGTGAAGCGTATACACAGCATCTCTTGCCTGTCTTCAACCTCTATGGCCAACTGGCCTTCGCCATGGATGAAATAGTTGCCGATGATATTGGTAAAGATTCGTTCCAGCGCATGGATATCCCCCGTCACCCGGGGAGAATACTCCGGCAGCCGTAGCTCGGGCTCACTCTCCGATCCGGCGAAGGCATCGATGAAGGTGAACAGATTCCGCTTCAGCACCTCCATAACGTCTACAGGCTGCAGCTCCAGGCTGTATTCGGGATTCTGCAGCTTGGTATAGAGGAACAGCTCATCCACCAGCTTGATAATCTGCTGTATTCTCGACTGGGCAAGCGCTACGTAACGCCCCTTCTCCTGCTCCGCCTCTGTCCGCAGCGCTAGTTGAAGGTAACCATCCAGCGAAGTGAGCGGCGTCCGGATATCATGCGACAGACTGGTAATCGCCAGATTCATCTCCTGATTTTTGCGGCTGAACTGTTCTCCCATCGCTCGCTGGCGGCTTAACAGGTTATTGCACTTCCGCACCAGCCTGCCGATCTCTCTCGGCTTCAACTGTGTAGCTACCAGCTTACGGGATTCATGCTCCATGATAAAAGACAGCTGGCTGCTGATCTGGCTGACCTGTCTCCGGTAATTCAGCAGGTAGACTGTCTGGGCAATCAGCAGCAGCAAGAGTCCTGCCAGAACAATAAGGATACGATCAACTCCTCTCATATGGTTTTATTATATACGATTACAGAGTCTTAGTCCGGGGCGGGGGTGAGCTTGTGGCGTACGGTGATGCCCTCCTTGCCCACTCTGAGCTGAATCTCCCCCTGCTGGTCAGTCCGGTAGATTCCAGTGTTTGCATCTGCCAGCCGTTCCAGCACACCGCCATTGGGATGTCCGTACAGGTTATTCACACCGGCTGAGATGACAGCGGCGCCGGGGGTCCAGAAGGCGAGCCAGTCTGCGCTGGTGGCGGTTTTGCTGCCGTGGTGGGCGACCTTGAGGACGTCGATGGATCTGCCTTGCCGAATACCGGATTGACTTGCGGAATGTAGGATTGCTTCCTCTGCCGCCTGATCCATATCTCCTGTGAAAAGAAAGCTCCGACCGTTCATCTCCAGCCGGAACACCACCGATTCGTGGTTCTGGTCCTCCACTTCCTCCGGCATGGTCTGTCGATCCGCTCGCGGCTCCGGCCAGAGGAAGTTCAGCCGCGTGGCCTCGTCCGGGACCAGCGTCATACCCTGCTGCACCGGATACATCCGGACACCCGCGTCCAGTGCAGTCGCCATCAGCTTGGTGTACGGCTCCGTGGCAGCTAATGTTCCGTTAAACAGCATTGCCGATACCGGCATCCCTTCCAGCACAGCCTGCAGCCCTCCGGCATGGTCCTGATCGCCATGCGTCAAGATAACCGCGTCCAGACGGTGGATACCCCGCTGCTTCAGGAGCGGCAGCAGCGTCTTCGCCCCGACCTCGAACGGGCTGCGGCGGATGCGCCATTCCTCCCGGTTGCCGAAGCTCACGGTCCCGCCGCCGTCCACGAGGATATGTGCTCCGCCCGGCGTGGTGATCAGGCTGCTGTCCCCCTGACCTATATCCAGGTAGCTGATGGAACCGGAGCCGTCGCGTATAACTTCGGCGTTATAGCCTTTGTAGAGCAGAATGGTCAGGCCTACAGCGCACAGTATAGCTGCGGAATTGCTCCAGCGTGCTGAACCCGGTTGCGGATAGCCTTGGAAGGCCAGCGCGGCTCTTCCGCTGTTCGCAGCCCCTGCCGAATTCAGAACGTTATTGCGGCCATTGCTGCCAGCTCTGGCACGGATGTTACCACGCGCTTCCGGCCTCTCCACCTCCGCCAGCGGGCGGGTCTCATCATCCATGAACTGGGGAACAAGCATGGCCTCAGTCCTCCGTTTCAACATGTGTAACAAACCATATAGCAGGCAGTAGTAGAGGCAGATCCACAGGATTGACGGCGAAGCCCAGATCATTACCCCGGCGGTGATTCCGTTCACCCACTCCACTGCCGCAAAAGTGATATTATTCAGTATCTCTGCAAGCTGCGCAGTCAGGAGGGCGCCTGCATTCCAGACCCGCCCAAGGAGCAACGCCAGCGTTCCTAAGGGAAGCACCAGGAAGGTGATGAACGGAACCAGCAGCAGATTGGCGGCGACGGACAACAATGAGAATTGGTTGAAATAATAGATCGTCAGCGGAAACGAGACCAGTTGAGCAATAATCGTTACGGACAGACTACTGCCTAGCCAGCCCGGTAACCGCCTAAATAGCGACGCAGCGAGCGGTGTGTATACCATGAGTCCTGCTGTCACCAGAAAAGACAGCTGAAAGCTGACACTAAGCAGCAGATAAGGGTTCCAGATCAGCATCATCAGAGCGGATGCAGCCAGAATGTTTAGCCCATCCTTGAGCATGCCGAGCCTTGCCGCCAGCAAGGCAATCATGCTCATGATCCCGGCGCGGATCACAGACGGTCCAGCCCCGGACAGCAGCACGTAGACCGGAACCAGCAGCAGGGTCACCGTCAGTGCGGTTTCTCTGGTCAAGCGGCAGCGGCGCAAAAGAACCAGGATTACTCCGACGTACACCGCCACATGCATCCCCGAGATGGCGAGAATATGAGTGAGCCCGAGCTGAGAGAACTGTCTGAAGGTCTCCGGGTCCAGTTCCTTTTGGATACCAATGACGAGGCCCTTCATATAACCCGCATGAGGTTCCTGAAATAAGCGGCTCATTTCTGCACCGAGCACGGATCTTGCCTTATCATTCCAGCGCAGAATAGTGGACGGCTCCCACGAGCCTTGGGAGTTAACCTTTACACTGGCTGTTCCTGTTCCTTTGAGCAGCCAGTGGATCTTTTGGGTGAGCAGATAGGCACGGTAGTCGAATCCGCCGAAGTTACGCGCTATCTGGGGCTGTATCAATTCCCCCTCAATGACCACCCGGTCTCCGCGCTGCCACAAGGCAGCCTCAGCTATCTCACTCTCCTCCTGGAGCTTGATAAGTACGGTTACACGCTCACCTTCAGCCTCCCTCTCCGCCGCTCCCGCTGCGGCAGACTGTTCACCTTGCTGATGTAGTCTGACACTGGACAGCTTCGCGACAAAATCAACCCGGTCCCCGTCCCGCTCCACCGGAGAAGCAATAACGCCAGCGGCTGTTACATAGGCCTCATTCACTTCGCTCACAGGGTGCCCCAGCACCTTAGGCAGCAGACTCACATTGCGTACCTCACTGTATTCCCAGTATAGGGCTGCCACAATCAGTGCTGTCACTAATACCGCAGCCGTCCTCAAGCGTATTCCGCCGCTCACCGCCCAGACTACAGGCAGCAGCAGTAGCCCTGCGAGGCAGAATAGCAGACTGCGGCCAGAGAACAAACAACCTGCGGCACTTCCCGCCACCCAGCAGACCGTGAAGCTTAAGAGCGGCCTTCTGTTCATTGTTTTTACTCCTTCCTGATTATATTTCCACGCCAAAAAACCTCTGCATACGCATACATACTACATGCGTGTACAGAGGTTCTTCCTCTGAAACTTGTCCTTATTCTGTTCCTGTATGTTTCCTCTCCGGTTCGTTCCACTATGACGGAATTCCGCTGTTCTACACCCGTATACGCTGTTATTCAGATACCGAAATCATCGTTTCCTTAGGCGGCTCATAGTTCTCCAGTTGACGGAACACAATGCCTTTGGAGGAGAGCATCGCCTGTACCTTCTCCATATCTTTCTTGTAAGGACGCAGGTAGACAATCTCCACGATTCCGCTGTTAGCCAGCATATTGGCACAGGTCCAGCAGGGTTCATCCGTCACATAGACTGTACTGCCTTCCCGGTCGCTCCGGTCTGTGAACAGCAGCAGATTCTGCTCGGCATGGATTGTGCGGATGCAGCGCTGCTTTTTGACCATTGTCTCTACACCGTCAATCATCTCACGCTCGTATTGCTCAGATACCATACAGCCTGCTTCCGAGCAGTCAGGAACACCCATCGGTGCACCGTTATAGGCCGTACCCAGCAGCTTTTTCCCCTGCACCAGCACCGCGCCGACATGGCGGCGGGGACAGCGCGAACGGGTGGAGACCATGCAGGCAATATCCATGAAGTATGTATCCCAGTTCTTGCGGTAAGCCACAGTCATCAGCAATCTCCACTTTCTCTTCAATAGTTGTTCATTATTGTAGCATACCTGGCTGCGTTTTCACTAGGATATTGATAGCCCGCAACAACCTACATTTCGCCTATCTCTCGCTTAGATCTCCCGTCCCGCCACTTCTACACCTCATTTGCTCATCCGTAGAGTGGGGTGTGATTGCACTTCATACATCAGAAATTGCATTCTCAGCTCTTAAGTAACGTTCTGCTGCACTTCATACAATTGATTCTCTCATTTAGTCTCCAAAGACCCTCTTTTGCAAAATTCTAATGTACGAAGTGCAGCAGATTCAGTTTTTAGGCGGATTGAGGTCTAATCTAATGTACAGAGTGCAATTGCAACTTACTCTGTCTCGGCAGATAGGCTATTCGTGGACAATCAGGACGGCAGCCTTAAAAAGCCACCAGCGGCTTCAGCTTCTCCAGCAGCTTGGGACCGATGCCCTTCACCTTGCCCAGCTCGTTCGCGCTGCGGAACGCTCCCTTGCTGCTGCGGTAGTCGATAATCGCCTGCGCCTTCTTCTCCCCGATGCCCGGCAGGTCCATGAGGGCTTTGGTGTCGGCTGTGTTCACATTGATCCGGCCGTCAGCCGCTGCCGGGGCTGCAGTGCCAGCTGCTCCAGCTCCAGCTGATGCAGCCGCCGTTCCACTTGCACCGCCGCTTCCTGCCGCTCCTCCGGGTCCTCCTGAGTCCGCCGCACCCGCACCCGCTATCCCAGCACTCGCCGCTCCAGCGCCTGCTGTTCCACTACCGGTGACTGCACCGCCAACAACTCCGCTACCTACCTCGCCTACAACATTACCGCCAGCAACTCCATTACCTGTCACACTCCCGGCAGCTCCTGTGTCCACTGTTGCACCACCCGTAGCTGCGTTGCCAGTTACTCCATTTTCCACCGCACCTACCACACTCTCGCCAACCGCCCCATCCCCCGTCTTACTAGAAACTGCCGCACTCCCGCCAGCCACTCCACTCCCCACCGTACCACCACCAGCTACCTCACCACTCCCCCCCGCACCGCCACCAGCTACCTCGCCACCTTCTGCTTTACTCCCTGCTGCACCAACCGCACTCCCACCATCAGCCCCGCCCGCCGCACTCCCGCCGTCAGTCCCTTCGTCCGCCACTCCCAGCGCCTGCGCCATTCCGGCGTTCAGCGTCGACCACCCGGCGATGCCGGTTTCCTGTGCTCTGTGGTCTGCGGCCCACACCAGACTGCCGCCCAGCAGCGCGGCGGTGATGGCGCAGATGATCATTCTTTTATCCATCAGGTTGTCCTCCCTCATCGAACTGGAATTTTATTCAAAAATTCGATTAAAACCTGTCATTGGTCCAAGTCTGGCGTGCATACATTTAACGAAGAGTATTCCTGTAAGCCAGCAGCATAAGAAAGGAGGTACCACAGGATGAAAGTGGGATTTATCGGAACAGGCAGCATGGGAAGTCTGCTGATCGACACCTTCCTTCGGTCGGGAGCCCTTGAGCCATGCGATGTGATGGCCAGCAACCGCAGCCCGGGCAGGCTGATGGAGCTGAAGAAGCTTCATCCCGGAATCACCCTATGCTCCGGCAATATCGAAACCGCCTCGGAGAGCGATCTTGTGTTCCTGTGTGTCAAGCCTTTGCAGTTCAAACGGGTAACCGATGAAATCGCCCCTTATCTGCGCAGCGACCAGATCGTTGTATCGATTACAAGCCCTGTGCAGCTCTACCATCTGGAATCGGCCCTGCCCTCCAAGGTCGCCAAAATCATTCCCAGCATCACCCATTCCGTCCGAGGCGGGAGTTCGCTGTGCATTTTCGGAAGCCGATTAAATAAAAAAGACAGGCTGCTGCTGCTCCAGTTATTCTCCTGCATTGGTGTTCCGGAGGAGATTCCTGAGGGTCATACGCGGATTGCCTCAGATTTCTCCAGTTGCGGTCCGGCCTTTCTGAGCTATTTCCTGGAGCGGTGGATTGAAGCGGCTGTAGAAGCAACAGGCATCGACGAAGCCCTGGTCACCCGGCTGGCGGGTGAGATGCTGCTGGGTACGGGCAAGCTGCTGACGGAAGGCTCGTTCACCCCGCAGGAGCTGCAGGAACGGGTAGCCGTCCGTGGAGGCATTACCGCGCAAGCCCTGAATCACTTGCAGACCAGTCTGGAGGGGGTATTTGAACGTCTGATTACCACCACACATGACAAGTATGATGAGGATGTGGAAAAGCTCGACGAGCTGTTCGGGCTGAGCAGTATCGCGCAGAGCCGACTCGACCGCTAGCAAAATAGTATCCATTAGCAGGGCCATTTCCTCCATAGGGCAATCAGCGGTCCCCTCCACCTCCGCAGAAAGCGCCCCGAAACCAAGAAAGCCCGCAGCACGGAAACCTCCGTTGCTGCGGGCAGAATTGCGTTCTTCGCTTAACCCACTACGATATTTACCAGCTTGCCGGGAACGGCAATGATTTTGCGTACGGTTTTACCTTCGACAGCCGCCTTCACATTCGGCAGGGCCAGGGCGTGGTCCTGCATCTCCTGCTGGGCCATATCTGCCGGAATCAGCGCGCGCTGGACAATTTTACCGTTCACCTGCACTACGATCTCAACCTCAGCATCTATGGTCAAGGCTTCATCATAGGCCGGCCAGGCGACATAGCTGATGCTTCCTTCATGGCCCAGCAGCTGCCACAGCTCTTCGGCAATATGCGGTGCCAGCGGGGACAGCATCTGCACGAACTGTTCCGCCGCTTCGGTGGACAGGCTCTCCTGCTTGTAAGCATCGTTGATGAAGATCATCAGCTGGCTGATCGCCGTATTGAAGCGCAGATGCTCGAAGTCCTCAGTAACCTTCTTCAGCGTCTTATGCCAGGTGCGCTTGAATTCATCACTGCCGCCGCCTGCTGTAATCTTCGCGCTGAGGCTGCCGTCTTCATTCACGAACAGGCGCCATACGCGGGAGAGGAAGCGGTGAATGCCTTCGACACCCTTCTCGTTCCAAGGCTTGGTGGCCTCCAGCGGCCCCATGAACATCTCATAGACGCGCAGGGTATCTGCCCCGTAAGCTTCCACGATCTCGTCCGGGTTAATGACATTGCCGCGCGATTTACTCATCTTCTCGTTGTTGTTCCCCAGGATCATTCCCTGGTTAACCAGCTTGTGGAACGGCTCCTTGGTATCGACTACGCCGATATCATAGAGTACCTTATGCCAAAAGCGGGCATACAGCAGGTGAAGCACCGCATGCTCGGCTCCGCCGATGTACAGGTCAACCGGCAGCCATTCCTTCTGCTTTTCCGGTGAACACAGCTCCTGATCGTTGTGCGGATCGATATAACGCAGGTAGTACCAGCAGCTGCCGGCCCATTGCGGCATAGTATTAGTCTCGCGACGGGCCTTCATGCCGGTCTCGGGATCAATTGTCTCCACCCATTCGGTCACATTCGCCAGCGGGGATTCACCGGTGCCCGAAGGCTTGATGGCATCCACATCAGGCAGGAGCAGCGGCAATTGATCTACAGGCACGGTCTTCATCGTGCCGTCTTCCAGATGCAGAATCGGAATCGGTTCGCCCCAATAACGCTGGCGGCTGAACAGCCAGTCGCGCAGGCGGTAGGTCACTTTGCCCTTGCCGCTGCCCTTCTCTTCCAGCCAGGCGATCATCTGAGCGATTGCTTCAGTATTGGACAGACCGTCGAGGAATCCCGAATTGACATGCGGACCGTCACCGGAGTAGGCTTCTTCTTCGATATTGCCGCCCTGCACCACTTCGATGATGTTCAGGCCGAACTGCTTGGCGAATTCCCAGTCGCGGGCATCATGGCCCGGAACGGCCATAATTGCTCCGGTTCCGTAGCCTGCCAGCACGTAGTCGGCAATCCAGATGGGCACCTGCGCGCCGTTCACCGGATTAATGGCATACGCGCCGGTGAATACACCGCTTTTCTCCTTAGCCAGATCCGTGCGTTCCAGATCGCTCTTGCGGGAAGCCTTGTCGCGGTATTCGGCAACGGCTGTCTTCTGCGCCTCTGTGGTAATAGCATCCACCAGCTTATGCTCTGGTGCGAGTACGCAATAGCTTGCTCCGAACAGGGTATCGGGACGGGTAGTGAACACTTCAAGCACAGCCTCATGCCCCTCAATCGCAAAGGTCACCTCAGCACCGGTCGATTTGCCGATCCAGTTGCGCTGCATATCCTTGATGCTCTCTTCCCAGTCCAGCTCCTCCAGATCCTCCAGCAAACGGTCGGCGTATTCGGTAATCTTCAGAATCCACTGGCGCATCGGTCTGCGGACAACGGGATGGCCGCCGCGCTCGCTTTTGCCGTCGATGACTTCTTCGTTCGCCAGAACGGTTCCCAGCGCCTCGCACCAGTTCACCGATACTTCGGCCACATAAGCCAATCCACGGTTATACAGCTGGATGAAAATCCACTGCGTCCACTTGTAGTAACCCGGATCTGTCGTGCTGATCTCGCGGTCCCAGTCGTAGGAGAAGCCCAGCGACTTGATCTGGCGGCGGAAATTGTCAATGTTCTTGAAGGTAATATCACGCGGATGCTGGCCGGTATCCATTGCATATTGCTCGGCCGGAAGTCCGAAGGCATCCCAGCCCATCGGGTGCAGCACGTTGTAGCCGCGCATCCGTTTGAAGCGGGACACGATATCGGTGGCGGTATAGCCTTCCGGGTGGCCTACGTGCAGTCCTGCGCCGGAAGGATAGGGGAACATATCCAGGGCGTAGAACTTCGGCTTGCCTGATTCTTCACTTGTCTTGAAGGTCTTGTTCTCGTCCCAGAATTTCTGCCATTTCGGCTCGATGGTCTGTGCGCGGTAACCCGTATGATTGTCGCTCATCTTGTGCTCCTCCTTGGAGTGTTGCTGTATTAGGTAACTCTATTGTAAAAAAACACTGTAAATAAGGGTCACTGCAGAAAGTTTTGGGCTTCCGCCCGCTGTTATACTCGGATTTCTGATTATAAGCTTCAAGGTAGAAATCCGAGTATAAAGGCGGCCACTAACGTTGCTATAGCTCCAAAATTTCTTTCCGTTCCTTTATATTTACATAAAATCTGTAATAACCAATTCACTTGCCCAGTGCAACAGCAAAGCCCAAGAGCCGCCCATGATTCACCTGGCCGTAAAAACCACGGCAATCTACCCGCCCATGCTTCACCGGGCCGGGAGACGGAACGAGTCAACATAATCGCCCCTGCCTGCTCAGGACCAGCTGCTCCGCCGGGCTAACCGCAAAAAAACCTCCCATCCCTAGCGTATAATCGCTAGGGACGAGAGGTATGAATTCCCGTGGTACCACCCTAGTTAGCGGCGGACATTCTTTGTCCGGCACTCACTTTGACACCCTGTATCGGGGGTGAGGCGACGGCGGTTCACTCGCTGGCCCGTCTAAAGGAACCTGCGGCTCGCGCCATTACTCGGAGGTGAGTTCACTGCGGCCCGTTAACCGGCTCGCACCTGGGGTGCCGGCTCTCTGCAATAACGGTCTCACGAATTAATACTCCTCTTCATCGCACTGCTATGATGACTCTTCTTATCGTAATATTCACCACATTATAACCAAAAGATACATGTACCGTCAATCCTTTCACCCGAAGTAGCGCAAGTCCCTCCGGTTCCTGCAAGTGACGGGATGAATTACGGCTGCTTCACGCTGGCCTTCTGCGGATATAATAGCCGATGATATGCTGAATGACCACCTTGGCGGCAGCGAAGAAAGGGACGGCCAGAATCAGTCCGATCATTCCTGCGATCTCGCCGCCGACCAGCAGCGCGAAGATGATCAGCAGCGGATGCAGATGCAGCTTCCGTCCTACAACCTGCGGAGAGATCACGTTGCTCTCCAGCATTTGGCACAGGGTATTCACCACCGCCACCAGCAGGACAAGGCGCCACGACAAGGTTGAGGCCATCACAATAGCCGGGGCCGCCCCCAGAAACGGACCCATATACGGAATAATGTTGAATACCGCGACAACACAGGCGAACAGCAGCGCATAAGGCATGCCTATAATCGCGTAGCCGATATAAGCGAGCACGCCGATGATGATGCAGACGAGAAACTGCCCGCGGATATAGTTGCCGAGCGCTTCATCAATGTCTTTTAACAGCATCACAATCGACTTGCGGCGCGAACGGGGCAGACAGGATACCACCATCCGTTCGAACACCTCGAAATCCTTCAGAATATAGAACACGAGAAAAGGCACAATGAATGCGTTGAACAGCAGGCCAATGGTCGAAGCGATATTATTAAGGAAGTGGGAGATGCCTTCGGCCAGGCGGTTCTCCAGCTGATAGAACCAGTTATTCATTCCCGTCTCCACCCCGGGCGGAATCAGTCTGGAATTCATGCCCTTCATTAACCCCTGCGCGTGCAGCGTCATCTCCGGCAGATGCTCGTTCAGCTCCTCCAGCTGTTCAATGAACATCGGGATCAGGTTGATCAGAATCACCGCAAGCGAGGTCAGGAACACCGCATAGATCAGCAGGACGGCTACGCTGCGCGGCATTTTTCTCCGGGAGAGCATGGTGACCACGGGATTCAGTACATAGGAGATAATCATGGCGGCCAGGAACGGGGCCAGGATCGCTTTTAGAAACAGGAATACCCCATTCAGCATCGGACGGAGCAGCCAGACGAAATATAGAATAATCAGTGAGAGCAGCACGCCGATCATCCAGCGGAGCCATTTACTGCGGGACCACTCCTCCATAATACCCCTCCTGAACGTGTACAGCCCTTAACCATCATGCCATATTAGTATGTGTGGGAGGGGAATGAAATACTCCGCTCTGCAAAAAATTGGTTTTTTGTTATTTTAATTCGCAGGTTGGTATAGTGGCCGGGTTCAAGGTTCGCTACAATCATATTGTAAAACGCTTACATTATGAGGAGGGTATTGTATATGAGGAGAAAGCTACACAAGTTATTCGGTGCAGGAATGACCCTGCTGCTTGCCGGTCTGCTGACAGGAGCTCCGTCCGTTTCGGCGGCAACCGTCTTTAATGAGCCTCTGACTTACTTCAACCCCGCAACCTGGCAAAAAGCAGACGGCTACTCGAATGGCTCCATGTTCAACTGTACCTGGCGTGCGAATAACATCTCATTCACCAGTGGCGGACAGCTTCGTCTGGCCCTGACCAGCCCCAGCAACAATAAATTTGACGGCGCGGAGTACCGCTCTGTGAACAAGTACAGCTACGGCAAATACGAGGTCAGCATGAAACCGGCCAAGAACAGCGGGATCGTCTCCTCCTTCTTCACCTACACCGGACCCTCAGACGGCACACCCTGGGATGAGATTGATATTGAGTTCCTTGGCAAGGATACCACGAAGGTTCAGTTCAACTATTACACGAACGGTGTTGGCGGACATGAGAAGATTGTTAATCTCGGCTTCGATGCTTCCCAGAGCTATCATACGTACGCCTTCGACTGGCAGCCGGGTTATATTAAATGGTATGTAGACGGGGTCTTGAAGCATACGGCAACCAGCAACATCC
The DNA here is from genome assembly GCF_037963835.1 of Paenibacillus sp. FSL H8-0332. Taxonomy (NCBI): domain Bacteria; kingdom Bacillati; phylum Bacillota; class Bacilli; order Caryophanales; family Paenibacillaceae; genus Paenibacillus; species Paenibacillus sp. FSL H8-0332. The sequence continues at coordinate 5,415,221 of NZ_CP150145.1, forward strand.
CCTCCCGGGCCGGTAAAATCATGATGAACCTCTGGAACGGAACGGGTGTGGATTCCTGGCTCGGTTCCTACAACGGGGCGAACCCGCTGTACGCCTATTACGATTGGCTGAAATACACAAGCAACTAACTTGCAGGCAGGTGATGGACCCCGGCGATGCGCAAGCGGCATCCGCCGGGGTTCTTTTGTCTATGCGGATCATGGCAGCTCATCTTCAATATTTGTTATCCCAATCGCCACATTGGTATGGCGGCTGCGGCCGTCCTTCTGTACGATATATAGAAAGAATACCGCACAAAAGGAACAGATTTGATGGAGCCGCCGCCAGGCAAACAGGCAGAGGCCTTGAGGCTTATCTACGACAAGAAACCGCCTTATTATAGAGGCGGTTTCTTGTCCCTGCGGTATTTATCGGCTGCTGCGGTCCCAGGCATTGACCTCCATGGTTTCGGTAAGTCCGCCGTAGGTGTTCCACTTGTGCACGAATTCGTCGAATTCTTCAAGCGGGCTGTCCGCGAAGATGATTTTGATGAAGCTTTTCTGCTCCAGCTTCTTCAGCAGCTCGCCGTCACGCTTCATCGTCGCTGTCGGAGGTCCCGTGAACTGCTCCTTGCGGGAAGCCTCCTTCTGGCCCAGCAGCACAGGGGCAATGTCCTTCGGGATCTCCCGGATGACCCCGGAGGGAATCCGGGCCCCGTCGAAGGTCAGCGTGTACGAGGCTACCCGGATGCCGCCCAGCGGCAGCGCCGAAGACTCGGCGCTCGGCTGGCCGCCCGCCATGGACCAGTCATAGCCCTCCGCAAGGCCATGGGCGAACTCGCCGGTCGAGGTAGCGTATGAATCGAACAAATAATTCTGATACGTAAAAAAGATTTCAGGATGCTTCATCTGCTTATTGATCAGGATGGCACCGTTGACAGGCAGGGTCCCTCTTCTCATGGTGAGGCCGCCCGGCCCCGAAGGGATGGCAATTGCCCGGACACGCGCCTCAGCGTCACTCTTGGTCAAGGAGGACAGGGGCCAGCCGCGCATCCAATAGGGTCCGGCAATGATGCCCGCCTTGCCGGAGATGAACTGGTTCGCCGCTCCCTCTTCATCCAGCCAGGCACTGTCAGCGCTCAGATAACCGCGCTGTACCCATTGCTTCATGAGCTGGACAGCCTTCCTTGCCCCGGGCTGGATGGAGCCGTATTCCAGGGTGCCGTCACTCCGGCGGTTCCACTGCTCAGGAACCGTACCGTAGGCGCCGAACACCCAGCTGCTGTCTCCCATCCAGGTGCTGGCGCCGTTGCGGAATCCAACCGACAGACCGTAGGTATCCTTGATTCCGTTGCCGTCCGGGTCCCGGTTGACGAAGGCGTCCATGACCTGCTCCAGCTCATCCAGGGTCTGCGGGGCTTTCAGATGGAGCTTGTCCAGCCAATCCTGGCGGACCCAGAGCAGCGGATCGGAGTTATATTCATAATCCATAATGGGAATGGCATACCGGTGCGCGCCGCGCACGAAGGGGTTCCATGCCGAAGCATCCTCGGCAACAGCCTTCTTCCACACCTCGGACGCATGCTGCTCGAACAGGTCGCCGACTTCCATGAATTGTCCTGAATCAATCAGCTCCTGGATAATATCGGCATCTCTGGTCGTTACGATGTCGGGCATATTGCCTTTGGCCAGCTCCAGCCTCAACTTGTTGGCGTAGGTCTCTGAGGTGCCGGAGATCGTCCAGAGATAACGGATACGGATGCCCAGCCGCTTCTCGGCCCAGACCGTATGTACGTTATGCTCCAGGCTCTCCCCTTTGATAAAGTTCAGGTTGGGGTTCACAGAGCCGACCGTATACAGGTCTACCGGAGGATCATATTTGCCTTGCTTAACATCGAAGTGAGGGGCTGTACTCTGCGGTGAAGCGGGCGGCTGACTATCGCCAGTGCTGTGCCAGGAGCACCCTGACAGGATCAGGAGCAGCAGGAACAGCGGTGAATGGACCTTCATGAAACCACCTGCTTTTCGTAGAGTTCGGTGTGACGAACAGATTGTATTGTAATCGACCTCATGATCTTATGATACACTTCTCCATATTACAGCAAATGTCTTGAAAAGGATGATCTTTATGGTGGCATGGCGTCCCAACCTGTTCATTAAAATGGTAGCAATCCTGCTCTCGCTGATTGCCGCTACACTCTTGTTCTACGGAATGTCCTACCGTAAGGATGTCGGAGTCATTACCAGTCAGATTAAAACCACCGACCTGAATCATCTGGAATTCCTGACCCAGCAGATGGATGACAATATCAACCAGCTGGCGGGCAGCATGTATGCCCTGCAGAGAGATCCCACCATCCGCGATTATGAGCAGATTACGCAGCTGGGCCATCTTATTGATCCCGCCCAGACGATTATGACGGTGCTGGAGAAGCTGTCCCTACAGACCAGCTCCAGTACGTGGGAGAACCGGATTGTCTTGTACAAGCCCTTCAGCGGGGAGACCTTGGGCTCGGATTCCTCGCTGTCCTTCGATGTCTCTGTCCTGCACAAGCCGCTGCCGGCAGGCTGGGAGTATATCTCGGCGGACAGGGCCGGCGCAGAGGCAGGCTTCCGGCTGCTTTTGTCGGACCCTGCCCAGGCAACAAGCCGGCCGCGCGAGGCGCAGCTGCTGATGTCCATGTATTTACCAGTCTCCAATATTGAACGGATGTTCGAGGCCTACCAGTCGCAGAACACGGGGGACACCTTCTTGTACCATCCAACATTCGGGGTCATCCTCTCGCGGAGTTCGGACCGGCAGATGGCGGAGCAGGTCACCGCGGCACTGAATATCACGGCCGGGAAGAGTACCTCCGATATCTTCAACCTTAAGCAGGGCAGCTTCCTGGTCAGCTCAGTGCCCTCCTCGGCCATCGACTGGCAGGTCGTGCATTATTCACCGCTGAAGGAGATTCTTCAACCGATCCGCAGCAGCCGCTCTTCCTTCCTGACAGGATCGGCTATTCTGCTGGTGATGAGCCTGCTCTTCTCCTTGCAGCTCTACCGCCAGGTGCAGCGTCCGGTGAGCCTTCTGCTGCGTTCGCTCAACCGGATGAAGGAAGGGCGCTGGTCTACCCGCATTCATACCCGGACCAATCAGGAGTTCACGCTGCTTAATGAGGAATTCAATGACATGGCCGAGAAGATTCAGTCGCTGATCGAGCAGGTCTATCTGGAGCAGCTCCGGGCCAAGGATGCCCATCTGAAGCAGCTTCAATCACAGATCAATCCGCATTTCCTGTACAACTGCCTGTTCTTCATCAAGAGCAAGGCCGCCATAGGAGATACGGAATCCGTCGAGGCGATGGCACTCAGCTTGGGCGAATATTACCGTTATATTACCAGGGTCGACCATTCCCTCACCACCCTTCAGGATGAGCTGAAGCTGCTGGAGAATTACCTGAAGATCCAGAATTTGCGGAAGCAGCGTATCCGCTACGAGATGGATATGGAGACTGAACTGCTGGACCTGAACATTCCGAGGCTGCTGATTCAGCCTCTAGTAGAGAATAGTATCATCCATGGCATTGAGCGAAAAATCGGCCCCGGCTCCATCCGGATCACCGGCCGCCATACCCGGGAAGCCATTCTCATTACCGTTGAGGACAACGGCGCCGGTATGACAGAGGAAGCCATTGCCGCGCTTCAGGCGCGTATTAACGAAACCACGCGTGAGGATGGAGGCTGCGGGCTATGGAATGTCCAGCAGCGTCTCAAATTACATTACGGCGAGGCTTCCGGCCTGATGATTGCCCCTTCACCGGAAGGCGGTCTGATAACAACTCTCCGTATGGAGAAGAAAGAGGAACCTGATGCACCAAATTCTATTGGTTGACGATGAACCCTATGTGGTCGATGATCTGTCCATTTCGATTCCCTGGGCGGAGATGGGCTTCGGACAGGTCCACAAAGCTTATTCCGGGTATGAGGCGCTGGAGCTGCTCCAGCGTTATCCCATTGATATTGTAGTCACAGATATCAATATGCCGGAGCTGTCCGGCACCGAGCTGATTGCCGCCATCCGCAAGCGCTGGAAGCATGTCCGGGTGGTGATGCTGACTGGCTATGCGGAGTTTGAATATGCCCGCAAGGCTATTGAGGAGCAGGCCAGCGCCTATCTGCTCAAGCCGATAGCGAACGACCAGCTGATCGCCGTCATCGGCAAGCTCCAGGAGAAGCTGCGCAGTGACTGGGAGGCCTGGTCCTCCCACCAGCGGACGATGCAGACCTTCCGCGAGCATCTGCCAATCCTGCGGGACCGCCTGCTCGGGGAGCTGCTGCAAGGTCGGAAGCTGCCCGGGCCGCAGCTCCAGGAGCGGCTGGACCAGTTCGACCTGCCGTTCAGGGCGGGACTGCCAGTCTGTCTGGCCGTGGTCCGTCCCGAGGAATTCTTCCGGCGTCAGGATATGCACAGCATGCTGCTGTTTGAATATGCAATCATTAATATCGCCCAGGAGCTGTTCCAGGACCGGTTCCTGATCTGGTCCTGCAAGGATGTTCATGATTATCTCGTATTCCTGCTGCAGCCCAGGGAGGATGTTGAACACGACGGCAATCCGGGAAATGGGGTGGCTCAGGCTGCCTATCAGCTGCAGAATCATGTCAGCACCCTGATGGGAGGCGGCCTGTCCGTGGTGACCACCGGCTGGGGCGACTTCCCGGATCAGGTCTACACTCTCTATCAATCCGCCATCTCCGCAATCCGCCAGCATATCGGCAGCGAGACCGGCATCTATCTCGATACCACGGATAACAGCAGCTCCCAGCCCGTGGAGATTCTCCAGCCGCTCTATGAGCCTCCTCTGCTGTTCCACATGTTCGAAGCGAACAACTGGCAGGGCATTGAAGACAAGCTGAACGCTATTGTCTCGGAGCTGGTCCACAGTCCGGAGCGGTCACTGGAGCATATCCAGGAAGCCCGTCTGCACTTGGAGACGGCCTTCTATTACTTCGCCCACAAGAATAACAAGCTGCTGAGCGAGATTGTCGGCAATCCGCTGCTGGAGCAGGCTCCCTTTCAGACGCCGGACAAGCTGCGGGAGTGGGCCATGGAGGTTATCCTTCTGCTGAGAGAGCATACGGATTCCGAACGGCGGAACAGCCGGACCGTACTGATCCGCAAGGTACATGAGTATATCAACCTCAATCTGCACTATGTCTCCCTACAGGCCATCGCCGACCATGTCCAGATGCATCCGGTCTATCTCTCCAAAATGTACAAGCTGGAGACCGGCAAGCGGATCAGCGACTATATCAGTCAGGTAAAGATGGAAAAAGCGGCGTATCTGCTAATCCATACGCCGCTCAAAATTTATGAAGTTTCCTCGGAGCTCGGGTACTCCAACGCCCATTATTTCATTAAGCTCTTCAAGGAATATGCGGGGATGACCCCGCATGAATACCGTGACCGGGCGCTGTAATTCCGTCAGTTACGCGAAGGTAAGCTCTACCTCATGGGCGAAGCCGTCATCTACGGCCGGTACCAAGCCGTTCTCCAGTACCCGGCCGTCCAGCGTCAGGCGGGCTGCCCCGTCCTGCATGCGGTGGAAGCCCTCCGGCTTACGGACCTGAATCCGGTAGGAGGAGCTGCCCAGCTTCAAGGTATAGGTAAGCTCCGTCTGCTCTTCCCGCAGCACCGGACTCAGTGCTATGCCCTGCTCCGTATATTCAATACCCAGCGCTTCCATCAGCGAGAGGGTGAGCCAGGTCGAGGTGCCGCTAAGCATTGGACCGATGTTCTCACCAGTCTCGCTGTTGTTGTATTGGGTGCAGAACCGCGGATTCCCGCAGACGGCAAACGGATCATCCATCGTCTTGAACGGCATAATCCGGTCCAGCAGCCAGTAGCCCAAGCGGGAGAGCTCGGCAGCCAGATCCGGACTGGATACTTCCTTGGCCCCCTTGAACATAGCCGCAGCAGCCATCATGCAGGCATGCTTGAATACGCCGCCGTTCTCGCGGTCACCCGGGAAATATTCATCCGAAGCCGTGTGCGTGGATACCCGGCCCAACGCCACCGGCGAGACCAGCTTCATGCCGTAAGGCGTCATCAGATGCGCCTTCATAGTGTTCAGCATCACCGCGATCTGCTCCTCATCCGCACAGCCCGCCAGAATGCTCCAGCTGAACGAATTCAGGAAGTACGAGCCGTCCTTCGCCGGATCGGAGGACATCCCGTCTCCGGCAGCGCCGAGATACGTATATTCTCCGTTCGGATAGCGGTTGAACAGCACACGGGCGAAGAAATCCCCCTTCCAGGCATGCTCCTGGATGCGTTCCCGCAGCTTAGCTCCGAAGCCCGTCAGCTCATCTGCATACGCCTGCTCGCCTTTGCGGGCGGCCAGGGCGGACAATTCATCAACCGCTACCTTCAGCAGGAAGGCGTTCATGACGCTCTCGGAATAATCACTCTCCAGCGAATCCCCGAAGACACCGCCAGCCTCCAGCTGCTTCCGGTAGAGTGCTTCCTTGACCGGGCCGTTCAGATAGGTGTCATCGAGCTTCAGACAGTCGTTCCAGTCTGCGAAGTCGAGCAGCGGCAGGCCGTGGCGTCCGATCGAGATCTGTCCGGAATAGACAATAATCGCCTTCAGGGTCTCGAATACCGGCCGTTCTGTATCTGTGCCTGCTACCGGACAAGCCTCATCCAGGAACTCCGCATCCCCGGTCAGCATGACATAACGGTAGACAGCCTGGATCAGCCATAGCGCATCATCGGACCATTTGCCCGGCTCTTTGCCGGCCCAGAAGAAATTGTGATACGCATACCCCAGCTCAAATACCATGCTGGTCCATTCTTTCAGCAGGCTCTTGACGAGGCCGCCCCGGCCCATCCCGACGAAATAATACATCGAGGCATACATATCCTGAATTTCACGGAAGCCGATCTCCCGGTAGCCCTTCTGGGTCTGACAGAAGGAGCGGGAGACAAAGCTCTGGTAGAGCACCTGAAACGGCAGATTGCGGTTCACGAACTGGTCGAAATCCGCGTCCCCGGAGGATACCTGCAGGAACCTGGAGTAATTCCGCACGAACTTCAGGGATTGTGCCAAGGCTTCTTCGGCCGCGCTGCGGCTTGTGAAGCGGGCGATCAGCGCGCCTACCTCTTCCTCCAGTACCGTATCGCTCCAGGTTGCTCCGCTCTTGTCGGAGACAAGGCCCGTCAGCTGGTCAACCGCTGTCGTGGCTCCGGCAGGAACCTGAATATCGCCCGCTACCGCGAAGAATCCCGGCCCCTTGCGGTGCAGAATGCTGCTCAGCTTCAGCGCGCCGGATGGCCGGTGGAGTGAGCCGGTGCCGACGAACTCATTGTAGCTGACGCAATATTCACGCGGCAGCACCGGTCCGTCTTCCCCGTGGATAATCATCGTGTGGAAGCGCAGATCATGGCGCCCGCCTTCCGGGTAATAGTCAGGGCTGATTGCAGCCACGGCACCATCAGCGTCCTGCAATACGCCGCCTTGCATAATAACATTGCTATACAGCACATCCTCGAACAGAGCGCCCGGTGCTGCCGAGCCGAACATGCCCGTATACACCAGACGAAGCTGGCGGCTGATCTCTCCATGGTTCGTAATCGTAACCCGCTGCATCTCGGTCGCCAGCGGCAGACCTTCAGCATGCGGCAGAATGAAGATAGTACGTGTAATCTCAAGTCCGCCGGACAGGCGGTACGTGATGATGGTTACATTCTGTGAATGGCGGCAGACCGCCGATTCAATGCCTTCTCCGCCCGGATCAGCGGAATAGAAGATCTGTTTCCCGTCCTCAAACAGATAGAATTGACGGTTGGCCGGGAAGCCGTTCTCCTCCTGGCGCATATCCCAGCGGGTCGCCAGCACCTGGGTAGCCGCATGGGAACGGAAGCTGCCGCCGCCCAGGCGGTCGACCACGCTCTTCGGTGTAGTCTGAAGCGGATGAGGGAACTCCAGACGGTTGCCCAGCAGCAGATTGACCGCGAAGTGCGGCCCCGGAACGGGGGAGCGCAGGTCAATCACATGCTCGCCTTCAGCGTTAAGGGCACCGGCCCAGCCCGGTGCAGCCTGAAGCTGCGCCAGCGCCGCGCTTGCAGCCGCCTCCGGTATAGCTGTTGTCTGTTCCTGTCTTCCGGCATGGCGGATATGCAGGGACAGTGCCGTACCTGTATCATTCACGGTGAACAGCGCGGATGCGCCAGCCTCCTTCGGCAGCAGCGCTGCCACCTCCGGGAGCTTCAGCAGCTCCTGAATGGCCGGCAGCCGGAGCGGAAGGCCCGCTACGCCAACAGCCCCGATGCACTGGGAATCCGTGAAGACGGCGCTTAGCTGCCCGCCTGCATCCATCCGGTCTGCGAATGCTTGTCTCAGGATATCCTCAGGTGAAGCAGCCGCTGCTCTTGCGGTATTGAATTTCAGCATCATGAATGGTTCTCCTCTTTTCCTGTTTTCTATTGGACGATACTCATTCCCTGTTATGTATACTCATTGGGCCGAAGAATTGGGGGAAGGTTCTTAACAAGCACGGAGAACGGTTGCCCGTCCTCCATGTAATGATTATAGAAGTGTCTGCGTCCAGTCTAAATACCAAATCGTAAGCCTGAATAACAAAATCCAAAGCATGTTCAAGGTGCCGCTGCTGTTCCGTTATTCGTGAGCACAATATCATCCACGTTCACCGTCAGATGCCCGGTGCCGCCATCCTTAATATCTCCAAGCTCGAAGGAAATGCGGCCGATGGAGGTGCTGCCTCCGGCAACATCGAATTCTACGGTATATTCCTGATAATCGCTGCCCAGATCAACAATTTTGCTCGTATATCCGTGCCAGTTGTAGTTGTCCGCCACATCCAGCCAGCCGATGCTGATATTCATTTTGCGTTCAGCTGATGCCTTGGCCTTGAAGGTGAGTGTATAATGATTGCCTTCGTTGTAAGCGATTCCCTCATAAAAGACCTGCCGGTCCCAGGTGTTCGTTCCGGTGGAGCCCACCTTGATCTGCAGCGCTTCATCCACATTATCAATAGTTAACTCCCCGTTGTCGGAGGAGTAGCTGCTCCAGCCCTTAAGCGGCGCCGAGAAATCGCCGTTTGGAATCAGATTCTCCCCGTAAGCCTCACCATCCAGCACCGGGCTTACCTGAAGCAAGGAGATATTGCCCAGGTTGACCGTATGCGCTCCGAGCTCTTCGGAAATCTTGCCCAGACTGAACTGGAGCACCGCTGCGGAATCCGTTGCCGGGGCAGTAAACAGATATTCATAGTGTCCTCCGGCTTCGCTGAGTCTCAGCCCCTGTTCCAGATAAGGAGTCCAGTTGCCATCGTCAGTCCCGTCATGCTGAACCAGCGCTTTAATATCCCGGGCCACCGAAGCATCCGCATCGAAGCGCAGCAGATATTTCTTGCCCTGCTCTACCGGGATGCCCGTTTGCTTCACCTGTGCATGCCAAGCCTCCGTTCCCGTTCCGCCGAGGCTAACCTGCAGTTCTCCATACACCGCCTTCATTACAGTGCTCTTCCCCGGGTCATTGTCATCCCAGTCCTTCTTGTATAGCGTCCAGTTGTCGGTGGAAGCATCCTTGAAGCTGCCGTTCATCACCAGCTCACGGGACAGATCCAGCCAGGCCAGATTGTAGCCGCTGCCGCCAAGACGGATATAATAGCTTCCCGCAGGCAGCGCAAGCGGGGCTCCAACGATCGCCCGGTAGGATTGAAGACCTCCGGTATTGCCAACTGCCGCGCTGTAGACAGATTCCGTCACCACATTCTGCTTGCTGGCATCCAGTACTGACAGCGTAAGCTCGGAATCCGCGAGCACACTAGATACGCGGGTAACCGGAACAATGCTTCCTGCCTGAGGCAGTACCACCTTATATTCCACATAGTCGCCCTTATCCATATTCGTGATATCCTTGCCGCCTTCACCGCTCGGAATCAGGCCGGTTCCTGAGGCTCTCCAGAACTGGTCTCCCCGCAGGTGCAGGTATTTAGTGAGCACTGGCGGATCGGTCATCCGTACCAGTCGCACATTGTCAATCTCGGTCTGCCCCACAGCCGCGCCCAGAAGGAACGATAACGCAGCTTCTGTGCCGGACCCGCCGGACAGCTCAATTTCTGCTGTATAGCTCTTCCACTCCGGTGTCAGAGTGAAGGTGGTTCCGTCAGGATAGACCGTCTGTCCACCGCTGCCCGCCAGCTTAATGCCAAGCGGCTGCGCCTCGGCCGATCTCGCATCGAAGGCAAGCTGGTAGACGGCTGCTGCGGACACAGGAATTCCTGCCTGGGTCAGCGTCACATCCTCCGGCGATCCTCCGGCCTTCTGCACATCCGCCCGGAACTCCCGCTTCATCATCGGCAGAGCAAGTGTATTGGTTACACTGGCCTTCGCCGCTGCTTCCGAGCCCTGCTTAACGGCAAAGCTCCAATATCCGAGCCGTGCTTCTCCCAGATCGAAGCCTCCGTTATAGATCAGGTTGCCGTCAGCAAGCGGAGTGCGTACTACCGGCGGCGCTTCTGTTTCTACCACCCTTACATTCGCGAAGTAGGCGGATATGTTGTTCAGACCCAGGTTAAACTCAAAGCGGGCATTATTGTCCGAAGCCTTCGCCATCGTAAAGCTGTACTCATACGGCTGCCAGTCCGGTGTAAGCTGGAAATTGCGCTCCCCGGAATACGCCGTCCATCCGCCGCCGAATTCGGTCAGCTTGCTCATAAGCGGCCGGGCTGCGTCCGCTTTGGCATCGAAGGTTACCTTGTAGGCTTTGTCCCGCTCCAGCAGCAGCGGCTTCTGCGCAAGCTGAATGGAGTAGTTCTGGGTTCCGGCCTCATGGACAGCAACCTTCACCGCCTTGCCCTTATCCTGATCCTCAATGACGGAGACGGTTCCGCTTCCGCTCTCATTCTCAATCAATTCCCAATATTCCGGCTGACCCTGGGCTGCTACAGTACCCTTGAAGTCCCCGTTGTAGATCTGATTGCCGTCTGCCAGGGCAGGACGCTGCGGGGTTGACAGTCCCGGATCTACCGGCCGCTTCCCTGTTACATCCGGCCATTGATCCAGGTTCTTGTATTTGTAGACCCGTACGTAGTCTACATACATTTTATCCGACTTGAAGTCGGTCTTCGGATTGCCCGGCCAGTCGCCGCCCACGGCCAGATTCAGAATCATATAGAACGGCCGGTCAAACGGAGCAGGGTACGTATAGTAATCCGGCTGGCCTTTGGCCATCGTTCCCCAGTCACTCGTCTCAAAATACATTTTATCGTCCACATAATACCGGATCAGGCCCGGAAGCCATTCCAGCGTGAAGTCGTGATAATCATCAGCGAAGGTCTGACCTTCGGGCAATACATAGGTTTTGGTCTGGCTAGTTTGCGGAATGTCATAGTGAATTGAGCCATGGACCGTTCTTGGATACAGATCTGCCCCAGGCTTACCGGCAACCGGTCCCGTCAATTCCATAATGTCCATCTCGCCGCTTCCCGGCCAAGGTCCATACTGCGTCTCATCATCGGTTGGCATCATCCAGATGGCTGGCCACATGCCCTGTTGAACCGGCAGCTTGGCCCGTACGGTGAATTTGCCGTAGGTCCAGTCGCCCTTCATCTTGGAGGTCAGCTTGCCTGAAGTATAATTCTTCCCCCCGTAAGCCTGCTTCCGGGCTTCCAGCTCCAGTACGCTCTGCCCGCTCTCTGTGGCAAGCGAAGCATTGTCCGGGTGATAATATTCCAGCTCGTTATTGTACACCGTGCCGGTATCCTGCACATTCCATTTCGCCGCATCAATGGTCTGGCCGTCGAATTCGTCATTCCAGACCAGCTCCCATGGATTGTTCTGGGTTGGCGGAGTCGGGGTCGGCGTTGGGGTTGGTGTGGCAGCAGGCGTTGCTGTTGGCACCGGTGTCGCAGGTGAAGGTGTTGGCGAGGGTGTGTCACCACCGCCTGCATTCCCGCCGCCGCCCGCTTGGGCTGGGGCAGTAGTAGCCTTGGCACTTGCCTGCGCTGTAGCTCCTGTGCCGGACAAGTCCCGGAGCGTCTCGCCGGTCTTGAGCGCCTGGCCGTTCAGCAGCACACGGTCCGCCTGGTTCTCAAGCCGGCCGATCTGCCCCCGGCTCACGATCTCTGATCCGGCAGCGCCTGCGCCGATGACCACAGCCTCTGCACGGGAGCCCGCTCCGATCTCCACCTTCGCCGGCTTAAGCAATTCAATCCGGGCCGCGGTGCTGCCATCCTCCAGTACCATTCGTACCAGGGTGGTAAGCTTGTTCAGCTTGATCTGCCCCAGGGTGGATTGGCGGAACACCACCGAGTGGCCGCCTCCTCCTGAGATATGGGCCGTTCCCTGTACCTTGATGCCTGAGAAGGCAACTTCCTCTTCTCCTACTCCGGCCGTCACGTAGAGATTGCCGCTGACGGTTCCTCCTTCGAGCTGCACATTCGCCCGGTTGACAATCACATTGCCGGACACCGCTCCAAGCTTCTGGCTTCCCTCGCCGGAGCTGATCCACCCGACCATCCGGCTCAGCAACTCGGCCAGCTCGGCCCGGGTCATCTGCGCCTGCGGATTCAGCTTGCCGTCTGCATCGCCGCGCAGGTAACCGGCGCCAAGCATCGCACTTAAGGCTTCCCGGGCGTAGCCGCTGACCGCTGCCGTATCAGACTGCGCAGCCAGCGCACCCTGAGAGCCCGCCTCCAGCGTGAACGCCCGGCTCAGCATAGTCACGGCTTCCTGGCGGGTAACAGCCGCTCCCGGCTGGAACCGGCCGTCCGCGTAGCCTTGAACAACACCTGCGGCATTCACGCGGCTTACATCCTTGCCATACCAGGAAGAAGCGCTTACATCACTGAATACAGCACTGCCTGAATCCGTGTAACGGAACACGCGGCTGATGATGGCGGCCATCTCTGCCCGTGAGACCGCTTGTCCCGGTCTGAATTGTCCTGCCTCGTCTCCCTGCAGAATTCCTGCCGCTGACAGCCTGTTCACTGCAGCTGAAGCCCAGTGCTGCTTCATATCGGCGAATCCTGCCGCCGCCCGTGCTGACTCTGCCCGGCCTGTACTTGCAGACAGCCTGTCTGCGTCTTTTCCGTTATCTGCCTGTGCTATTCCTGTAGTTCCCGGAAGCTGAATCCCTGACAGCAGCAATCCGGCAATCAGAAGCTTGGATATTCCTTTGCGGTACATCTGAACACTCCCCCTCGTGTAGAACCTTGTTGAATTCTGGACTCGCGCCAGTCGATTTCAGTATAGGGTCCGCATCCCGGAGACGACATACCAATTCCTTAGCCCGTATAACAAAGATGCAACTTTCGTAGTGACGACAAAAAACCCAAATACCGGGCGGCTTCAAAAGCCGCCCGGTATTTGGGCACGGCGAATCTATGTAACTGTTAGCCGGTTATGAATCAGGCAATGCTCAAGAGGAGGCGTGGATTTGCGGGAAATCCTGTGCAACCTCTTCACCCGAGAACAGATCGTCAAGCGAGCTGAGCGTGCCATCCTCTTCAACCTGATAAACCGACATTTTCTCGCCGTTGACCGTAAGTTCGATGAAACAGCCCCAGCAATAGAACTGGTGGGAGCCGATCTTGCCGATATCCTTGGAGTTGCAGTTTGGACACTTCATATAATACATTCCACCTATCCGTTAACAATATTAATGGCTTTTTGGAGCCGTTCTTCACTCATCGCGGGGACCAGTACCGAATCCTCCCCGATAGACATCTCTTCAGAACAAGGCAGCCATTTGCGGCCTTCGATCAAATCAGTTACAAGCCCGTCACTGATTTCCAGCGCTACTATTGTGTTTCCCAACTTTTGGTCAAAATAAACATCCGATATTCGCCCAAGCACCGTTCCCGATGCTGTAAGCACCTGCCTGTCCTTCAATTTGTTCTTTCCCAAGAGGAAAGTGTAGGATATATGGTCAGCGTCGACCTTAATAATCGACTCTTTATTGCGGATCATGACAGCATCTTCGCCATAAGCGGCAATATTATCCCATGCCACAACTTTCACATGACTGGAGAAAAAAGATTTACTTTCCAGTTCAATACCCGTAATATTCCAGTTTGAATCCAGTCCGATATCGATTATTTCACCGACTTCAGTACCCTCTTCAACTTCATACACAGTGAGGCCAATCATATCTTGAAGCTTCATGGTATCCCAAGTCCCCTCACCTTAAGTATTGCTTACGGGTTCCCATGGGCCGGAGTACCTCTTAAACGGCTGCCAGAATGCACGGACGCCTAGTCTCTAGTACGCAGCCGGCTCAAAACGGTTCCAACTTTTTGGGCAACAACCTGCATTTCTTCATTAGTATTACCCAAACCTGTACTAAAGCGAATCGCTGAGTTCAAAAGTTCTTCCGGAAGCTTCATTGCCCGGAGAACATGCGAGATTTCCAGCGATCCTGATGTACAGGCTGAGCCGCTGGCCGCCGCAATCCGTTCCATGTCCAGGTTCATCAGCAGCACATCCGTTCTGGCTCCGGGAAAGCTGATATTCAGAATGCCCGGAACCGAATGCTGTTCATTTCCGTTGATGACATATCCGCCTGCTCCAGCGTGCTTGTCCAGTCCCTCCAGCAGCGCTGCGCGCAATTCTAGAGCCTGCTCGTGATGCTCCGGCAGCCCTTGTACAGCCATTTCTACTGCTCTAGCGAACCCGGCCGTATGTGCCAGGCTCTCCGTGCCCGCCCGCCGGCCGCGCTCCTGAAGTCCGCCATGCTGTCTTGGCGTAAGCGGCGCCCCCCGCCGGACGTACAAGCCTCCAATCCCCTGCGGACCTCCGATCTTGTGGGCCGAGAAGCTCATATAGTCGACCGGCAGGTCGCGGAGCACCAGGGGCAATGTTCCCAGAGCTTGTACAGCATCTACATGCACAAGCACACCCCGTTCGGCCGCTAATCTGCCAATCTCTTCTATAGGCTGTACAGTTCCCACTTCATTATTCACATACATTATGCTAATCAGTACTGTATCCTCGCGCAGAGCCGATTCCACATCCTCCAGAGAGACACGTCCGGTAGAATCAACAGGAAGATAGGTGACCTCGAAGCCCTGCCCCGCAAGCTCCGCGCAGGTATGCAGCACTGCATGATGTTCGACCGCTGTAGTAATGATATGTCTACCCTTGGAAGCAGAAGCATAAGCTGCGCCGAACAGAGCGAGATTATCGCTCTCCGTGCCTCCGCTTGTGAAGACCCACTCCTCAGGGGAACAGCCCAAAAAGCCCGCGATTCTATCGCGCGCCCCATTTATAATTCTCTTGGCAGACCGTCCGAACTGGTGCACACTGGACGCATTGCCGTACTCGTTCAACAGCATATGATACATAACCGCTGCCACCTCCGGATGAACCGGTGTTGAAGCGGCGTGGTCCAAATAGATGGGTTTCATAACGAAATTCTCCGCTTCTTGGAATTCAGGATTTGCTTGCAGAACTACTTAGATTATACTGCTGAACAGCTTGTTTTACCACCTGTTAATAAACACAATATTGTAACATTTGTCCATGCTCAGCGCCCCGGATCAGCCCTCTAATTCCGGCAAACGCGCAGCAAGCTCCTCCTCGGAGATCACTTCAATACCATGCAGCCGTAAAAGAGCTGTGGTCACCCCTTCTCCGGGGATTTTCCCGCCTGCAAATTCTCCGTTATAGATCCAGGAGCTGCCGCAGGAAGGGCTGTTCTCTTTAAGGACAACAAGCCTGGCAGCTAAGCTGTGTGCCTGCTCCAGCGCGGCATACGCGCCCTCTATATACATTGCTGTTACATCATTCCCTGCTCTGTCAACCACCCGGGCCCGCCCCTCCAGCACATCCCTGCCGTTGCCGCCTATAATCTCTGCCGGTTCTCTCGGGGTAGAGAAGCCGCCCAGCAGCTCGGGACATACAGCAACCGCCTGCCGGCTGTCCAGCAATTGCCTGATGCCCTGCTCCAGACAATCGGTTCCGTTATATCTGACCTTCATTCCTGCCAGGCA